>CAZCDC010000071.1:0-12203 GCA_964497195.1 uncultured Rhodobacterales bacterium | reverse complement strand
CCAATCAGATCATCGCCAATCGCCATCGCGCCCGTGGCTACCAGATGCGCAGCAACTGCGCGCAGCAATCGCCATGATCCCAGCAGCCCGGCGCGGCCGCCGTAAATGCCGGCAATACGGCGCACCATTGATACATTGCTGGTCAGCGCGATCACCACATCAGCCAGCGCCATCGGAATAATCGCGGTGGCCGCCGCCACCTGTCGGCTGGCGATCTCGATCTCGGCGCGCGCTTGTGCATCAAGCACCTGCATGAGTTCCAGTTCAGTCATATCAAGCAGCGCATCTGCATCCAGAATTTCCGGCGCGCGTTCCTGCACCTCTTTGCGCGCCCAGCGCAGTTCTTCGCGTCCGGCATATAAATCATCCAAGCCTTTCAGCAGAATAAGCGCTTGGGCACGCGTATCTGAACTGCGCGCTGCAACTGCCTGTGCGCGAAACCCGTCAAGCCGCCGCATCCGCGCAAAACCGGCAATTTCACGCAGGATTACAATGGCAAATACCAGCAAAATAACCGACAAAAGCCCCAAGGCAACCTGACCCAAAATCAAATTTCGCATCAACAGATTTCCAACAAAATCCCATGCCGAGATCGAGGCCATAAGCCCGACAAGACTGATAACAGCGATCCAGAATATACGGGACAACCAACTGCGCGGCCGCGCCGCAATTGCCGTGACCCGTTGCATGGCAGCACCCGTTGGTTGATCAAAATCAGGCACTGACGGCGCCTCAGCCGGGGTTTCGACAATATCCAGATCTTTGATATCCAGCACTACCGGACCGTTGCGTTTAGCCATGATTTCCCTCCCAGACATACCGAATATCCGGCAAGCCTTCCTCATTACCTGCACCATCCGTGCGCTCCGCCTCAACAAACCCTTCACGTTCATAAAACCGTCGCGCGCCAGTATTTTGCTGAAAAGTCCACAGGGAAAACCCATTTGAGCTAGCAAATTTACAGTGTTTCAACAAATTGTGCCCAACAGCGCGGTTCCGAAATTTGGCCCCAACATAGAGAAAATCAAGAAAGCCGTCGGACATGCATGAAAACCCCGCAATCTGCTGGTCAATCATAGCCAAGGTAAACCCGTATTTATCAATATTTTGGCGTAGCATCGGCGCAGCCGCGCTTGCTGGACGGGGCGAGGTAAACCAAATGGTTTCATCAATCCATTCTTGTAATATTTCGGCACATTCCTCAGCATCATCGGTTTTGGCTTGTTGGGTTTTGATCATAATTTGTCACCAATTAAAAACTGAGCAGCCTTGTCCAGCCGAATATGGGGCAAGCCATCGCCCCGCTTTCGGGTTAATACTGGCGGCGCAAATTGCATGATATCAAAGTCTTCATTCAGCCATTCCGTGGCACCTTGGCGCGCGGGGGTTAATATATGCGCGGGATCATCAGGCAAATCTCCCGGATGCATGGCAACCTCGACGCCGTCAATCCCCTTGCCGCGCACGCAATCTATCTGTTTGCCGTTATGGGTAACGCTTTGCTCAACGGTGGCACGAAGCGCGGCAATGGACATAGCTTGTGTGCTGGCTCCGTGAAAATCAGCGCGGTCTTTGGCGTCGCGTAGCAGCGCCTCAAGAATGCCGGTAAGCTGTGGGTGCTGCGTGTGATGCAAATGATCGGCTTTCGTCGCGGCAAACAGGATTTTCTCAACCTTTTTGCCCATTATTCCCGACAGCCAATGGTTTTTTCCGGGACGAAAACACGTAAGAACATCCCCCATTGCGCGCCGCAGATCATCCACAGCTTGCGGTCCGGCATGGATGGCACCCAATGCATCAACCAACACAATTTGGCGATCAATCTTTGAGAAATGATCACGGAAAAACGGTTTGACGATTTTCTTTTTATACGATTCGTAACGGCGCTCAAATTCGGTATAAAGCATGCCTTGGCGCGGCTTGGCTGGCTTTGGCAAAGGCGCAAATGTCAGCGCGGGGGAGCCTTTGAGATCACCGGGAAGCAAAAACCGCCCCGGCGCAAAACCGGAAAATCCGGCATCGCGGGAATTAGAAAGGTATTCGGTGAAGGACTGCGCAAGGCTTTGGGCGGTGGCTTCGTCATGAGGCGCGGTGGTGTCGCAGCCCTCAAGCTGGACAAGCCAGCCCTCGGCCTGCGATGCTCGCGCGGGCGAGCGCGCCTGTTGCAAGGTTCGTGTTGACCATTCAGCGTAGGATTGGGTGAGAAGCGGTAGATCTAGTAGCCATTCCCCGGGGTAATCCACGATATCCAAATGCACAGTTTTAGCACCGCGCACCGAGGCCAGCATTCCGGCGGGGCGCAGCCTCAGGGACAGACGCAATTGGCTAATTGAGCGCGTGGAAATCGGCCAATGCGGGGTCTTGCCGGTTAGCGCCGCAAGATGGGTTTCGTATTCAAAACGTGGCACAGTGTCGTCGGGCTGTGGTTGCAGAAACGCCGCCATTATACGCCCCTCAGCAGCCGGTTGGAGCTGTGGCATACGTCCTCGGTCCAGCAAATTTGCCACTAATGATGTAATAAACACCGTCTTGCCCGAACGCGACAGGCCCGTGACGCCAAGGCGAATAACCGGCTCCATCAGCTCACGCGCGCTGGCTTGCGTGTCATCAAACACCCGCGCGATCTGGTCAGCAATATCACCTATGCCCAATTTTCCCTCATCTAGGGCCAAACGCCCCACCCAAATATAAGTGCTGAGTGATCAGGCACAAGCCCGATGTGAGGCTGTAAAAATTGCGCTCGGCAATTTTTACCCGTTAAACACGGAATTTTAAGGCATAAGATGCGCCAAAGCCGAGCGTAGCGAGGCCACCGCCATCCGGCAGTGCTTTAAGCTTGGTTTTTCACAACAGCCAACGCTAGCATTTATACTGTTGATACGCTAATGGCACCTCAAACAAAGGAAAATCGTTTTGCCCCGTTACGCCCTCAAAATCGAATATTCCGGTGCGCCTTACAAAGGTTGGCAGCGCCAGATTGATTTGCCTACGGTTCAGGGCGCCATTGAGGACGCTTTGCGATTTCTGCAAAAAGACCACACAGGCATTCAGGGTGCCGGACGGACCGATGCTGGCGTGCATGCAACGGGGCAGGTGGCCCATATTGATCTCACGGAAAACTGGGACCCGTTTCGCCTGAACGAAGCCCTGAATTTCCATCTCCGCTATCAGCCGATTTCCATTCTTGCTGTTGCCATTGTACCCGATGATTTTCATGCGCGGTTTGGCGCGGATGAACGGCGCTATACCTTCCGGCTATTTTGCCGTCGTGCCCCGTTAACCTTTGCCAAAGGCACCATGTGGCAGATCAAACATAATCTGGACGTGCGCGCCATGCGCGAGGCGGCGCATTATCTGATTGGCAAACATGATTTTACCACCTTTCGCTCCTCCATTTGTCAGGCGGCCAGCCCGATCAAAACCCTTAATGAACTGCGTATTGAAACCTCGGCCCATTCCGGCGGCACCGAAATCCGGTTCCACATTCGGGCGCGCAGTTTTTTGCATAATCAGGTTCGCGGCTTTGTTGGCTCGTTGGAGCGGGTTGGTTCGGGGGCGTGGCAGCCCGTTGATGTTCTAAAAGCGCTTGAGGCCAAGGATCGCACAATGTGTGGTCCGGTTTGCCCCCCCCAAGGGCTGTATCTGGCTGATGTGCGCTATCCGCTTGATCCGTTTAACCGTCTGCATTTACCGCTTGAGCCAATCAAGCATTTGGCCACGGGGATCGGTGCATCAATGTTGGAGCAAATGCCGCTGCCTTTGTTGGTGATCACCCGCAAAGGCCGCGTGGCGCAGGCCAATCAATCAGCGCTGGATCTATTGCCAAACCTGCGGATGCGGCAACATTTTTCAGGTGTTTTTGAATCGGATACCTTTGTCAAAGCTGTCAACGCGGCAATCAATAAAGGTAAAACCGGCAAGATAAAATTTCATACGGAAAACTGGGCGGAGCGCCATTTTAACGCCCATATCGGCCTGCTGCCCGGCGGCAGTGAGTTTGGTAAAAATATCCGCGTAATTGTCGCGATTGAGGACCGCACATTGGTGCGCAAAGCTGAGCAAATGCGCAGCGATTTTATTGCCAATGTCAGCCATGAGCTGCGCACACCGCTGGCGTCAATCTCGGGGTATATTGAAACCTTGCAAGGCCATGCCAAAGACGACCCAGAGGCGCGGGATCGGTTTCTGGCTGTGATGGCGGCACAGGCCGGACGGATGCAAAACCTTGTTTCGGACCTGATGTCACTTAACCGGATTGAATTAAATGAACACAAGCCGCCGGTTGAAAGTTGCTCGCTTAATGCGCTGGTATCGGAGGCCGTTTCGAATGTGCAACCGATGCAGGAAAAACTGGATGCAATGATAAAGGTTAACCTGTTGCCGGATATGCCAGCCGTATTAGGGGACCACGCCCAGCTTAATCAGGTGCTGATTAACTTGTTTGAAAACGCGATGAAATACAGCGGCGCTGGCAACCCGGTTTTGATCGCTTCGGCTGAACCACATCGAGATTACCCCGGCATGGTTGGCATATCAGTACGCGATTCTGGTGACGGAATTGGGGCCGAACACCTGCCCCGCCTGACCGAACGGTTCTACCGCGTTAGCGTTGCAAAAAGCCGTGATAAAGGCGGCACCGGACTAGGGCTGGCCATCGTGAAACACATTTTGAACCGGCATAACGGTGCTTTGCAAATTGTTTCTGAAATTGGCGTTGGTTCAGTTTTTACTATGTGGGTTCCAGTCGCAAAATAGATAATTTCTATATTTAACAATAGATTACATTGTCTTAAAATTGTTATTAAAACGATACATTAGCTTATGCAAGCCACATTAGGTTGCGGACAACATCCGTAACCCGAGGCAAAACCGTGAGATTATCAACCTTGTCCTGTCTGGCAGTTCTGGCCTCAAGCCCTGCCTTGGCGCGAGACGAAATCCGCATTGTTGGATCGTCAACGGTGTTTCCTTTTTCCACCGCCGTGGCGGAGCAATTCGGGCGTATATCAGACCATCCTACACCGATAGTTGAAGCAACGGGTTCCGGCGGCGGCATGAAACTATTCTGCGCCGGTTTGGGTGAAAACACGCCCGATATCGCCAACGCTTCGCGCCGCATGAAAGCCAAAGAATTTACGCAATGCGCTGAAAACGGTGTCACAGATATTATCGAGGTTATTATTGGTTTTGACGGCATCGTTATTGCCAACGCATTGGAAGGGCCGGAATTTGAGCTAAGCCTCGCGCAGCTGGTTATCGCGCTGGCGGCCAATGGCCCGATGCCGATGCGCTGGGATGAGATTGATCCGTCATTGCCAGCGATCAATATCGAAATCCTTGGCCCGCCGCCAAGCTCCGGCACCCGCGATGCGTTTGAAGAACTGGTTTTGCACAAAGGCTGCAAATTGACAGAGCTTGTGCAATGCGGCGGGCTGACCGTTCGCGAAGACGGCGTTTATGTGGATGCGGGCGAAAACGATAACCTGATTGTGTCAAAACTTGAGGCCAATATTGACGCGCTGGGCATTTTCGGATTTTCGTTTCTTGACCAGAATTCCGACGTGATCAAAGCTGTGTTGATAGACGGGGTTGAACCAACATTTGACGCTATTTTATCAGGCGATTATACCATTTCGCGCAGCCTGTTCTTTTACTTAAAAGCCGGCCATTTTAGCGTGATCCCCGGGTTGGAGGATTTTGCTGCTGAGTTTGTGTCAGAATCCGCCAGCGGCCAAGACGGGTACTTGGCTGACAAAGGGTTAATTCCGCTGGATGCAGCTGCGTTTTTGGCCAATGCGGCGGCGGTATCTGATGTGCATTTAATGACTGAAACAGGGCTGCACTGATGTTTACAGTCCTGCTTATCATGCTCATCGCAACCGGGTTTTTCTTTTTCTCAAGGCAACGCGCCATTGTCGCCAGCGGCGGGGCGCTGGTAAATTTGCATTCACGACCGGGCTATCACGGTTTTTACAGTTTTTTGTTGGTCGCAATCACCGGCGCATTAGCATTTTTGATCTGTGGATTACTGAACATCCAGCCCATTATATCTTTGGCAGTCGCGCTATTGGCTGGTGTAATAAGCAGCCTGAAAATCACCGTAACAACCCGGGCGCGCAACAAATCCGAACGCATCGTCACGGGTATTTTATTCGCCTGCGCAGGCGTCGCGGTACTGACCACAATTGGTATAATTTTGTCGCTGGTTTTTGAAACCTACGGGTTTTTTGACAGCATCGGCTGGCGCATTGACAAATTTTTGTTTGGGCCGCGCTGGTCACCGCTTTCGGGTTTGCAAGACGGAATTATTGACCCTGACCGTGTGGGTATTATGCCGTTGCTGCTGGGCACCGCGATGATTACCGGCATTGCCATGGCTATTGCTACGCCGATTGGCCTGTTTGCCGCTATTTATCTTTCGGAATTCGCCAGTATGCGGGTGCGGGGCTGGATTAAACCAATGATGGAGGTTCTGGCCGGCATCCCAACCGTGGTATACGGATTTTTTGCCGCCATAACAGTCGCACCATTATTGCGCGAAACCGGTGGATTGTTTGGGGTCAATGTGGCGTCTGAATCTGCGCTGGCAGCGGGGATTGTGATTGGCATTATGATCATTCCGTCAATATCCTCATTGGCGGATGACGTGATTAATTCAGTGCCCCAAAGCCTGCGCGACGGGTCATACGCGCTGGGGGCAACACAGGCTGAAACTGTTCGACAGGTGGTTTTGCCCGCCGCCCTGCCGGGGATATTCTCAGCCGTTCTATTGGGCGTTTCGCGCGCGGTCGGGGAAACCATGATTGTGGTGATGGCGGCAGGCCAAGGCGCAAATCTAACCGCAAATCCGCTGGAGGCTGTCACCACTGTAACCGTGCAAATTGTGATGCTTATTACGGGTGACACAGATGCATCCACCGCCGCAGGGCCAGCATTTGCGCTGGCTTTTACGTTATTTTGTTTAACGCTGGTTCTGAACATATACGCCATGCGCGTGGTTCGGAAATACAGCGAAAATTATGATTAGGGGCCTGAAATGATTTCCATGACAGAGCTGTCGAAAAAACACCGCTCAGCCGATTCTGCATTGCGTTTAAAGAAACGCCATGCAGCCCAAAAACGCCTAAAAGCTTATGGCGTAACGGCGATTATCCTTTCGGGCTTGGCGCTTACGTTGCTGCTTTGGTCTGTATTAGGAAAGTCGTTTGGCGCCATGACTGAGCACTATATAGAAATGCCAATCACCCTTGATGCCGCGTTGATTGACGGTGATAATATTAAGCGCTCGGATTTTTCGCAGCTTAGCAAGGATATGCTGAAAAACAAATTTCCGTTTGTGACGGGTCGGGTTGAACGCCGCGATATGCTTGACCTTATCAGCACTGGCGCCGCCTATGAATTGCGCGATTTAGTGCAGGAACAGCCAGCATTGATTGGGCAAACTGTTGACTTTGATTTCTTGGCATCGGATATTTCAGACCTGTATCTGAAAGGGTCTTACGGGCAGATTGAGGAAGTCGCGCACCAAGGCACGCTGACCCTGGACTTGTCCGATGGTGTGGTTTCCGTCACCTCAACCGTTGATGATTTTGCGCCGTTATTGGGCAATGTGCGCAGCCGCCTAATGGTGCGGGCTGACAAGCTGCGCATCAAAGCCGCGTTACAAGAAAACGGGCGGCGCGTATTTATTGAACGCGGTGATCTGGCCGAGGCTGCAATCCGGGGAACCAACCGCGATGCGCGTTTGGCTGAGGCCGCAGATCTTGAATATCTGGCCGCACAAGAAAACGGCATATTTGAACTGGACCGTTTTACCGCCTCGGTTTTTGTGCGGGTTGGGCAAAATTGGATTGTGCTGGAAACGATCACCGCAAATGGTGGCGCGGGGCGCGTCATCGGCAATTTGGATATCGCAGAAATTTCAGCATCTGACTGGGAATTAATGGTTTATGAGACACCGCCAATCAAGCGCAAGGTCTCAGACATTCAGATGATACTGCTTGAGAATTTGCGTTCAGACGGAGCAATATCCAGCGGCATAAACAAGCATTTCTTTACCTCTGGCGACAGCCGAGAACCTGAATTGGCAGGCGTTTGGGGCGCTGCTGTCGGGTCGTTCTGGACCATGCTTGTCACTATTATATTTGCATTTTTCATCGGCGTTCCAGCGGCGATTTATCTGGAGGAATTCGCGCGTGACAACAAATTTACCCGCATGGTCGAGATTAACATAAACAACCTTGCCGCAGTACCCTCGATTGTGTTTGGCCTACTGGGCCTATCGGTTTTCATCGGGTTTTTCGGCATGCAGCGATCCTCGCCGATTGTTGGCGGTATGGTGCTGGGCATCATGACTTTGCCGGTTATTATTATCGCCGCCCGCGCCGCCATCAGGGCTGTGCCGCCCAGCATTCGTGACGGAGCGCTGGCGCTTGGCGCCTCGGATTTACAGGTTTCCATGCACCATGTTTTGCCCCTGTCAATGCCCGGAATTCTAACCGGCACCATCCTTGGCATGGCCCGCGCCTTGGGTGAGACCGCGCCGTTGATTATGATCGGCATGGTGGCATTTATCGTTGATATTCCCAAAGGGCCAACAGACAATGCCACTGTTTTACCCGTACAAATTTTCCGCTGGGCGGATTTTCCGGAGCGCGCATTTGAGGCCCGCACGGCTGCGGCCATTCTGGTGTTGTTGATGTTTCTTTTCACCATGAACCTTGCAGCCATACTTTTAAGAAAACGCTTTGAGCGGCGTTGGTAGGATAAACTTATGAACAAAATAACCACCAAAAATGTTGATGTTTTTTACGGCGAAAACCACGCCATCAAAGACGTAAGCATTGATATTCTGGACAAAACCGTCACGGCCTTTATTGGCCCGTCAGGTTGTGGAAAATCAACCTTTTTGCGCTGTCTGAACCGGATGAATGATACGATTTCCATCTGCCGGATCACCGGCGAAATACTGATGGACGGTGAAGATATTTACGCAAAATCGGTTGATCCTGTGCAGCTGCGCGCAAGGGTTGGCATGGTGTTTCAAAAACCCAATCCATTCCCGAAATCTATCTATGATAACGTGGCTTATGGTCCGAAAATCCACGGGTTGGTTGATCATAAAAGTGACCTTGATGATGTGGTCGAACAATCCTTAAAACGTGCTGCGATCTGGAAAGAGGTTAAAGACCGGCTGCACGATTCCGGCACCAGCCTTTCGGGTGGTCAGCAACAACGCCTGTGTATCGCCCGTGCTATTGCGACTGCGCCCGAAGTGTTGCTGATGGATGAGCCGGCCAGCGCGCTCGACCCGATTGCCACGGCGCAGATTGAGGAATTGATAGACGAGCTGCGCCACAGCTATTCGGTTGTTATTGTTACGCATTCCATGCAACAAGCCGCGCGTGTTTCCCAAAAAACCGCGTTTTTTCATATGGGAGATATGGTTGAATACGGTGATACCTCGGCTATTTTTACCAATCCGGTGGATCAACGCACCCAAGATTATATCACCGGACGGTTTGGTTAGGAGAAAATTCATGGAAGAAAATTCACACATCGTCTCAGCCTTTGACAAAGAACTGGCCCATATCCAAAACCAGATCAGCCAGATGGGCGAACATGCGGTTGCGGTGCTGGAAACCGCGTTAAAGGCTGTCAAAAAGCGTAATCCGGAACTGGCACAGCAAGCCATTGATATGGATAAAATCCTAGATACTTTTGAACTGGAAATTGAGGAGAAGGCGACGCAAATCATTGCCCTGCGCCAACCCATGGCGCTGGACCTTCGGGTGCTGATCTCGGCCATCAAAATCGCAACAACACTGGAACGCATTGGCGATCTGGGTAAAAATATCGCACGGCGGGCGCTGGTTTTATCAGATGGGAAAAAGCTGGGAATCACCAGCTCGATCATGCAAATGGGCAAAGCCACGCGCAAACAGCTTGATGCAATCATGGCCGCGCACGGGGCTCTTGATGCGGATCTGGCCGTAGAAATCTGGGAAAACGATATTGATCTTGACGAGATGTATAACAGCCTGTTTCGTGAGGTTGTGACCTATATGATGGAAGACAGCCGGCAAATATCGGCGGGGTCACAGCTTTTGTTTATTGCCAAAAACCTTGAGCGCATCGGTGATCATACCACCCATATTTCGGAGATGATTTATTACATTGTCCATGGTAAGCCACTGGGTGACGACCGCCCCAAGGGTGAGCCGCTCGGCCTTAGCGAGGGATAATAAATGACTGTCAAAATTCTGGTGGTAGAGGACGAAGAAGCCCTGCAACAATTGCTGGACTATAACCTGACCCAAGAGGGATTTACGGTTACAGTCGTGGCGGATGGCGGCGAAGTCATGGAAATGGTGCGCGAAGACGAGCCGGATTTTGTACTGCTCGACTGGATGCTGCCGAATGTTTCGGGCATTGAATTATGCCGCCAAATTCGGGCAGATACCGCAACGCGCCACATTCCGATCATCATGCTGACGGCGCGGGGCGAAGAAGAAGACCGCGTGCGGGGGCTGGATAAAGGTGCGGATGATTACATCACCAAACCATTCTCGATTTCGGAACTGGTCGCGCGGATAAAAGCAGTGCTGCGCCGCGTTAATCCGGCGATTGTTGGCACAGTGGTGAATTTTGCCGATATCACGCTGGACCGCGAAACCATGCGGGTGCGGCGCGGGGAGCGGAATGTTGATTTAGGCCCGACCGAATTCAAACTGCTAGACGTCCTAATCCAACGCCCGGGCCGGGTATTTAGCCGAGAACAACTGCTGGACAGGGTGTGGGGGCAGGATGTTTATGTTGAGAATAGAACGGTGGACGTGCATGTCGGGCGGCTGCGAAAGGCATTGAACAAACGCGGCGAAGTAGACCCGATCAGGACGGTGCGGGCGTCAGGGTATGCTTTGGATGAGACTTATGAGGGGTGAGGAGCCGGGAAAATAACTTATTTTATTCTAACTTTACGAAAATTTAATTGATTTCGAATATTTCGAATATTGACTGTCGATCAAAAAGTGTTACTTATTGTGGTACTTGGAGAATAAAATGACCATAGCATCAGGCATAGCAGAACCGTTTGGGGGGCGACTTCCATCGGATAATGAAAGATTCGCAGCTACTCAATTGCGCAAAATTCTTGCGTCCAAAATGGATGACGGAACTTTGTCATTGCCATTTTTTGACAGGGATATCGGCAAGCAAGAGGTAATTCTGTCGCCCGCGCTTGCACAATTGTTATTTGAAGTATTGCGCCATGTTAGTATGGGAGAAGCAGTAACGTTGGTTCCTGTTGGTGAAAAGTTAACGACCCAGCAAGCTGCTGATATTCTTAATGTTTCTCGGCCATACTTAATAAAAATACTTGATCAAGGCGACATTAAGTTTGTCAAAACAGGTCGGCATAGAAGAGTGAGTGCGTCAGACCTATTTGCTTATAAAGCTCGACGTGATCAGGAAAGATCAGAAACAATGTCACATCTTATCAAAGACAGTGCCGAGCTTATTTAGAAATGTTCGCAAATCGATTTACAGCAGTTCTTGATGCATGTGTATTGGTTGGCGCACTCAAAAGGAATTTTTTACTATCCCTTGCTGAAGCTGAGCTATACAGACCTCGCTGGTCAACTGCAATTTTGGACGAAACAGAGCGCGCGATTGAAACTGTAATTAATAATAAGGGAATAAATGACGCTCAGAAAAAAGCAAAATTTGCCCGCGAAGGGATGGAGGCTGCTTTCGCCGATGCAAGAATTGACGGCTACGAATCTCTTATCTCAAGTTTTTCCGGTTTGCCTGATAAAGATGACGCCCATATTTTGGCTGTTGCCGTTAAAACAAAAGCATCAATTATAGTGACAGACAATCTGAAAGACTTCCCTGAAAAAATTTTAAACCCACTAGAAATAGAAGCAAAAAGTGCCGACGACTTTATTGCAGATACCTTCGATCTAAGTCTCCCCACAGCACTTAGCGCAGTAAAAGAAATGCGGATTAGATTGAAAATGCCAAAATTTACCACAGAAAAATTACTTCTGCGCATGGAAGAAGTGGGGCTACCGCAAGCTGCAGACATATTGCGTGACAATCAAGATTCTTGGTAATATCCCCCAGCAAGCCGGACGGAGTGGTTATACCCACTCCCCTTTCCGAAACACTGGCGTTTTGTTGCCACCCGCATCCAGCCCATC
>CAZCDC010000070.1:0-12653 GCA_964497195.1 uncultured Rhodobacterales bacterium | reverse complement strand
GATACCATTTCGACAGCATCGAAGATGTTCAGGATCATGCAACACGCTGGCTCTGGACTTACAACAATGAACGCCCCAACATGGGCATTAGAGGAATAACACCAATACAAAAGCTAAGAAATGCAGCCTGAATTCTACTGAAACGCCCCATTTAAAAATGGGGGGATTACCCAGTGACTCTGGGTATAGTAAGCTGGATATGCTAATTCCGCAGGAAAACCGCAACCAGATGTTGGCGAGTTTTGCGTAAAATCACGGTGTGAAGGTGATTACGGAAAATGGCGAACATGTGCTTGGTATTGCTTTCGCAGAGGCGGTTGCCGCCTTGGCAGCTAATCAAGGTTTGCAGGTACACCGTTTCATTGGGGTCGGAGTAATGCAATTTTAATGCTTGAAGCAATGGGCGCAAAGCAAATCCTTATCTTGTAGGGCAGAATTCAAATTCCCGTCTCACAAAAATATTTACCACGTATTTTGACGTAATTGGGCAAGGGTAATAAATAAGTTTTGCTTGGCCTTTTGGTTGCAAAAGTGTAATGGCGCGGCATGGATGAAAAACAATATGCTGGCGAGCGGATCGCCAAAAAGCTGGCGCGCGCCGGAATAGCATCGCGCCGTGACGTGGAACGCATGGTGAATGCCGGGCGGGTTACAGTGAATGGCAAAAAGATCGACTCGCCGGCGCTGAATGTAACCGATGCTGACCGCATTACTGTTGACGGAAAACCGGTTGGCGCGGCTGAACCGGCGCGTTTGTGGCGTTATCATAAGCCCGCTGGGCTGGTGACTTCTGCTCGTGATGAAAAAGGCAGGGCAACCATTTTTGATCGTCTGCCAGAGGATTTACCGCGCGTTATGTCGGTTGGACGGCTTGATCTGACCTCGGAGGGGTTGATTCTGTTGACCAATGACGGAGAGCTGAAACGCAAGCTGGAACTGCCCTCAACGGGCTGGGTGCGTAAATATCGGGTGCGCGCCAATGGCAATGCTTCGGATAACCGTTTGAAACCATTGCGCGATGGCATGGAGATTGACGGCGAACGCTTTCAGCCGATGATGGTTGATTTTGATAAGCAAAGCGGCGCAAATGTCTGGCTGACGATTGGCCTGCGCGAAGGCAAAAACCGTGAAATCCGCCGTGCGCTGGAGGAGGTTGGCCTAACTGTGAACCGGCTCATCCGTGTTTCATACGGGCCGTTTCAACTGGGTGATTTGCAGCGCGGCGGCGTTGAGGAAATCCGCCCGAAAATCTTGCGCGACCAATTGGGAATTAAAAGAGAAGAGCCAACCGAGCGGCGACTCCGGCAGGGCACCAGACAAGGGTCCCGCCGCATGGGGACAAACAGCCCCGGCGTGTCGATGCGCAGCAATAATAGAAACAAGAAATAAAAAAGGCGCCCATTGAGGCGCCTTTTTCGTTTAGATGTTTTCGCGGCTACGCGTTCATCAAGGCCACTTCGTGAGGCATCAATGTTTCGCGCGCTGCTGGGCCATAAGACGCAGCATTATTTTGCAATTGCGGGAACAGATCATAGATTTCCGCCTGTGCTGCTGCGGCCATTGTGCCGACATTTTCTTCGGCAGGGTGGAAGCTCTCGGTGGCAAGGCCTTCCGAGAATATGATCTCATGCCGATCAAACAGAATATGGAAATATTCAACAGTGTCAGCTTTTTGGGCTGTAATGGTTGAATCGTTTACCAATGATTTTGCCGAGGCCAACATCTGGTCATTGCCAAACAGCAATTCTGTTTGCCATCCCTGAAGAACAACGCGGTGTGCAGGTGACAAAAGCAAATCACGTTTGTTGCCCATGCTGCCGGCCTGAATGCGGATTGGCGCCATTTTACCTTTTGCGGAAACGGTTTTTGAACCGATCCAACGGATAGGCTGCATGCCGTTATCAGCAGTGCGGATCATGTCACCCGCAAGTAATTCTTCGATAGCAACATCACCACGATTGGTTTCAATCATTGTGCCGCGTACAAAACATGGCGGGATGTATTCATCAAAAGTGATGTCACCAATGCCGATGACACCACTGCTGTTATTGCTTTCGCCATTGTCATAAACGATGACAATACCAGTAATTGGTCCAGCGATTGTAACGGTTACAGAGTCTGCCGCACCCGAGCCTTCAACCCCGGAATTATTGTGCCCGCTGGCATCAACTGTATACCCATTGCCGTCAGCTGAAGTACCAGTTGTATGATAGATACCCAAATCGGAAAACGAGATAGGTACATAAGCACCGGTAGCGTCAACTGCATAAACGGTTACCGTGTCGTCCCAGCCGCTGCCAGAATCGATATCGTATAATTCAAATTCGATACCGGAAACTTCTGAATCGAATGTGATCATCGTTAATGTAGGATCATTGACATGGTTCGCTATAAGTTCACCATCGGCATCGCCGATACCAGTTGTCAATGTCCACTCTTCGCCAGCACCAGTGCCCCCGGCAGGGGTGGAAACAGTTACGACAACGTCATCACCCGCTCCCGTTATAGTTGTAGCTCCATCTAGGTCAGTAGTGTCCCAATCAATTGTATAGCCAGGCATAGTTATTACTCCAAAAACATTTATTGACACTGCACCCAAACACATTTTTGGGTGGTTTTGGCCAAAGTTACTTTCCTTATATAGTTACGCGCTGTATTTGTAAATAAATACATATGTGATGATTAACACTGATATTTGCCTTTTGTTTTTGCGTTGAAAATCCGTGCCAAAAGTATTGATCCTTTGCTTTTCTGGCTTTAAAAGGCCTGTGCGGATGGCTGGATGACTGCACTTAGGTGAGGAAAGTCCGGACTCCAGAAAGAAATGACGCCGGTTAACGGCCGGCCGGGGTAACCCGAGGGAAAGCGCCACAGAGAATAAACCGCCTGATTATTGCCGTTGGTTCGCCTCCGGCAAAACGCAGGTAAGGCTGAAAAGGTGGGGTAAGAGCCCACCGCCGTGTTGGTAACAGCGCGGGCATGGCAAGCCCCGTCAGGAGCAAAACCAAATAGGGGTCACGCGGCGCTTGCGTCGGGTTCTTTCGCCCAGTGACCCGGGTTGGCTGCTAGAATCTGTTGGCAACAGCAGGTCCAGATGAATGGTTATCAAAGGCTTTGGCCTGAACAAAATCCGGCTTATAGGCCATCCGCACCTCAATCCCTCCGCCAAATCCAAAAAAAATCAAAAAACTGCGGATTTTTTTATTTTTTAACTCAACCGCTAAGCGTAGCGGGGTGGGGGGTAGAATTGTCTATATGTAGTAGCGATAGGTTTTCCATCCCGATGTTTAGTGGTAAATTTACTGCGTGATTGCATTAAATACCATAAAATTTAGTTTTTTTCCATTGCAGGGCATGAGAACCTATGCTACTCCAAATCTACAGACGGGAATATGGTTTCTCTCCCAGAGAAAAATAAAAAGTAGGCAGTTTCGTACAGGCAGCCAATTTCCGCCAAAAGGCAAGAAGATCCGACGCGGAGCGAGCAGACACCATTTAGAGTGGCGCGCAGTTGGGCAAATACCCCGAACGGGACAAGGACGGATCGTGTTGGGCAGACACGATCCGTTTTGGTTTCAGGGGTAACAAAGGAGCAGGACAGTGGAGCTAGGCTTCAGAGACGAGCTGACCAACAAGGTCGATGGTAAGGGTCGAGTTTCGATTCCTGCAGCGTTTCGTGCTGTTTTGGCGGCGGGTGATCCTGCCTGTGACACTGGTAAAAATCCTCGGGTTGTATTGATGCATGGCATGGGTGGTGACGCCTGTTTGACCGGCTATACGGTTGAGGCGGCAAAGGCGATGGAGCTGGAAATCCTGGCTTTGGCGCGCGGCGACCGTGCAAAAAAGAAAAAACTTTTGCGCGGCTTGGCTTCAAAGTCAATTCCGTTGGCGATTGATGATAATGGCCGGATAATTTTGCGCAAAGACCTGATGGAAGAATTCAACATCAGCGACAGCGCCATTTTTGTTGGCATGCTGGAGTTTTTCCAAATCTGGGATCCGGTCGATTATGAAGCGGATTCTGTAGGAATTGATGGTGGTGACGAAGACATGCTGGAGCTGCTCGACAGCCTCCGGATTGAGGGCTAGGAATGGTTTCCGTCGCCCCTCATATTCCTGTTCTTATTGACCCAATCCTTGAAAGCATCGCGCCAATAACCGGCGTTTGGCTGGACGGCACGTTTGGTGCGGGCGGTTATACCCGTGCATTGCTGGATGCAGGCGCCGAACGTGTGATTGCGATTGATCGCGACCCCGAAGTGTTTGAGCGCGCAAAAAGCTGGGCGGGTGAATATGGTGACCGTCTGGTGCTAAAACAGGGCGTTTTTGGCGAACTGGATGAATTGGCTGACGGGCCGCTGGACGGTATCGTGCTGGATATTGGTGTTTCATCAATGCAGATTGATCAGGCGGCGCGCGGGTTTTCATTTATGCGCTCTGGGCCGCTGGATATGCGGATGTCACAATCTGGTCCTTCGGCCTCGGATATTGTTAATAGAATGGATGAAGGCATGATTGCCGATATTCTGTTTCAGTTTGGTGAGGAACGCAAAAGCCGCCGCATTGCGCATGGCATTGTGGACGCACGGCAAAATGGTGAAATTACCGATACGCTGGAATTGGTGCGGATCATTGAAAAGGCCTTGCCGCGCTCAAAACCCGGGCAGCCACACCCTGCGACCCGTAGCTTTCAGGCGCTGCGCATTGCGGTGAATGACGAGCTGGGCGAATTGGCGCGCGGGCTGAATGCGGCTGAGGCGGCGCTGGCGCCGAACGGAATTTTGGCAGTTGTGACTTTTCATTCACTGGAAGATCGCATGGTAAAACGGTTTATTCAGGAACGCTCCGGCAATGCCCCGCAATCCAACCGGTTTCTGCCGGAAATGGAAAATGACAAGCCGCGTTTTGCCCGTATGAACCGCAAGGCGATTGAGGCCGATGACACTGAATGCGCCGCCAATCCGCGGGCGCGTTCAGCCAAGTTGCGGCTGGCACGACGGCTGGATGCAACAGCAGAAATCACCCATCCGCATAAAATAGGCATGCCGAAAATTGATCTCCGCAAAGGGGGTGTTTTATGAAACCGTTCCTTTATCTCTGCGCCGCAGGTGTTGTGGTTTTATTCGGGTATTTGACCTTTCAGGTCAATTACGAAACCCGCGATGCCAAAAAAAATGTGGTCCAGTTGCAGCGCGAAATCGCGCTTGAACGCGAGACAATCAGTGTTTTGCGGGTTGAGTGGGCTTATCTTAATCGCCCCGAACGGCTGCGGATATTGTCCGAGACATATTTCATGGAGCTGCGGTTAATGCCGCTGCACGCAGAGCATTTTGCCAATCGGATTGAGGTTTTAACCGCTGATTTAAGCGATATTGAACCAGCTCGAAGCGAGGATAATTGATGTTTATCCGGCGACCATTACGACCCCTTGCGCGTATCCTCAAGGCCCGGTGGCGCGGCGTTGACCCCGCACTTGTTGAGGCCGAGGAGCGCGCCGCGCGGCTGAAAGACCAGCGCCTGCGGGAGCGCCGCCAAGCAGAAAGCCGCCTTGTGTTAATGGCCGCGACGTTTTTTCTGGCATTTGGCGTGGTTGGCGGGAAAATGGCATTGATTGCAGCAACGGAACCAGTGGAGCCAGTTGCAACTGTTAACGCCAGCCCAATCGTTAATCAACGTGCTGATATTATTGATAGAAATGGTACAATTCTGGCGACAAATTTGGTGACGGCCTCGCTTTCGGCCCATCCACAAGACATGGTTGACCCTGTTATGGCGGCAATCGGGCTGTCGGAAATATTTCCTGATCTGGATGTAGATCAGTTGTTGCGGCATTTTACCGGCGCGCGCAAATTTGTCTGGGTGAAGCGTAAACTATCGCCTGAACAACAACAATTGGTACATGATCTTGGCGAACCCGGATTGATCATTGGCCCGCGTGAATTGCGCCTGTATCCGAATGGCCCGTTTGCCTCGCATATTCTGGGCGGCACCAGTTTTGGCCGTGAGGGTGTACATGCGGCTGAAGTGATTGGCACGGCCGGCATTGAATTGCAATTTGATGATTATCTGCGCGATCCCACGCTGGAAGGCGCGCCGCTGCAATTATCCATCGACCTGACCGTTCAGGCCGCCATTCGGCGGGTGTTGGAGGGTGGTATGCAATTAATGAATGCCAAAGCTGCCAGTGCTGTGTTGATGGAGGCGGATACGGGGCGGATCATTGCCATGGTTTCCTTGCCCGATTTTGACCCTAACCACCGGCCTAATCCGGCGGTTTCGGGGGATCCTGCCGACAGCGTGTTGTTTAACCGTGCGGCGCAGGGGAAATATGAGCTTGGATCAACGTTTAAAATTTTTACGGCGGCATTGGCCATGGAACGCGGGATTGTGAACCCTGATTCAATGGTCAACACCAACGGCCCGCTGGTCTGGCGTAATTTCCGCATTCGGGATTTTCGAAATTACGGCCCACGCCTGTCACTGACCGATGTGATTGTGAAATCCTCAAATATCGGCACGGCGCGCTTGGCTATTGCGGCGGGGGCTGAGGCACAACAGGAATTGCTGAGAGCGCTTGGGTTTATGGATGTGACATCGGTTGAATTACCAGAATCGCGGCGCTCAAAACCGTTATTGCCTGCGCGCTGGTCAGAAATTTCAACCATGACGATTTCATATGGGCACGGGCTGGCTGCCACGCCGCTGCATTTGGCGGCGGGGTATGCGGCCATGGTAAATGGCGGTTTACGGGTGTATCCGACCTTGCTGAATGACGTAAATTTGCCAACCGAAGATGACCGTGTGATTTCGCGCGAAACGTCGGATAATATCCGCCATATGATGCGTGAGGTTGTGGTGCGCGGCACTGCATCTTTGGGAGAGGTTCCCGGCTATGAGGTTGGCGGCAAGACCGGCACGGCTGACAAGCCAAATCCGCAGGGCGGTTATCATGAGGACAAGGTGATCGCGACCTTTGCGTCGGCTTTTCCGATGTCTGATCCGCAATATGTGTTGATTGTGACCTTGGACGAACCTGAGGAAACCTCGGGCTATGAACCACGTCGCACCGCTGGCTGGACGGCCGTTCCGGTGGCTGCTGAAATTATTCGCCGTATTGCGCCGCTCATGGGCTTGCGCCCGAATATGGTAAGTGAAACACCGGATAATGCGATGCGTTTGACAGGCAATTAAGGAGCGGACATGTTGGCGGGGTCAATTGATAAAATGGGGCTGGCAGCGGTGAGCAAATTGCTGGGCGACTGGCCGGACACGCTGGAAATTTCGGGCCTGTCGGTCGACAGCCGCCTGACCAAACCGGGGCATTTGTTTTGTGCCATGCCGGGGCTGAATATGCATGGCGCTGAATTTATTTCATTTGCGCTGCGCATGGGGGCAGTGATGGTTTTGACCGATAAAACCGGAGTAGAGATTGCCCAAAAAGAACTGGGCACGCTAAAAGTGCCGTTTCTGGTTTCGGAGGATCCGCGTGCTGCATTGTCGATTGCAGCGGCGCATTGGTATGGCGCGCAGCCCGAAAACATAGTGGCCATTACCGGCACAAACGGCAAAACATCGATTGCAAATTTCACCCGGCAAATTTTAGAAAACCTTGGGTGTCGCGCGGTGAATTTTGGCACCACGGGTGTAGAGGGCGCGATTACGGCACCATTGGCCCACACCACACCGGAACCGATTGCGCTTCATGCTTTGTTAAAGGATTTTTCAGAGCAGGGGATAACCCATGCTTGTATGGAGGCGTCGTCGCACGGTCTGGAACAGCGCAGGTTGGACGGGGTTGATCTGAAAGCCGCAGCGTTTACCAATATCACCCGTGACCACATGGATTACCATGACAGTTTTGGTGACTATTTTGCAGCTAAGGCCGGTTTGTTTGACCGGGTTTTGGCGGCAGGGAAAACGGCAGTTTTGAACCTTGATGACCCGTTTGGTGACACGATACGGCTGGTGGCGCAGGGACGTAAGCAAAATATTCTTTCGGTTGGTGGTGCTGACGGGTGCGATTTGCAAATCCTGAATACCCGGTTTGATGATGGCGGGCAGGAATTGCGGTTTTCATGGCAGGATGCGATTTTCAGCACTCGGCTAAAGTTGATCGGCGGGTTTCAAGCGTCTAACGCGTTGATGGCTGCGGGGCTGGCAATTGCTTGTGGCGAAAAACCAGAGGCTGTTTTTGCAGTTTTGGAAGAGCTGGAAACCGTGCGGGGCCGCATGGAACTGGCCGCGACACGTAAAAATGGCGCACAAGTATTTGTTGATTATTCCCACACGCCGGATTCGTTAAAAACTGCACTAACCGCGCTGCGCCCGCATGTGATGGGGCGGCTTTTGGTGGTTTTTGGCGCAGGCGGGGATCGTGACAAAGGCAAACGGCCCTTGATGGGCAAGGCGGCGTCATATTTCGCGGATCTGGTTTTTGTGACCGATGATAATCCGCGCTCAGAAAACCCTGCGGATATTCGTGCCGAGGTGATGGCAGGTTGTCCTGATGCCATTGAAATTGGCGACAGGGCTGAGGCGATCTTGCGGGCAGTTGATGCGCTGCAACCCGGTGATACATTGTTGATTGCAGGCAAAGGCCACGAAACCGGACAGGTTGTTGGCGATGATATTTTGCCTTTTGACGATGTGGAACAGGCCAGTATTTCTGTGCAGGCGTTGGAGATGGGCGTTTGACTGCGTTGTGGACAAAAGACGAAGCCATTGCTGCCACGGGTGGCACATGCGCCGTTGATTGGCAGGCAAATGGTGTATCGATTGACACGCGAACTCTGCAAAAAGGTGATATCTACGTGGCATTAAGCGCAACGCGCGACGGCCATGATTTTGTGGCGGATGCTTTGCGCAAGGGCGCGGCGGCGGCGTTGGTTTCGCGTATTCCTGCGGGGCTAGAAGACGCGCCGCTATTGTTAGTGCCGGATGTTCTAAAAGGGCTGGAGGCGCTTGGCATTGCCGCCCGCGCGCGGTGCAATGCCCGGGTTGTAGCGATTACCGGATCAGTTGGAAAAACCGGCAGCAAGGAAATGTTGCGCTGTGCGCTGACCGGGCAAGCCCGGCTGCATGTGGCTGAGAAAAGCTATAATAACCATGAAGGTGTGCCGCTGACTTTGGCGCGAATGCCTGCGGATACGGAAATCGCCATAATCGAAATTGGCATGAATCACCCCGGTGAAATTGCGCCGCTGGCAAAAATGGCACGGCCGCATGTTGCGATGATCACAACTGTTGCAGCCGTGCATCTAGAAGCGTTCTCGTCGGTGCGTGACATTGCACGCGAAAAGGCCGCGATTTTTGAGGGGTTGGAGGCTGACGGTATCGGCATTCTAAATGCCGACCTTGAGGATTTTGACCTGTTGCGTAATGCGGCTGGGCCTAATTACATTACTTTTGGCAAAACCGCGGATTTTACGATGAAATCGGTTGAGTTGAGGGCTGGCGCGGCGATCATTCAGGCGGAAAATAACGGCGCTGCATTTGTGTTCAAGCTCAACACCGCAGGGCGGCATTTGGCGATGAATGCGTTGGGTGTGTTGGCAGTTGTTTCCGCATTGGGCGCAGACTTGGCGCGCGCCATGTTAGGATTGATGAACTGGCAACCATCTGAGGGGCGCGGCGCGACCTATAGGATTAATCTGGGGCCAGCCGGCATTGATGGGTCATTTACGCTGATTAATGAAAGTTATAACGCCAATCCGGCCTCTGTGGCTGCGGCGCTGGAGGTTCTTGCAGGGGTAAATGGCAGGCGCATCGCGATATTGGGTGATATGCTGGAACTGGGCATCAATGGCCCTGCATTACACCGCGATATTTCGGCGCTAAAACACCTGGGTGCAATTGAAAAAATCCATACAGTCGGGCCAAATATGGCGCTGCTGCGCAGTGAGATTCCAGTTGAAAAACAAGGCTTATGGGCTGAGGATTCCGAACAAATGGCAATGCAGATTAAACGCCAGATCAAGGCAGGGGATGTTGTGATGGTCAAAGGTTCATTAGGCACAAAAATGGCGAAAATTGTTGACGCGCTGATGAAATTGGGCGAAGTCACAGCGCTAGACCAATCCACGGGGAAATATTAATGCTTTATTATTTGACTGAACTTTCAGACGGCGGCGATGTTTTTAACTTGTTTCGCTACATCACGTTTCGGTCCGGCGGCGCGTTTTTCACTGCCTTAATCTTTGGGTTTATGTTTGGCATGCCGCTAATTAACCTGTTGAAACGCAAACAAGGCAAAGGCCAGCCTATTCGCGAGGACGGGCCGGAGAGCCATATTCTGGCCAAAGCAGGCACGCCCACAATGGGCGGTGTACTGATTTTGGGGGCCATACTTGTGTCGACCTTGCTGTGGGCGCGCATGGATAATGGCTATGTTTGGTTGGTGCTTTTTGTCACCTATAGTTTTGGAGCCATTGGGTTTTGGGATGATTATTTGAAGGTTTCAAAGCAAAACCATAAAGGTGCTTCTGGTAAAATACGCCTCGGGCTTGGCTTTGTTATTGCTGCGATTGCAGGGGTTTGGGCGATGTATTTGCAAGAACCGGGCCTGTCTGGCTATTTGGCATTTCCGATCCTGAAAGATATGTTGCTGGATTTGGGGGTCTTCTTTGTACCGTTTGCAATGATTGTTATTGTTGGGTCAGCCAATGCGGTTAATCTGACTGACGGGCTGGATGGGCTGGCAATTATGCCGGTGATGATTGCGGCAGGGTCATTCGGGATTATTGCATATCTGGTGGGGCGCACGGATTTTACCGAATATCTGGAGCTGCATTATGTTGCGGGCACCGGAGAATTAACTATTTTTGTTGCCGCACTTATGGGCGGGGGCCTCGGGTTTTTGTGGTATAATGCGCCCCCTGCGGCGATATTTATGGGGGATACCGGATCACTGGCATTGGGTGGCGCACTGGGTGCAATCGCAGTAGCAACCAAACACGAGATCGTTCTGGCGATCATTGGCGGGTTGTTTGTGGTAGAACTGTTGAGCGTGGTTATTCAGGTGTTGTATTTCAAGAAAACCGGAAAAAGGGTGTTTTTGATGGCGCCAATCCATCATCATTTTGAAAAACGAGGCTGGGGCGAGAGCCAGATTGTTATTCGGTTCTGGATTATTTCGCTGATCCTTGCACTTGTTGGCTTGGCTACGTTGAAATTGCGCTAGGGTGGTCTGTCTCTGCGGCGAGCCTGCGGCCCACCTTATCAACAGAGCTTCCCCTCGGGGGGAAGCGCGCGCTGCAATATAGGAAAATCGGGTTATGATTTCTGTTAAAGGTTATGAAAATCAACGGGTTGCTGTGCTGGGGTTAGGGCTTTCTGGCCTTGCTACAGCCGCCGCATTACGGGCTGGCGGGGCTGTTCCGGTTTGTTGGGATGATAATGAAGCGGCGCGTGCTGCTGCGGATGGGTTTGAAATCGCAGACTTGACCCGTGATGAAAACTGGACAGGCATTGCAATGCTAATTGTGTCCCCAGGTATTCCGCATCTTTTCCCCGTACCCCACAAAGCTGTTCAAATAGCATGGGCGCGCGGTGTGATCGTGGATAATGATATCAGCCTGTTTTTCCAAAGCTATGCGCAGCCGGAATGGTCGATGTATGACCATGAACCAAAGGTGGTTTGTATTACCGGATCAAACGGAAAATCCACCACCGCCGCGCTTATCTTGCATATTTTGCATTCCGCAGAACGGCCCGCGCAAATTGGTGGGAATTTTGGCTTTGGCGCGCTGGCGCTGGAGCCATTGATAGATAATGAAGTATTGGTGCTGGAGCTGTCTTCGTATCAATTGGAGATGGCGCGGGTTTTGGCACCGGATATTGCGGTTTTTCTGAACCTTTCACCTGATCATCTGGACCGTCACGCAGGGTTGGGTGGGTATTTTGCAGCTAAATCCCGGCTTTTTACCAGCAGCGCAGCCGAACGCGCCGTTATTGGCATGGACCAGCCAGAAGGGCAGTATCTGGAGAACAGGATGCTGCAAACCGGCACGCCGGTGATTCAAATTTCCAGCCGGAAACTAACAGGCAATGGCTGGCATGTTTTTACCCGCAAGGGGTTTTTGGCGGAATGGCGCAAGGGGCGACAGGTTGCCTCGATTGATCTGCGCGAAATGCCAAGCCTGCCGGGCAATCATAACCGCCAAAACGCCTGTGCCGCATTTGCGGTGTGTCGTAGCCTTGGGCTGGCGCCAAAGGTGATAGAGGCGGGTTTGCGCAGCTATAAAGGCCTGCAACATCGCTGCCAGAAGGTGGCGCAAATCGATGGCGTTACCTATGTGAATGACAGCAAGGCCACCAACGCGGATTCCGCGGGCAAGTCACTATTGGCATTTGAAAATATCCGCTGGATTGTTGGCGGGCAAATGAAAGAAGGCGGGATTTCAGAATTATCGCCGATGTTTGACCGCGTGATCAAAGCATATTTGATTGGCGAAGCCGCGCCAAATTTCTCCAAGACCCTAAGAGATGTGGACCATGAGGTTTGTACAACTTTAGAAAATGCAGTGGAAAACGCGCGCAAAGATGCCCAAAAAGGTGATGTTATTCTGTTGGCGCCCGCATGCGCCAGTTTTGACCAGTTTGATAATTTCGAAGCGCGTGGAGAACTGTTTGAAGCGCTGGTTAAGGATCATTGA
>CAZCDC010000069.1:1890-13009 GCA_964497195.1 uncultured Rhodobacterales bacterium | reverse complement strand
CCTAGTCCATACATTGGTTAATTTTCCAATCTGTTAACTCCCTGCCGCCACCTTAACCCTCGGGTAATAAACGAGGTGGGTAATGCAAGTGGGATTTGCGTTGCTGGACACGCAGCTGGATTCAGCTGCGCGCCAGCTAATGGGTTTGTCTGATCTGGAGATCATCAGCATCGGTGCGCGGCGATATGTTATCGCCGCCGGAGAGGCTGACGGCGGCATGTCCAGTTTTGAAATTTTGAACGATGGCACGCTGGTTGCCGCAGATGACGTGCTTTTTGGCGCGGGTTCCGGCACGGGAAACGTGCGTGGGCTGACCAGCTTTGTCGAAAATGGCATCACTTATGTCATTCCGATGGGGCGTTATGATGATAATCTGTCGGTTTATTCTGTTGATTCAAACGGGACATTCACACTTGAAGACAGCTATTCCGGCGCTGGGTTTTCAAATCTTGTGGCCAGCGTTGCCGTTACAATAGGTGGGACCACCGTTTTTTATTCGGCCACCACGTCAGCCGGTATCAATTATTATACCATTGATCTGGTTGGTGATTTAACCCTGCCCCAAGCAATGAGCGATAGCAGCACAACCGCGCTTGGCGATGTTTCCGTGCTGGAAACCGGGTTTTTGCAGGGAAAAACCTTTTTGTTTGTCGCCTCCAGCTTTGATGCAGGGATCGCGGTTTATGAGGTTGGCGCCAGCGGTGGCCTGACCCAGACATTTTATCTGGAGCCGGGAATCGTGGGTTTTAACGCGCCCGAAGCCATAACAACAATGCAAATTGGCGGGCGGGCTTTTATGATTATGGCCTCTGCCGAGACCGATAGTATACTGGTGTTTCGGGTGTCCGTCGGGGGCCAATTAAAACTGGTCGACAGCCTGATCGATAAATCCGAAACTCGGTTTTCGCGGGTTTCCGTGCTGGAGCCGTTTGAAAAAGACGGGCGGCATTTTTTATTGGCGGCGGGTGCTGATGATGGGCTGACCCTGTTTGAGGTTGATTATCGTGGGCATCTAAAATTACTGGCGGTGCTGGCTGATGATTTTGATACCACGCTCAATAATATTTCAGATATTGAGGTCGTGGAAATCGGCGGCGCGCTTTACGTTCTTGTCAGCTCCCCCACAGAACACGGATTCACCCAGTTTTTGCTGGATTTGGAGCCGGGAAACATCATTCATGGCGGCTCGGTCAAAGACGTGATTACCGGCACATCCGGTGATGATACGATTTTTGGCTATGGTAAAAACGACATTCTGAATGGCGGTGCGGGGGATGATCGCCTGATTGATGGGCGCGGGCGTGATATCATGACAGGGGGCAGCGGTGCGGATATTTTTGAATTCGTGCAGGACGGCCGCCGCGATAAAATCACCGATTTTGAAATGGGCGTCGATAGGCTGGATTTTACCGATTATGACGGGTTGTACAGCTATCTTGATCTCACCATTCGGGTGCGCCCTGACGGGGCCGCAATTCTGATAGGGTCTGAGGTTTTATGGATCCGTTCCAGTGACGGCCAGCCCATCAATATTGCGGATTGGACCCAAGACAGTTTTATTTTTGGCTAGGGTGGTCTTGCCCTGCGGGGGCGGGCGCACTACATCATGCAACATGAAAAACCCATTTAAAATGTTCTCGGGCAGTGCAACAGTAGCCGTTATTCGCCTAAATGGCGCTATTGGCGGCGGTCGCTCATCGATGAATGATGCCAGCCTCGCCGATTTAATCGAAAAAGCATTCAACAAAGGCAAACCAAAAGCCGTGGCGCTGGCGATAAATTGCCCCGGTGGTTCGCCGGCGCAATCCGCGCTGATTGCCGCGCGCATTCGGCGGCTGGCGGATGAAAAATCGGTTCCGGTCTATGCATTTTGCGAGGATGTCGCCGCGTCGGGCGGCTATTGGCTGGCCACTGCCGCTGATGAAATTTACGTGGACGATAATTCAATTATGGGGTCGATCGGGGTGATTTCTGCCTCGTTCGGGTTTCATCAATTTCTGGAAAAACAAGGGATTGAGCGCCGCGTGCATACCGCTGGCACCGATAAATCCATGCTGGACCCGTTTCGCCCTGAGCGCGACGAAGATATTATCCGCCTGAAAGACCTGCAAAAACAGATCCACGATAATTTCATTGCCCAAGTGGTTTTGCGGCGCGGTGATAAACTGTCAGGCGATGATCTTTTTACCGGCGAAATCTGGATTGGCCAAAAATCCGTCGATAACGGCCTGACCGATGGCGTGGCGCATTTGGTGCCAAAAATGAAAGAGATTTACGGCGATAAAGTGCAATTCCGCTATCACGGCCAGAAAAAATCTTTCATGAGCCGTATGACAGGATCAATCCTCAGCCAGATCGAGGATCGCAGCCTTTGGCTACGGTTTGGCCTTTAAATGCTGGCAAAGGTTGCGATAGTTTTTATTATTTTTATGATGGTACTGGGCATGTTCGGCAAGCTCCGCCTGCCCAAAATCGGCAATAACAAGCCGAAAAAATGCAACAATTGCGGAAATTTTCTGATTGGGAAATCACCGTGTAACTGTCAGAAAAAACGGTGACCTGATATGGCTTTTGTTCTTGTGGCTGCGGGGCTGGTTTTACTTGTTCTGTCGGGTGATTTTCTGGTCAAAGGCGCGGTTTCCCTTAGCCTAAAACTAGGCATTCCCGCCCTGATTGTCAGCGTGACAATTGTTGGTTTTGGCACCTCGGCCCCCGAATTGCTGATCGCCATCCAATCGGCCTTAAACGGTACGCCCGGCATTGCGCTTGGCAATGTTGTGGGATCAAACACCGCCAATGTTTTGCTGGTTTTGGGTATTCCGGCGCTGATTTTCGCGCTTGATACTGGTGACGCTGCAACAAGACGTATTTATCTGATGATGATGGGTTTTTCGATAATTTTTGTTGTGCTGGCCTTTATGGGGCCATTTTATATTTGGCACGGCATAATATTGCTGGCGCTGCTCGCGATAATGCTGACCGACAATTTTCTGGCAGCGACGCGATGCCGTAAATCCGATGCTCCGGTAAAAACGGATATCTTGGCCGATATTGAAGATTCTGACCCGAATATGGCGACATGGAAAATGGTTTCCTTTATTATTGCCGGCATCATTGGCCTGCCAATTGGCGCCCAATTAATGATCGACGGCGCGGTGGTGATCGCAGAGCGCTTTGGCCTAAGCGAGGCTGTCATCGGCCTGACATTGGTGGCAATTGGCACATCTTTGCCGGAGCTTGCCACCACGGTTATGGCGGCTATCCGGCGGCAATCAGATGTGGCGATTGGCAATGTCATTGGCTCCAATATGTTTAACCTGCTGGCCATCATGGGCATTGCCAGCTTTTTCGGACCATTACCGATTGCCGCTGAATTCCTCAACTTTCATCTTTGGGTGATGCTTGGGTCATCCGCCCTGCTGGCGCTGTTTATTTTCACGCGCCTGTCCATTACACGCATATGGGGAGTTGTCTTTCTGGGTCTTTACGTGGTCTATATCATCCAGCTTTTACAAAGGTAGGACATGGCAGCACTGATTACAGGCGGCGCAAAACGGCTAGGGCGCGCAATGGCGCTGCGCTTGGCAGGGCGCGGGCTGGATGTTGTTATCCATTATAATGGCAGCAGCGACGCCGCTGAACAAACCGCCGCAGAGGCGCGTGAATTTGGTGTAAAAGCGGTCACGCTGCGGGCGGATTTACTGGACCATGCCGAAACCGAAAGTTTGGTTGGCCGCGCGCGTGATGCATTGGAAAAACCGCTAACGGTTTTAATCAATAACGCCTCGATTTTTGAATATGACAACATGGAAACCGCCACTGCAACTAGTTGGGATCGTCATATCGGCTCCAACCTGCGCGCCCCGTTTTTCCTGACCCAAGCGTTTGCCGCGCAGGCCCCCCGGGCGATAAATGACGAAAATGGCGAACCAATAGCGCAGGCCAATGTTATAAACATGGTCGATCAGCGCGTGCGCAAACCAACACCGGAATTCATGACATATTCACTGGCCAAGGCCGGTTTATGGGCGTTAACCCAAACTGCGGCCCAAGGGCTTGCGCCGCATATTCGCGTTAACGGAATCGCACCCGGGCCAACCATGATCGGGGCGCGTCAAAGCGCTGAACACTTTGCCAACCAGCGTAATGCTACAATTTTGCAACGTGGCTCTGATCCGGCTGAAATCTGCATGACACTTGAGTATATTCTAGATGCGCACGGCATGACCGGCCAATTAATTTGTCTTGATGGCGGTCAGCATTTAGCGTGGAAAACGCCGGATATTCAGGGCGTCGAATAGAAAAAGTCCATAAAATAAGGAGCGAATTCTGAACGCCCGCGCCGACTTGTCCACTTTCTCCAACCAGATCACAGACCTGTTAACTTTCCTTAACAAAATCAGCGCATTAGCCGCGACAATTTAATTTACTAAATGATTTCAACACCTTACAAAACTGCCTAATTTTTGCCCAATTAACTAAAATCCAATAGATTCAATGGCGCAGGCTCAAAAAACCAATTTCCCCCACAGAGTTATCCACAGATTTAGTGGACAGATTTTTCCTTGATTTTGCGCTTGGCGCGTGCAGCAGCCAAAAGAATCACCTATGCTGGGAAAATGACCGATCAAAACCAAAATCAGGCCTTTGACGAAGAAGGCACCGCGTTTGACGGCCCCGCGCCTTTAACCGGCCATTTGGTGATAAAATCATACCTGAAAACCCTTGATAACAGCCCCGGCGTTTACCGTATGCTGTCCGAAACCGGCGTGGTTTTATACGTTGGCAAAGCCCGCCAATTGGTTAACAGGGTATCGTCATACGCCCGCCCAACCGGCCATTCGGCGCGTATTGGTCGGATGATTTCTGCCACCGCGTCGATGATGTTTTTAACCACGCAAACCGAGACCGAAGCCCTGTTGCTGGAACAAAATCTGATCAAACAGCTAAAGCCCCGCTATAATGTTTTGCTGCGTGATGACAAATCTTTTCCCAATATTCTGGTCACCGGCGACCATAAATTCCCGCAGATTAAAAAACATCGCGGCGCACGACGCATTAAGGGAACGTATTACGGCCCGTTTGCCTCGGGCACTGCGGTAAACCGGACGTTGGCGCAATTGCAGCGGGTTTTCCTGCTGCGTGATTGCTCGGATTCAATGTTTGAGGGCCGCACCCGTGCCTGTTTGCAATACCAGATCAAACGCTGTTGTGGGCCTTGTGTCGGGCATATCTCCACAACGGATTACGGCGCACTGGTTGAGGATGCCACCGCGTTTCTGTCCGGCAAATCCACCCGTATTCAGGCCAAACTGGTTGAGGAAATGAGCGCAGCCAGCAACGCACTGGAATTTGAACGCGCGGCAGCGCTGCGCGACCGCATTAGCGCCATGGCGCAAGTCCAGACCAGTCAGGGCGTCAATCCGCAAGGCGTCGAGGAGGCCGATATTGTCGCGGTTCACCAAGATGGCGGGCAGGCCTGCGTGCAGGTATTTTTTATCCGCTCAAATCAAAATTGGGGTAATCGGGCGTATTATCCGCGCACCGGTGGCTCGGCTGATACTGCTGAAATTCTTGAGGCATTTCTGGTGCAGTTTTATAGCAATAAAATGCCGCCAAAACTGATTTTAATGTCCGAACAGGTCGAAAATCTTGACCTGCTGGAGGAAGCATTAACACTACAGCGCGGCAACAAGGTATCCCTGTTCACACCGGAACGCGGAGAGAAAAAGATGCTTGTTTTCAATGCTTTGCGAAATGCGCGTGAGGCTTTGGCCCGTAAAATGGCAGAAACTGCCAGCCAAAGCAAACTGCTTGAGGGGTTGGCAAAAGCCTTTGAGCTGACCGGCCCGCCTAAACGGATCGAAATTTACGATAACTCCCATATCAGCGGCACAAATGCGGTGGGCGGCATGGTGGTTTCGGGGCGGGAGGGCTGGATAAAATCTGCCTATCGCAAGTTCAATATCAAAGATAAATCCATTACCCCGGGCGATGATTTTGGCATGATGACAGAGGTCCTGACGCGGCGTTTCTCGCGCCTAATGAAAGAAGACCCTGAGCGCTCGGGTGAAAATTGGCCGGATCTGTTGCTGATTGACGGTGGCGCGGGGCAGCTCTCGGCTGTGATGGCGGTGCTGAAAGACCAGGGGATTACCGATATGGCGGTGGTTGGCGTCGCCAAAGGGGTGGATCGTAATGCCGGCAAAGAGGAATTCCACCAGCCCGGCAAACGCCCGTTTTCGCTGCCGCACCGTGATCCGATACTGTATTTTGTGCAGCGCCTGCGCGACGAGGCTCACCGTTTTGCCATTGGCACCCACCGCGCCAAACGTGCCAAAGCGCTCACGGCCTCGCCGCTTGACAATGTACCGGGCGTTGGCGCCGCCCGTAAACGTGCATTATTGCAGCATTTTGGCTCTGCCAAGGCCGCCAGCCGCGCCGGGTTGACTGATTTGAAACTGGTGGACGGCATTTCTGATGCAATGGCCGAAACCATCTATGGATATTTCCACGATAATGGGTGATAAGTTAACCAGCAAAGAGGCGTTTATATGAATATCCCCAATATCCTGACTGTTTTTCGCCTGATCGCCGCGCCTATGGTGGGGCTGGTTTATGTTTTCTTGCCAACGCCTTATGCGGATTGGATTGCGCTATCGCTGTTCGTTTCAGCATCGTTAACAGATTATCTGGACGGTTATCTGGCGCGTAAATGGGGGCAAATAACCAATTTTGGCCGCATGTTGGACCCGATCGCAGACAAAGCCATGGTGCTGATTGCATTATTGGTAATAGTGCACCTGTCTCAACGCGATATTCTCATTCTAATCCCTGTTATTTTCATTATTTTCCGCGAGGTATTTGTTTCTGGCCTACGTGAATTTCTGGGCACGCGCGCAGGCATGCTACAAGTCACGCAACTGGCGAAATGGAAAACCATGTCGCAAATGGTGGCGATCACGGTTATTCTGGCGTCATATCTGTTCAGCTATTATGCGTGGGCCTATACATATGGCATGGATGTCGAAACATTTAACGGCATCATGTCCGGTGAGTTTGACGATAAATTCGGCCTGCGCTGGATCCTTCCGGGGCTGCAATATTCCACCCATATCGGCACTGCCTTGCTTTGGGCTGCGGGGATTTTAACCCTGATTACCGGCTTTGATTATTTCCGCAAAGCCCTGCCAATGCTAAAGGAAGACTGATGCAAATATTGTATTTTGCATGGCTGCGTGAACGTATCGGGTTGCCCAAAGAACAGATTGAAACCAGCGCCAAAACCGTGGCTGATCTGATAGAAGAATTGCGTGGCCGCGAAGAACGCTATGCGCTGGCATTTTCCGATATGACCTCAATCAAGGTGGCGGTTGACCAAGAATTGGTTGCATTGGATACCCCGCTGAAAGGCGTGCGCGAAGTGGCATTTTTCCCGCCAATGACAGGCGGCTAACATGGTCGTGCGGGTTCAGGCCGATGATTTTGATATTGGCACCGAGATTTCTGCCCTGACCAAAGGGCGCGCTGACATTGGCGCAATCGTCACATTCAGTGGCCTTGTGCGCGATATGGCGGGCGAAAACCAAGTCGCTGTAATGGAGCTGGAACATTACCCCGGCATGACCGAAAAAGCACTGGAAAAGATCGAGGCCGAGGCGCATATGCGTTGGGAATTACAGGCCAGCCTGATTATTCATCGCTATGGTCCGCTTTTGGCAGGGGCTAATATTGTGCTGGTTGCCACGGCCTCGCTGCACCGTCATGCCGCGTTCGAATCAGCAGAATTCATCATGGATTACCTAAAATCCCGCGCGCCGTTCTGGAAAAAAGAATCCGGCGCGGATGGCGGCCAATGGGTGGATGCGCGTGACGCTGACAAGGCTGCGGTTAATCGCTGGGATCAGCCTTAAGCGCATCAATTTCTGCCTGTAATGCTTCAGATTTTTGGCGTGCATTTCCAAGGCCGTCCATTGTTGCCTCCAGTTCGGCCTTTAGCTGATTATATTCGCTGGCATATTCAGATTGAATACGTTTCAGCTCTGCCTCCGCGCTATCGCGTGCGGCTTGCGCCAACAATAGCGGGTCTTCATCATCGCCATATTCTGGCGCGTGCGGCGCGTGATTCAAACGATTAAACATCCAGTGCGCACACCAGCCAAATACCATCGCAACGATGATGGCGCTCACAAAAATCAGGGTCAGGTCAGTTCTATTCATCTATCGTTTCTTCCTCGTGTTCTGCGTCAGATTTGCGCAGCATTTCGATCACGATCCGCCGGTTTGCGGCGCGGCCTTGTTCGGTTTCATTATCGGCAATCGGTTCTGCTTCGCCGTATCCCACAGCTGTAACCCTACCCAAAAGCAGGTTTTGCGCCAGCATTGCATCCAATACTGCGTCCGCGCGGGCTTGTGACAGCGAACGGTTCATTTCCTCACGGCCTTGGCTATCTGTGTGGCCGCCAATTTCAAAATCAGCGTAGCGACAATTGGTTAGAATGCTGGTGATGGCCTCAATCGTTGGCTTGCTTGATTCCTCAATTACTGCACTGGAGGGGGCAAAGGAAATCTGGTTTTCATCCAGAATTGTCGTCACTCTTGCGGCGCAAATTCGAGGGTCCAGCATGTTGTCTGCCTCCGTATTGCGCGGCTCATAGCTAAGCGAAAGCGCAAATTCAGCGCCGTTTCCAAGTGCAGAATCCAGCAATTTGGATAATTCGGTTTCGGGATCAGCAAAGCTGGCTATGCCGGTGATTGTTAATATATCTGGGGTCATTTCAACCCCCCCGGATTCAAGCAAAGACAACGCATCGATCGAGGCAAAAACCCGTTTTTGCCAGCCGTCGGGCAAATTGATCTGGCTGGAAAAATCAGTTTCGACAAGGCCAAAGCCGAATTTTGATTCCCCATAACGCACTACAACATCGCGGGTCAGGTTGTCTTTTAGGGCGCCGGACATGGTGACAATTCCTTCGGGTGATAACTGCGCCTGGAATTCAGCCGGGATGATAGCCGCAATTTCCGCAGCAGTGGCCGGGGGGGGCGGAACAACGGAATGCAACGAATATTCCTGAGGCAACTTGGCTGATAACAGGTCAATTGCTTCTGCAAAGCCTAGGATATCCACATCCAAAGGGGCCACAAGAAAAATGTCCGAATCTTCGATTCTCAGGCTACCGCCACCTTGCGAATAAAGCGTTTCGAGACTGTACAAAACCACTCGTCCCCAGTCATTTGAAGGTGCGCCAATGCCGATAGTGCAGGCAAAATCAGGGGCTGTTAGCGCCTTTATCATAGCCATGATTTTTTGGTCTTCAGGTTCATTCTGCGCAGTACAGATAGCCAATTCTGGCGCAGCAAGATCCAGCGCAAACCGGTAGGGTGAAATCACTTGCCGTGGGGCTGCAATATTTATCAGCAGGGAAACATCGGGCGGGCGCATGTTTTCCAGCAGCTCCTCCAGACCATCTTGCCAATTGGCAGAACCAGCAACCGCACTGACAACAACCTGACCAGGCGTAATGGTTATAATCGCCCGTTCGGTTTGGGAAAGAATTTGCGTGCCAAACCTAAGCGCAGAAGCCCAGCCTTGCGGGATTTCATCGCGAAACGCTTCCGAGATATCAACCAGCTTGGTGGTCCCGCTTAGCCCGGAAATACCACTGTCCAAAACCGCCCGGCCGGGGCCAATGGGCAGACGCCCGATCAGCGAAATATCAGCGCCGTTGCGCATTATTTCAACCATTGGCTGGGTTAATTCTTTTGCGATTTCAACAGGTTTTGCGACTGTGATGTTATTAATCAAATCATCCCCGATGATCATCGAGGCAATCAGGTCGGCGCGCTCCATATGTTGCTCATTTGGGGCTTCGCCTTCCAACGTCACCACAAATCCATCCGCTTGCGCATCAATCCAGTCAATCCCGCCGGCATGCATGGATTGTTCCAGTTCAGCCATTTGAGAGGTCTCAACCCAGGTAATTGTTTTCATAGCCACAAACCACGCTATTCCTGCCCCAAAGGTCAGGCTAATTATGGCAAAAAGAATGGCTGGCAGTCGCATGATGGGCTTTCGTATTTTGGCAGAAAATAGGTGATTGGGCGGGTTGGGGCAAGGCTTGTTTATGGCCTAAATCAACGCAGCTATGATCAGAAACACCGTTGCAATTAGCCCCGCATCACGGTTGGAGCGGAACAGATGCATGCAGTTTTCAGGGTCATCAATGTCCAGCTTTTTCAGCTGCCACATCATGTGCAAGCCAAACGCCCAAGGTGCCGCAAGCCCGATCATTAACGGCAATGGATTTCCGATGGGCAGAATTGCCAGAATAACCGCCAACCCCATCAGTAAAACCGCGGCGACCTCAAAACCAAAAAGCCATTTTCGGGTGTTGCCGCCAAACAGACGCGCCGTGGATTTTACACCGATCAAGGCATCGTCCTCAATATCTTGATGGGCATAGATCGTATCGTAAAACAATGTCCAGGCAATGCCGGAAACGTATAAAAACAAGGGTGCAAGAGACAGGCTGCCGGTATGAGCGGCCCAGCCAAGCAGCGCGCCCCAGTTAAAGGCAATGCCCAAAAAGGCTTGCGGCCACCATGTGAATCGTTTGGCAAACGGGTAGATGATGACGGGAATTAATGCCGCAACACCTAACCAAATGGTGAACCAGTTGAAGGTAAATAAAATGCAAGCGGCTACGGCTAGCTGAACCCCCAGCCATACAAATGCTCTGCGCACGGAAACCTGCCCCGCAGGGATCGGCCGCGATTTGGTGCGCGCCACTTGGGCATCAATGTCACGGTCTGAAATATCATTCCAAGTACACCCCGCGCCGCGCATCAAAAAAGCACCCATAGCACAAGCAAAAGCCACCCAAATATCGCGCAAGTTTCCGCCCATCGGATCGCTTGCAACCGCCAATGCCAGCCCCCACCAACAGGGAATCAAAAGCAGCCAAGTTCCCGCAGGACGATCCGCGCGGGAAAGGCGCAAATAGGGCCGTGACCATGCAGGGGCGAACCGATCCACCCAGTTGAGATCAGTTGCATCAGCCACGCGGCCTGAGTCTTGTAGATTCGTCATGGAGGGTAAACAACCGTCTGCGTGCAGATT
>CAZCDC010000069.1:0-1790 GCA_964497195.1 uncultured Rhodobacterales bacterium | reverse complement strand
ACTTTCGCGCCGGATTCGGCAACGATTTCGCGGATAACTTTGCCGCCCGAACCAATCACTTCGCGGATTTTATCAGCCGGAATTTTCATGGTTTCAATGCGGGGCGCGTGGATCGAGAAATCACCAGCACCTGTCAGAGCATTGGCCATTTCGCCCAGAATATGCAAACGCGCATCTTTGGCTTGGTCCAATGCGGCTTTCATAATCTCGGCTGTGATGCCTGCGACTTTGATGTCCATCTGCATGGTTGTGATACCGTTTTCAGTACCCGCAACCTTAAAGTCCATATCGCCGAGATGATCTTCATCACCCAAGATGTCGGTCAGAACCGCATATTGGCCATCATCTTGCATAATCAGGCCCATCGCAATACCGGCAACAGCATTTTTCAGAGGCACACCAGCGTCCATCATCGACAAGGAACCGCCACAGACGGAAGCCATGGAAGACGAACCGTTTGATTCAGTGATTTCAGAAACCACACGAACGGTATACGGGAAATCTGTCGCGGCTGGCAAAACAGCCTGCAACGCACGCCATGCCAATTTACCATGACCAATCTCACGACGACCCGGGCCAAACATACGACCAGCTTCGCCTACTGAATACGGAGGGAAGTTATAATGTAGATAGAAGTTCGAGCGGCTTTCGCCGTGCAATGCATCAATGATTTGTTCGTCATCGCCGGTGCCAAGCGTGGTCACAACCAAGCCTTGGGTCTCGCCGCGGGTAAACAGGGCGGAACCGTGGGTGCGGGGCAAAATACCAACCTCAGAAACAATCGAACGCACAGTGGTCAGATCACGACCATCAATCCGCTTGCCGGTTTTGATAACGTCACCGCGCACAACGGCTGATTCAAGTTTTTTGAAGCAGCTATCGAGATTTGAATCTCCTTGGTCAGCCTCGGAAAGGCCAGCCTTGATTTCCTCACGCGCGGCTTTGATGGCCTTGGTGCGGTCTTGTTTGTCGGTGTTGCCAAATGCTGCACGCATCGCGGCTTCGCCAGCTTTTTCGACCTTGGCATATAATTCCGAATAATCCGGCGCCTGAAAATCAAACGGGGTTTTAGCGGCATCTTCGGCCAGATCAACGATCATATCAATCACTGGCTGCATTTGCGCATGGCCAAATTCAACCGCGCCCAGCATTTCAGCTTCGGACAGCTCATAGGCTTCGGATTCAACCATCATTACCGCGTCTTTGGTGCCGGCAACGATTAGATCAAGGCGTTGTTCAGGATTGTTGCGCAGGTCTTGCATGTCATCAACCGAAGGGTTGAGGATGTAAGAACCATCAGTGAAACCAACACGGGCACACCCGATTGGGCCACGAAATGGCGCGCCGGACAAGGTTAGCGCTGCGGAGGCGGCGATCATGGCCACAACGTCTGGATCATTTTCCAGATCATGTGACAAAACGGTACAGATCACTTGGGTTTCGTGTTTGAAACCTTGCACAAACAAGGGGCGGATCGGACGGTCGATCAAACGCGATGTCAGGGTTTCTTTTTCGGTCGGGCGCGCTTCACGCTTAAAGAAACCACCCGGGATTTTACCCGCAGCATAATATTTCTCTTGGTAATGCACAGTCAGCGGAAAGAAATCGAAACCGGCTTTTGGTTTCTTTTCAAATACTACGGCAGCTAATACGCTGGTTTCGCCGTATGTGGCGATGACGGCAGCATCGGCTTGACGCGCGATTTTGCCTGTTTCGAGTGTCAGCGTATCATGGCCCCACTCAATGGATTTTTTAACTTCTTTAAACATGATTTTCCTTTTCAAACGAGG
>CAZCDC010000068.1:5807-13094 GCA_964497195.1 uncultured Rhodobacterales bacterium | reverse complement strand
TCGGATAGCCGGTTAAACCCTTCTTTATTTTCCTCCATTTTGCGCCAGATCGAATAGGGCCGTTTTTCGCGGCCCTTCACGCGGGCCTCAACGCCCGCAGCGTCTAATGCTTTGCGAATATCCTCGGTAATTTGCGGAATAAGGTCGCCGGTTTCGTTTTTCAGATTGATAAACCGGCGCATAATCGAATTGCGGGCCTCGGGATTTAGTACCCTGAAACACAGGTCTTCTAATTCCTCACGCATGTATTGCATACCCATACGCCCCGCCAGTGGTGCGTATATCTCCATGGTTTCATGGGCTTTTTGCTGTTGTTTATCGGGGTGCATGGCCTTGATGGTGCGCATATTGTGCAAACGGTCAGCCAGCTTTACCAACAACACCCGCAGGTCTTTGGACATCGCCATCAGCAATTTACGGAAATTCTCGGCCTGTTTGGTCTCGACACTGGATAATTCCAGATTGGTCAGCTTGGTCACCCCGTCAACCAGTTCGGCGATTTCCGGCGTGAACAGCATCGCCACTTCTTTATAGGTGGCTTTGGTGTCCTCGATTGTGTCGTGCAGCAGGGCGGTAATGATGGTGGCATCATCCAGCATTACTTCGGTCAGCATGGCGGCAACCGCAACCGGATGGCTGAAATACGCCTCGCCAGAGTGACGAAACTGACCCTCATGCGCGGCCAAGCCAAATGCATAGGCGCGCCGGATCATCTCCGCGTCACAAACAGGGTTATAGGCTTCGACCAGACCGATAAGTTCGTTAACTTCGATCATAATGGCTCCAGAGTTAGCTGGCGCTTTGGGCTTCCATCAGCGCACGCAGCATTTTTTCCTCGGACATGTCATCTTCTGGCAGATCGACAGATTCTTTTTCCATCAAAAGAGGCATGCTGTCTTCTTCAGGCTCATCGACCTCGTTTTGGCTTTGCAAGGCTTCAATCGCTGATTCGCGGATGGATTCGGCTGTTAGGGTTTCTTCAGCGATTTCGCGCAAGGCAACAACAGGGTTTTTGTCATTGTCGCGATCCACGGTAATTTCAGCACCCGCAGCCAGTTGGCGTGCGCGGTGCGCGGCCATGATCACCAAATCAAAATGGTTCGGAATTTTGTCAATGCAGTCTTCTACGGTTACGCGTGCCATGCGGATTGCTCCAATATTTGATCCTGAGAAAGCCGTTATGTAATGCCCCTGCCCCCGAAACGCAAGGGTGCAACTGCGTCTAATGCGAGGAAATCCGTCGGAGCGCGGCAATGTCTGTATTTGGCAATTCCTTCAGCATTTCCGCCACAGTTTTGTCCAAAACCGGATGTCGCCAATTGGGCGCAATTTCATTGAACGGAGCCAATACAAAACTGCGGTCTTGCAGGCGCGGATGGGGCAAAATCAATTCATCTGGCGCAAGGGTTTTCTGTTGATCCAAATCCAAACCCTGCCAACGCAAAAAACCTGCCTTATCCGGCTGAATTTCCACACCACATGCCAGTAAATCCAGATCACAACTGCGCGCTGCCCAACGTTTTTTGCGACTACGGCCAAGGGCCTTTTCTATCCGGTGTAATGCCGCCAGAATTTGCACGGGGCTTAGCGCGGTTTTCACGCCAACCACCCCGTTTATGTAATCCGGCCCCGACCCCGCCGGAAAAGCTGGGGATTGATACCAACTGCTTTGCTGCACAATTTCCAGTGATTCGCCTAAAAACAACCTTAACGAATGGGTTAACGCTTCCATGGGCGCCCCAACCGCTGAAGATTGGTTTGATCCGAGGGCTACATATGTAGTTGGCACGATATTTGATGGCATGAAGGCTTGTATCCGCATCGCAAAACTCTATTTTCATATGTATAACGCTGACTGCGCGCCGGGACATTACTGGTCGGTAACCGCATATGCAAACTTACCAATTAAGGTGATTGAGAAATGTTTTACAGAGACGAACGGCTGGCGCTGTTCATTGACGGGTCTAACCTCTATGCGGCCGCCAAGGCATTGGGTTTTGACATCGATTATAAACTGCTGCGCACAGAATTCATGCGCCGCGGAAAATTGCTAAGGGCGTTTTACTATACCGCCCTTTTGGAAAACGAAGAATATTCCCCCATCCGGCCTTTGGTCGATTGGTTGAATTATAATGGCTATAATATGGTGACCAAACCGGCCAAGGAATTTACTGATTCTATGGGCCGGCGCAAAATCAAAGGCAATATGGACATCGAATTAACCGTTGATGCCATGGAATTGGCCCCGCATGTGGATCACATTGTGATTTTTTCAGGCGATGGGGATTTTCGCCCAATGGTTGAATCCGTGCAGCGCCAAGGCGTTCGGGTTTCGGTTGTATCGACCATTCGGTCCAACCCGCCAATGATTGCTGATGAACTGCGTCGCCAATGTGATAATTTCATTGAGCTGGACGAGTTGAAAGACGTCATCGGACGGCCGCCACGCCCCGATATGCCTGATGCATTTGCTGAACTGGAAGAAACGTGATGGAATGGCTGGTGGATATTCCGTCAGCCCTTTGTTAAGTTTCGCGGGATTATTCGGAGCATTTGGATGAACCCACCGTTAACCCTGTATCTGGCTGCGCCGCGCGGATTTTGCGCGGGGGTTGACCGTGCGATCAAGGTTGTTGAACTTGCGATTGAAAAATGGGGTGCGCCGGTTTATGTGCGCCACGAAATTGTGCATAATAAATATGTCGTGGATAATTTGCGCAAGCAAGGCGCTGTTTTTGTTGAACATTTATCAGATTGCCCTGATGATCGGCCCGTGATTTTTTCGGCCCACGGCGTGCCAAAATCCGTGCCTGCCCGTGCGGCAGAACGCAAAATGCTGTTTGTTGATGCCACCTGCCCTTTGGTTTCCAAGGTGCATATCGAGGCTGAGCGCCACTTTGACAACGGTTTGCAAATGGTGATGATCGGCCATGATGGCCACCCCGAAACCATTGGCACCATGGGGCAATTGCCAGATGGCGCAGTGATTTTGGTGGAAACAGCGGCGGACGTGGCGCGGATTACGCCTGACAATCCTGAAAAACTGGCTTTTATCACTCAGACAACGCTGAGCGTGGATGATTGTTCCGGTATTATTGACGCGTTGAAACAACGGTTTCCGAGCATTATTGGCCCCCATAAAGAAGATATTTGTTATGCCACAACCAACCGTCAGGCCTCTGTTCGGGCGATTGCGCCCAAAATTGATGCATTGCTGGTAATTGGCGCGCCAAATTCATCCAATTCTCGTCGTTTGGTAGAGGTTGGTAAAAATGCAGGTTGTGCTTATGCACAACTGGTTCAACGTTCAACCGATATTGATTGGCGTAGCCTTGAGGGCATAAAAACTGTTGGCATTACGGCGGGCGCTTCGGCCCCCGAAGTGCTGGTTAATGAAGTTGTTGACGCATTTCGCAGTCGTTTTGATATAACAATAGAAATTGTTGAAACTGCGCAAGAAAATATTTCGTTCAAGGTTCCGCGAATTCTCCGAGAGGTCGTATCATGAAAAACATACCTTTTAGCGCCGCTTTATGGGGCATAATTCTTGCCTTACCGTTTATTTACGCAGCCATAGCAGTGCTTGGCCTGATCACACCGCCGAGCGCATATTGGGCGCAACCATATCCATTGCTAAATTCATATGGCGCAATTTCGCTGGCAGTATCCGGCGGCATTTACTGGGGTTTTGCTGCCAAATCCCGCCCCGGAATTTTTGATGCAATCATCGCTATGTTACCGCCTTTGGCTGCGCTTGGGGCATCATTTTCACCGGTGCCATTATTGCCATTGGCCATTGCGACCGCTGGGCTTATTGTGGTTGATCTGATTTTTATTGCCCGCGGTCTAGCGCCTAAGTGGTGGTTTCCATTGCGCTTTTTCACCACGACTGTTGCCGCTGGTTCAATGTTTATTGCCTATTATGCCTGAATTAATTGCCTATACGGATGGCGCATGTTCTGGCAATCCCGGCCCTGGCGGTTGGGGCGTGTTCCTGATTGCGCGTGAAAACGGTAAAGTCCTGAAGGAGCGCGAATTGTTTGGTGGAGCAGCCGATACCACAAATAACCGCATGGAGTTACTGGCGGCAATCAACGCCCTAAACGCGCTGAAAAAACCCGCAACCATGACTGTGATCACAGACAGCGTTTATGTCAAAGACGGTATCACCAAATGGATCCACGGGTGGAAACGCAACAACTGGAAAAACAGCCAGAAAAAGCCGGTTAAAAACGAAGACCTGTGGAAATTGTTGGACAAAGCCGCAGCCCAGCATTCGGTAACCTGGGAATGGATCAAAGGCCATGCGGGGAATGCAGGAAATGAACGGGCTGATGTATTAGCACGGCGTGGAATGGAACCGTTTAAGGTTTAACCTTTTTTGGCAAACTGCTGATACACGTAAATCAAGGCCATAACAGCCAATACTGCCCCAACCAGCCCTGCGACTGCGCCCATAATTGCGATTAAAACACGCAAAACAACCCCAGCAAAAAGCGCGCCAATGACGCCCAGCGCCACCGTTTGGAAAACCCCGGTTTTGAGTTTCATAATGCGCGTGGCAATAAAGCCTGCCGCCGCACCAATAATTGCTAAATAAAGCATATCGCTTCCAGTTTTTAAAATCGCTACAATCTATATAGGATTAATTTTGCGTTTTTCCAGCGCCTAGCTCAGGAAATCGCCTTTGGTTACTGGAAACCCACGCAAAAAATCCTGAACATCTATCACGCCTTTTCCTGCGCGCTGCAATCGCGTTAAACGTAATGCATCCTGCCCACAGGCAATTTTGAGCGCATCGTCCAGGGCCTCCCCAGATAGGCCAGAGCCGTTTGAAACCACGCAGTTCAACAGCTTAATGCGCTCATTGTTGATCTCGGTCCATGCGCCAGGAAAGGGTGACAACCCCCGAATTTGGCGGCTGATGGCCTCAGCCGGTTGGTTCCAGTCAATTTTTGCCTCAGCTTTGTCGATTTTCTTGGCATAGGTCATACCATCATTTGGCTGTGGTTTAGCGCTCAACTTGTTTAAATTTACAAGTGTTTGGCAAACCAGCTGGCCGCCCAATTCCGCCAGTTGGTTATGCAATTCACCCGTTGTAATAGTGTCTGAAATCGGGATTTTTTCCTGCAACAACACAGGGCCAGTATCCAAACCGGCCTCCATTTGCATGATGCAAACACCTGTTTCTGTGTCACCAGCCATAATTGCGCGGTGGATGGGCGCAGCCCCGCGCCAGCGCGGCAACAATGAGGCATGGATATTCAGGCAGCCATATTTCGGCGCGTCCAGAATAGTCTGCGGCAGGATTAAGCCATAGGCAACCACGACTGCTATATCAGCATTGAGCGCAGCAAACGCTTGGATATCCTCAGTATTTTTGAAATTCAATGGTGTGCGAACCTCAATCCCCAAGGTTTCTGCCCGTTGATGCACCGGCCCAAGGCGCAGTTTTTTCCCACGCCCAGCTTTGCGCGGAGGCTGTGCATAAACAGCGACAATTTCATGCCCTGCCGCAATCAGTGCATCCAGCGCAACCACTGAAAAATCGGGTGTTCCCATGAAGATAACCCGCATTAACGCCTCCGTTTATTTTTGCTGTGTTTGGCTAGCAACATTTTGCGTTTAACCGGGCTGAGGTGATCAACAAACAGTTTTCCATTCAGATGGTCAATTTGATGCTGCACAGATGTCGCCCACAGGCCAACAAAATCCTGCTCAACATTTTCACCATTTTTGTTCAGAAAACGCACCGTAATTGCACGCGGACGTTTCACCATTGCCCAAAGATTGGGAATATTCGGGCTGCCTTCTTCATGTTCGCGCAACGTCGCAGAAACATGCAGAATTTCCGGATTTGCCATACGTAATGCTTTGTCACGGGATTCAGAGCCATCCACCACAATAAGCCGTAACATTTCGCCAATTTGTGGCGCAGCAAGGCCAACGCCCGGCATGTCATACATTGCTTTGATCATCTCGTCCCACACGGTGCGGATATGGTTATCTATCTGATCAACCGCTGGGCAAACTGTGCGTAACCGTTTGTCTGGAAAGGATAAAAACGGGCGTATCATGTATCCCGCGCAAGTTCTTTTTTCAGTTTTTTCATCTTGTTGGTAATCATACCGCGTTTTACGGCTGACAGATAATCAATAAAAAGCCGGCCATTCAAATGGTCAAGTTCGTGCTGTACACAGGTCGCACCAAGGCCTTCAAATTCTTCCTCAACTTCAATTCCATCGATGTTTTGGTATGCCATACGCACGGTTTCGGGTCGCGTAACATCCTCATAAAAATCGGGGATCGACAGGCAGCCTTCTTCATGGGTATTCAATTCGTCAGACACCCACGTTATGCGCGGGTTAAACAAAACGCGCGGGTCCGGGTCTGCCTCTTTGCCTGCGACATCCATCACAAAAAGCCGTGTCAATGTACCAACCTGAGGCGCAGCAAGGCCAACGCCCGGCGCTTCGTACATGGTTTCCAGCATGTCATCCGCCAGTTTGCGCAACTCAGCATTAATGTCAGTCACAAGATCGCAGGCCTTTTTCAGGCGTGGATCAGGGTGCAAAAGGATTTTTTTCAGGCTCATGGCGCTCATGTAATACAAGGGGGGTAACGACACAAGTGCAGCATTTTACACTTGCGCCCGTTGGTCATTGCGATAGCGTGGAAAAAACGAATTCCGGAGCCAAACATGCCACATGATTTTGATGAATATATTGACCGTCGCGGCCACCATAGCGCCAAATGGGACGCAATGGAGCAGGTTTATGGTGTGTCACCGGATGACGGGCTGGCAATGTGGGTGGCGGACACTGATTTTCGACCACCTCAAGCGGTAAATGACGCGCTGGTTGCGCAGGCGGCGCACGGGGTGCATGGGTATTACGCAGATGACAAAAGCTATCGTGCCGCGATTACCGGCTGGATGGATCGGCAGCATGGTTGGCAGCTTAACCCTGACTGGATTTTTCATGCGCATGGGCTTGGGGCCGCAATTGCGCTGTGTTTACAGGCGTTTACGCAAAAAAGTGACGGCGTAATTGTGTTTTCTCCGGTCTATCATTCCTTTGCGAAATATATAAATACCAATGGGCGCGTGGTGGTCGAAAGCCAGCTGATTAACAATAATGGCCGTTATGAGATGGATATTCCGGCGCTTCAGGCCTCGCTGACGGGCAATGAAAGCATGATGATTTTCTGCTCTCCTCATAATCCTGGCGGGCGGGTTTGGAGCGCGGCTGAACTGCGCGAAGTCGCGGATTTCTGTAAAAAGAATAA
>CAZCDC010000068.1:3005-5707 GCA_964497195.1 uncultured Rhodobacterales bacterium | reverse complement strand
ATGGTGGAAACCGCCTATGATAATGGGGATGAATATGTGGTGGAATTGCTGGCGTATTTAACCGAAAACCGGCGGATTTTTGATGAGGGCATCAATAAAATTCCCGGTGTGAAGTCCATGAATCTTGAGGCGACCTATTTGGCTTGGGTGGATTTTTCGGGCACAGGAATGCCGATGGGTGACGTAATTACCCGTGTTGAAAAAACCGCAAAGATTGCCGCGAACTACGGTGAGACATTTGGCACTGGCGGTGAAAATTTCCTAAGATTTAACCTTGGGTGTCGCCGTGAAATGGTGATTGATGCAGTTGAGCGGTTACAAAAAGCATTCTCTGACTTACAATAAATCAACTATTTTTTCGCTAATCAAGCGTGAAATTGCATTTAACGAACAAAGGCATAAATGAACGCTCCATTGCACCCACCTGCGCGTTGGCTTGATCGGATGTCACCGCCCCATATCGCAACACTCGTTGCGATTGCAGGTATTTCTGCGCTCAACATGAATATATTTTTGCCGTCCCTGCCAAGCATGGCAGAGTTTTTCAAAACAGACCATTCGGTGGTGCAACTAACGATTTCGGCTTATCTGGGGGTGACTGCATTATTGCAGCTTATCATTGGCCCCCTGTCTGATCGTTATGGCCGCCGCCCCGTGATTCTGGGGGGGATGGGCATTTTTCTGGTGGCAACACTTGGCTGCCTGCTGGCCCCGACCGTTGAAATTTTTCTGATATTTCGCATGATACAGGCAACAATAGCCGTTGGCATGGTGCTGTCGCGCGCCATTGTCCGCGATATGGTGCCGCCAAACCAAGCAGCCAGCATGATTGGATATGTCACCATGGGCATGTCCTTGGTGCCAATGTTTGGCCCGATGATTGGCGGGTTTCTGGACGCAGCATTTGGCTGGCAAACCAGTTTTGCCATGGTGCTGGTGCTGGGCGCCATTGTTATGGCTATTTCTTGGTTTGACCTTGGTGAAACAAATCAACATAAAAGCGCCAGTTTTGGTGCTCAGTTCCGCGCCTATCCGGAGCTGATAAGATCACGTCGATTTTGGGGATATTCTGCCACAGCAGCCTTTTCAGCCGGCACATTTTTTGCCTTTCTGGGCGGGGCTTCTTTTATATCATCACAAGCACTTGGCCTGACGGCGCAGCAATTGGGCATGTTTTTTGCAATTGTTTCAGCCGGTTACATGCTCGGGAATTTCATTTCCGGCCGATTTTCGCAAAAATTCGGCATTAACCGTATGATGTTTTACGGCACCTGTACCTGCGCGGTTGGCACTTCAATAATTTTGCTATTATTCACGGCAGGAATATACCACCCGCTGTCGCTTTTTGGCCCGATGTTTATTGTCGGGCTTGGCAATGGCATGACGCTTCCCAACGCCAATGCAGGCATGGTGTCGGTGCGCCCACAACTGGCAGGCAGTGCCTCTGGGCTTGGCGGCACGTTGACAATTGGCGGCGGCGCTGCGATTTCCGCACTGACGGGCGCCTTGCTAACACCTGAAAATCCGGTATTCCCGTTGATTATCCCAATGTTTATTGTATCATTAATTGCCATACTCACGTCGCTTTATGTGCTGCATGTGGCCAGAACATCCGGCGAATTATCCGAAGACGGGGTTAACTAGTTCGCAGTTGCAGCATTATTGTCATTGACACGGGAGCGCAGTATTGTGATGCAAGACGCAGCATTCACGTAATAATATTTCGCGAGGAAATCTCATGAGCTTTTTGGTTCAACCCATCAGCCCCAACCAACCAAACCGCTGCCAGCTATTTGGCCCGGGATCCCGCCCCGCAATATTTGAAAAAATGGCAGCCAGCGCGGCGGATGTGATCAACCTAGATATGGAAGATAGCGTTAGCCCCGCTGATAAACCCCAAGCGCGCAAAAATATTATTGAGGCCCTAAATGATATTGACTGGGGAAATAAAACTGTTTCCGTTAGAATCAATGGCTTAGACACGGAATTCTGGCATCAAGATGTGATTGATTTGCTGGAAAAATCCGGCGACAGAATAGACCAAATTATGATTCCTATGGTTGGCAATGCTAAGGATATCTATGCAGTTGACGCCTTGGTCACCGCCGTAGAAAAGGCCCAAAACCGCCATAAACCAATCAATTTTGAGGTCATAATCGAAACCGCCGCAGGGCTGGCCCACGTAGAGGAAATCGCCGCCGCCAGCAAACGGATGCGCTCCATGAGCCTTGGCGCCGCGGATTATGCCGCCAGCATGGGTATGCAAACCACCGGCATTGGCGGAACACAGGAAAATTATTATATGCTGGATACCGATGGCAACCATCATATCGCTGACCCGTGGCACGCGCCGGTTGTGGCAATTGTTGCGGCGTGTCGCACCCACGGATTGCTGCCGGTTGACGGCCCGTTTGGCGATTTTTCCGATGATGCTGGCTATACGGCACAGGCGCAGCGCTCCGCCACGCTTGGCATGGTTGGAAAATGGGCGATTCACCCCAAACAGGTGGCATTGGCAAACATTGTTTTCACGCCTTCCGAGGCCCAGTTGAATGAGGCGCGCGATATTCTGGCCGCCATGGCAGAGGCCACCAAATCAGGTCAAGGCGCTGCGGTTTATAAAGGCCGGTTGATTGATCTTGCCTCCATCAAGCAAGCCGAAGTGATTGTAAAACAAGCAGAGCTGATTAAGCCTTAGGCAA
>CAZCDC010000068.1:0-2905 GCA_964497195.1 uncultured Rhodobacterales bacterium | reverse complement strand
ATCAAGCAAGCCGAAGTGATTGTAAAACAAGCAGAGCTGATTAAGCCTTAGGCAACGCGTGCTACAAAAGGCAAAAATCCGCTTTATGCGCAAAATTGACAGCGTGCGCCCTAGACTCCGGCATCATTCGCGCACATATAAACAGGGGCTTGCGACACCAAGGGGCGATAATGGCAAAGAAGACCAAAAATGATCTGGAATCGGTGACGTCCGAGATTTCCCAAGACGTGAGCGATGCTGAAGAAGTGATTGAGCCCGCCCCGCCTGAGGATGTTGCGGCTGAAGATGTTGCGGCTGAAGAACCTGTTGCTGAACCGGACCCCATAGCTGAAGAAGAGCATCACACTTCTTTTGCAGCACGCACCCTGCAAATACTTGCGCTGGTTGTTGTTGGTATGGTGATTGGCATCTGGGCAGCGCCCCGCCTGGCCCCCCTGTTGCCGGCTGGTTTAGCGCCAATCGCCCAATGGCTCAGCCCCAGTAATAATGCCGCGATTGAGGATGTCGATCAGTTGCGCATTACGCTTGAAACGCGGTTATTGGCCTTGGAATCCTTGCCAAACCGCGAAGAAATCGAAACCCGCCTTGCCAATTTTCAAACCGATTCCGTAAATCCGGTGCGCAGCCAAATGACTGCGCTTTCGGATCAGGTCGCCGCCGCTGACAGCACCGCAGTTGAAAGCCGTCTTTGGGCATTGGAAGGCCGGGTCGAAGGCCTGATCGCGGAAATCAACGGCCTGACATCCAGTCTTGGCAACATCGCGGCTGAGGGCGGCGCGATTTCAGCAGACACCGCTGCCAGCATTTCAGCATATCGCACCCGAATTGACGGGCTTCAGGCATCTTTAAATGAAATCTCCAGCCTGCAAGGCATGTTATCCCAACGCATAGACGAGGTCGCCGTAACCGCAGAACGCCAAGTCACCGAAGCCGAAACACTGGTCGCCGAGGCCAACCAGCAAAATACGCAAACCCTGACAAATTCGGAAATTCAGACCAGCCTCAGCGAAATCGCCTCTGCCCTGTCCACAGGCGCAAATTTCAAAGCGCCGCTGGAACGCATCGCTGGCAACACAGAGCACTCTATCCCAGCGGCATTGGCTGCCGCGCAAAACGGCGTTGAAACCCTTGAAGAATTGCAATCCGCGTTTGTCCCTGCCGCGCATAACACCATTCGGGCCGCTGTGTCTAACCCGCAAAATTCCGGTCTTTTTGCCGGCTTTGGCTCTTTCCTGAAATCTCAGGTTGCGACACGGTCACTGACTCCGCAGGCAGGCAACAGCGCTGATGCGGTATTATCCCGTATGGAGGCGGCGTTGCTGCGCGATGATCTGGAAACCATTCTGGCTGAGGCCGAAAACCTGCCGGATAACGCCTATATCGAAATGGCCGATTGGCTTGCTGATATTACAATCCGCAACGACGTAAAAACCGGTTTTGAAACCTTGCGCAACGCGCTCGTGATTGGGGAATAATTCATGATTTGGTCTCTTATCAAGGTTGCAATATTTGTCAGTCTAGCGGCCGCTTTGGCCTTTGGTGCCACCTATATCCAAGACACGCCGGGCAAAGTTCTGATTGCTTTTGATGGCCGCGAAATCAGCATCACACCGCTGGTGGCGTTGATTGGTATTCTGGTTGCTTTTGCAGCGTTCTGGATCCTGCTAAAACTCGCGGGTTTTGGTGTTGTATTGTTGCGCACATTGTTTGGCGACAAAACCGCCATACGCCAGTATTTTGACAAAAACCGCGAACGCCGCGGCTATGCGGCACTGTCTGAGGGCCTGATTGCCCTAGCTTCTGGTGAGGGGCAAAAAGCCGTAGCCAAAGCCAACAAAGCTGAAAAACTGCTGCACAAACCCGAACTCACCCAATTGTTAACCGCCCAAGCTGCGGAAATGACCGGCAACCGCCCCCGCGCGATTGAGCTGTATAAACAACTGCTTAACGATGATCGCACCCGGTTTGTTGGCATTCAGGGCCTGATGAAAGCCAAGCTGGCAGAGGGCGACACAGAACGCGCATTGCTTTTGGCCCAAAAAGCATTTGCGCTTAAACCCCGCCACCCCGAAGTGTTGGAAACTTTGTTTTCGCTACAATCCAACGCCAAGGATTGGGCGGGTGCGCGCATAACCCTTCAGGCCAAATCCCGCGCCAAAACCCTGCCAAAAGACATCGCCACGCGGCGGGACGCAGTTTTATCAGTGGCGGATGCCATGACAAAACATGAGGCAGGCCAAAAGGACCAAGCCCGCGACGCTGCGATTTTTGCCAATCGTAACGCGCCTGCATTGGTGCCAGCCGCTGTTTTGGCAGCGCAGGTTTATGTGTCCGAGGGCACCAAACGCAACGCTGTGCGGGTGCTGCGCAAAGCATGGGAAGCCAACCCGCATCCGGATCTTGGCGCAGCCTTTGCCAGCATTGAACCTAACGAGACCCCAACAGAGCGTCTTAAACGCTTTGCAAATTTTTTAAAAATCCTGCCCACCCATACCGAAACGCGGTTGCTTGAAACTGAATTATTGTTGGCCGCAGAAGATTTTCCAGCGGCGCGCCGCGCAATTGCAGATTTGCCTAATGAGCAACCAACCACCCGCGTTCTGGCGCTTATGGCTGCAATCAGCCGTGGCGAAGGCGCCGCTGAGGAGGTCACGAGGGGCTATCTTGCGCGCGCGCTTGCAGCACCACGCGGCGAACAATGGGTTTGTTCTGCCTGTAACAGTATTCATCCAAAATGGGCACCAACCTGTTCGAATTGTACAGGTTTTGATACGTTTAGCTGGGCTTTACCAACCGAGAGCGCCACAGCAGAACTGCCGGAATCCATGTTACCATTGCTGCAAACCAGCCCTCCTGAAATTGAGGAAGAGCCACCATTGCAAAACGATGAAGTGGTAGACATCAC
>CAZCDC010000067.1:2911-13379 GCA_964497195.1 uncultured Rhodobacterales bacterium | reverse complement strand
CGGCTTTGATCTGACAAATTATCAATCGCAGATTTGCTCGGGTGAAAGCTCTCAGAGGCGATACCTTGGGCAAATACGATTTCATGACTGTCAAACAGCATATGGAAATAGGTTATTTCTGCCATGGGCGTAACCCGGATATTATCGTCATTTACCAGATTTATTGCTGCGGTCAGCACCTCGGATTTGCCAAACAAAACCTCTGCGCGCCAATCAGACACCAACATACGGTGTTGTTGCGAAACCAAAAGATCACGGTGATTTCCCATTGCTGATTTCTTGATAAGAACCGGTGCATTTACACCCTTGGCCCGAACAGTTTGCGCGCCAATCCAGCGAATTGGCTTGGCGGAACCTCCGGAAACACAAACCATATCGCCGACACATAAATCTTCGATCAAAACCTCACCTTTTGGGGTTTCGATAGAGGTTCCAGCCGCGAAACAGGTGATGGTGGCATTATCAAAGCCGTTATCCTGACTTAGATGGATTCGGTTGGCTGTCCCATGATTGAGATGAAGAAGCTCTATGCTCTCAATATTTGTATCGTCAAGAGCGTGATCAGTCGAAGCAAACACCGAACCATCCTCAAGCTGGTATACGTCCAACTGCTTGGTTGTCGTCGACCCGTCCGAAAAGGTTATTAAAACACTATATTTTGAAACGCTATCAAGGTCTGAGGAAAATGTGCCATCGGTAGTTGTATAGGTTACCGGCTCCGCATCATTACCTTGGTTGTTGGTATACAAAAAACCGTCATCATCTTCGTCATGTAACGTAACATCCGCCAATTCCATCGAATTGATGTCATATTCACCAAGCGGAATGCTGGGGCTTTCAAGATCTCGATCGGTTTCGTCGGTATCCATTTCGGCTTGGTTGCCCAGATAAAGCCATTGTGTAGTGTGGTCTGCCATTTTTCTTCTCCTGTAATAGCCGTAACAATTATGCGATATTCAGCACTACTTATTACTTTCTATACTACACTCTAATGCTTTGTATAAATAAATATGTATACAATAATCACTTATTGCCGCAAGTAACCTAAAGGTGATGATTGTATTCAACCAATTTGGGTTATTCGCAGCGCGCAGACTTGGCTAAATGCGGGTTTTCATGCTGTAATGCGGTGCAAAAATCAGCGTAGCTTGGGTGATTATCTGCGCATGGTTTTGGGTCCGGCGTTTAATCACAAACAGCGCTTCATCAATTTTACACATCAACAATTCCGCCTGTTTCGGGCTGGCATTTTCTGCTGAAAACTCAATATCCCCCGAGACAAATGCCGCGTTTTCCACCAGCCATTTATTGGGGCTTTGCTGGGTAAAATCTGCTGTTTCTGCTTGGGGCACCGCAGTGATATTAATCCAGCGATCCTCAATCACATAAGGCAGATTATCGCCCAGATGTAGCGCTTCGATATGAAGCGCATTGCCCGTCGCGATGCCCATTTCAGCCCGGATATTTTCGGGGGGCGGGCCAAGGGTGCGGCTTTTTAGAATGTAATGGTAAATCAGGCCGCGCGCTTCAATTTCGTGCTGTAAAATCGGAATGCTTAATGTGGCTTTGCGAACCGGGTGCAGCGCCACCCTTGTGCCTGCTTTGCGGCGACGATCCAGCAGGCCAGAATCAGCCAAAGCCTGCAACCCGCGATTAACCGTGGCCCGCGCACAGCCGAATTCCTGCGCCAAAGTCGCCTCATTGGGGATTTGCTGACCGGGTTTCCATATGCGGCTATTGATGCGGTTGCGTACTTCGTTTTGCACATCTTGCCAGCTTTTGATGCTGATTTGGGTCAAATCATGCCCTCTAGCTGTTGCAAAACCTGCATGTATTTTCGCGTGATTTCACCACGCGCAACATGTTGGCCGTCTTTTACCATATGGCGCCCTGCTGCCCATAATTCGGTCACCATACGGTCACTCCCCGCAAAAATATAAGTATCCAGTAACGTGTCACCGGTGCGGGAGGAAAGGTCAATATGCGCATCATCCAGTACCATCAAATCAGCCCAGTTTCCGGTTTTTATCATGCCTGATTTTCGCCCTGCCGCCTGCGCCCCACCTGCGCAAATCGCATCAAATATCCGCCGTCCGGTTGATTTATCTGAGGTTGCCAGCGCCGCACGGGAATGGTCACGCAGCCGTTGGGAATATTCCAGCGTGCGCAGCTCCTCTGCCAATGCAATCCGGATATTTGAATCTGATCCAATGGCCACGCGGCCACCCTGATCAAACCAGCGCACCGCATCAAAAATCCCGTCACCAAGGCTGGATTCGGTGATCGGGCACAGCCCTGCCACCGCCCCGGTTTTTGCCAGCATTTTGGTTTCATGCGGCAACATCTGGGTGCAATGAATCAAGCACCACTGCGCGTCAATATCCGCATTATCCAACAGCCATTCCACGGGTCGTTTACCCCAAACCGCCTGTACCTCAAGGGTTTCGGCATGTTGTTCCGCCAAATGCAGATGAAACGGTTTATCGCCGGCGAGTTGCAAAAGCTGCGGCAATGAGTGTGGATCAATCGCGCGCAGGCTATGGGGCGCAACCCCGATATTTGTGTCCGACGGCAGGGTTTTTAGTGCGGTATGTGTGCTTTGCCAAAGCTGCTCAAATGCGTCCAGATCGGTGCCAAGCCTGACCTGACCCGCCCCCAAAGGGCGTTGATCACACCCGCCATATTGGTAATGCACCGGCAGTAATGTCAGGCCAATGCCGGTTTGCGCAGCAGCTGCAATGATGCTTTGGGCCATTTCTGACATATGATCATATGGCTGCCCGTTGGGCTGATGATGCAGATAATGGAATTCAACATTTGTTGAATATCCGGCCTCCAGCATTTCCATTTGCACCAGTGCTGCGATGGCTTGCACATGTTCGGGGGTTAGCTGCTCAAGAAAGCGGAACATTAATTGTCGCCATGTCCAGAATGTATCAGATTTATGCGGCCCGCGCCGCTCGCTCAGGCCAGCCATGGCGCGCTGAAACGCGTGGCTGTGGGCATTAACAGGGCTGGGCAGCAAAACGCCAACGCGCTGCGCAGCTGGTGCGGGGGGGTGGCCGGACACTACAGCGCTGATTTTTCCTTGCATGTCAATTTCCACGCTGACATTTTGCCGCCAGCCATCTGGCAACAGCGCTTGTTTGGCCCAAATTGATGTCATCACGATTCCATATTGACAAGATTATTATGTATGCACATATTAATCAAAACCCCAACATGAGCAAGATGAATTTGACCGTATTTACCAACATAACCGTCGCGACAATGCAGGGCACCACGCCTTATGGGCTGCTTACCGATGCTGCATTGGTCATAGATAACGGCCTGATTGACTGGATTGGAAAACAGGCTGACCTGCCTGCCAAATATTCGGATATTGAGCGCAATAATCTGAAGGGTCGCCTGATAACGCCTGCTCTGATTGATTGCCACACCCATATTATTCACGATGGAAACCGCGCTCAAGAATTTGAAATGCGCCTGAATGGTGCCAGTTATGAAGCAATCGCACGCGCAGGTGGCGGCATTGTGTCAACTGTATCAGCAACACGCAAAGCCAGCGTTGACAAACTGCTGCAAACGGCGCTGCCGCGCATTGATGCGCTGTTGGCTGAGGGCGTTTCGGTGATTGAGGTCAAATCCGGTTATGGTCTTGATCGCGAAACCGAATTAAACATGCTGCGCGCCGCACGTCTGATTGCCAAACACCGGCCCGTGCGCGTTATCACCAGCTTTCTGGGGGCACATGCGATTCCGGCTGAGTTTACCGGCCGCGCTGATGCCTATATTGATGAAATCTGCATTCCAAGCCTGCGCGCCGCCCATGCAGAGGGGCTGGTTGATGCGGTTGACGGGTTTTGCGAAGGTATCGGATTTACACCTGCACAAATCGAACGGGTGTTTATGGTGGCCAAATCGCTTGGCCTTCCGGTGAAATTGCACGCAGAACAGCTTTCGCATTCGGGGGGTGTTGCGCTGGCCTGCCGGTTTGAGGCGCTTTCGGTTGATCATGTGGAATATACAACAGCTAAAGACGCTGCAATAATGGCGCGCGCAGGCACGGTTGCGGTATTGCTACCCGGCGCGTTTTACACCCTGCGCGAAACGCGATTACCCCCGATTGAGGCTTTTCGGAACCACAGCGTTGCCATGGCTTTGGCCACAGATTGTAATCCGGGTTCATCACCGCTGACCTCATTATTACTGACCATGAATATGGCCTGCACCCTGTTTTGTATGACACCCGAGGAAGCCCTGAAAGGTGTTACAATAAATGCAGCCCGCGCCTTGGGCCTGACCGATTGCGGCCAAATCAAGGTTGGTATGCGGGCTGATTTGGCAATTTGGGATATCAAACACCCCGCAGAACTGGCGTATCGCATCGGGTTTAACCCGCTTTATCAACGCATATTCGGAGGCCAGACATGACAATGCGCCTTATCCCCGCTCAGGTAACACTGGCACAACTGGAAGATATCTGGCGCACTGGCAAACCTGTGAAACTGGTTGAAGATGCACGGGAAAAAGTAGATATCGCCGCTGGAATTGTGGCAAAGGCCGCCGCTGACGGCGCGGCGGTTTACGGCGTCAATACCGGATTTGGCAAACTCGCCAGCGTAAAAATCGCCAGTAAAGACACCGAAACCCTGCAACGCAACCTTGTGCTTTCGCATTGCTGCGGTGTTGGGGGGCCGTTGGATATCAGCACCACCCGTCTGATGATGGTGTTAAAGCTGATGTCGCTGGGGCGCGGCGCATCCGGCGTTGCGTGGGCCACAATTGTGCAGATTGAAAATATGCTGGAACACAATGTTATTCCGGTTATTCCGGTGCAGGGTTCCGTTGGGGCGTCGGGGGATTTGGCGCCGCTGGCCCATATGGCTGCGGCCATGATCGGTGCAGGAAAGGCGTTTTTTAATGGCGCTCAAATGCCCGCTGCTGAGGCTTTGCAAAAGGCAGGGCTAACACCCATAACGCTTGGCCCAAAAGAGGGTTTGGGGCTGATAAACGGCACCCAGTTCTCAACGGCATTGGCGCTAAACGGGCTGTTTGGTGCGTGGCGAAATGCAGGGGCATGTGTGATTTCTGCGGCCATGTCCACCGATGCCATTATGGGGTCCACCGCGCCGCTTTTGGCAGAAATCCATGAATTGCGCGGGCATTGTGGCCAGATTGAAGTCGCGGCAGCAATGCGGGGCATCATGCAAGGGTCAAAAATCCGCGAAAGCCACCGTGATAATGACACCCGTGTACAAGATCCGTATTGCATTCGTTGCCAGCCCCAAGTCACTGGTGCGGCGATGGAATTGTTGCATTTTGCAGGGAAAACATTGTGCGTCGAAGCCAATGCTGTAACGGATAATCCACTGGTTTTAAGCGATGGTCGCATTGTCTCTGGCGGGAATTTTCACGCCGAACCTGTGGCTTTTGCCGCTGATCAAATTGCGTTGGCGATCGCTGAAATCGGGGCGATTAGCCAGCGCCGTGTGGCGCTAATGGTTGATCCGACATTGTCGTTTGATTTACCGCCATTTCTGACGCCGGAACCGGGGCTGAATTCGGGGTTGATGATAGCCGAGGTGACCTCAGCCGCCTTGATGAGCGAAAATAAACATCTGGCCAATCCGTGTTCCACCGACAGCACGCCGACCTCGGCCAACCAAGAAGACCATGTTTCCATGGCTGCCCACGCGGCGCGGCGCTTGTTGCGCATGAATGAAAACCTGAACGGCATTATCGGGGTTGAGCTGATTTGTGCCGCGCAAGGTATTGAATTTCGGGCGCCCCTGCAAACCAGCCCCGATCTGGCAAAAGCCGTCAGCACAATTCGCCAATCTATCCCCCGCCTCAAACAGGACCGCTATTTGGCCGATGATTTAGCCAAAGCCGCCAAACTGGTTGCGGATGGCGCGCTGCAAAATACGCTTAATCTAACGGGATATGTCACCGGACAAGGAGAATAACCATGGTCATTAACTCTCGGCACAACACACGCGATATATTCCCACCCACGGGGTCGGAAATAACCGCAAAATCATGGCTGACCGAAGCCCCGATGCGGATGTTGATGAACAATTTGCACCCCGATGTAGCGGAAAACCCGCACGAACTGGTGGTTTACGGCGGCATTGGCCGTGCGGCGCGCACATGGGCTGATTTTGACCAGATTGTCAGCACTCTGAAAACATTGAATGATGACCAGACCTTGCTGGTGCAATCGGGCAAACCTGTCGGGGTATTTCAAACCCACAAGGATGCGCCACGGGTGCTGATCGCCAATTCCAACCTTGTGCCCCATTGGGCCAATTGGGACCATTTTAACGAACTCGATAAAAAAGGCCTGATGATGTATGGCCAGATGACGGCTGGCAGCTGGATATATATCGGCACCCAAGGCATCGTGCAGGGCACCTATGAAACCTTTATGGAGGCGGGGCGGCAACATTATGATAGCAATCTAACGGGCCGCTGGATTCTGACAGCCGGCCTTGGGGGCATGGGCGGGGCACAACCCTTGGCCGCCGTAATGGCGGGGATGTGTTGTCTGGCAGTGGAATGTGACGAAACCCGCGCTGATTTCCGCTTGCGCACCAAATATGTTGACGAAAAAACCCATTCAATGGACGAAGCCCTGACGATGATCGAGCGCTGGACAAAAGCCGGTGAGGCTAAATCCGTGGCGCTGATTGGTAATGCGGCTGATGTTTTCCCCGAACTATACAAACGCGGTATCCGGCCGGATATGGTCACCGATCAAACCAGCAGCCACGACCCCGTAAACGGATATTTACCCCAAGGTTGGAGCGTGGCGGAATGGGTCTCAAAACGTGAAAATGACCCGAAATCGGTTGAAAAAGCCGCCTGCGCCAGCATGAAAACCCATGTGGCGGCGATGGTTGATTTCTGGAATGCTGGCGTTCCTACCTTTGATTATGGCAACAATATCCGCCAAGTGGCGCTGAACGAGGGTTTGGAAAACGCTTTTGCATTTCCGGGATTTGTCCCTGCCTATATCCGGCCATTATTTTGCCGTGGCATTGGTCCGTTTCGCTGGGTTGCGCTGTCTGGTGACCCCGAGGATATTTACAAAACCGACGCCAAGGTCAAAGAGCTGGTCGATGATCCGCATCTGCATAATTGGCTGGATATGGCGCGCGAACGTATCGCGTTTCAGGGCTTGCCCGCGCGGATATGCTGGGTGGGGCTTGGTGTGCGTCACAAACTGGGCTTGGCCTTTAACGAAATGGTGCGCACAGGTGAGCTGAGCGCGCCGGTGGTGATCGGGCGAGATCATCTGGATGCGGGGTCGGTCGCATCCCCCAACCGCGAAACCGAAGCCATGAAAGACGGGTCCGACGCGGTATCTGATTGGCCATTGCTGAATGCGTTATTGAATACCGCATCTGGCGCAACATGGGTATCGCTGCATCATGGTGGCGGCGTTGGCATGGGGTTTTCGCAGCATTCCGGCATGGTTATTTGTGCGGATGGCACAGCGGATGCGGACCGCCGCATTGCAAATGTTTTGTGGAATGACCCCGCGACAGGTGTGATGCGCCACGCGGATGCAGGATATAAAGATGCGCTGGATTGCGCCCGTGAACAGGGGCTTGATTTGCCGAGGATTCTGGGCCGCTAACGGTCGATCTTGGTGGATAGAATAATCGAGGACATGGTTTCGTCGATCCCCTCAAGACAGCCTATTTTGTCGATCAACTGGTCCAACACTTCCATCGAGGGCGCGGCAATTATTGTTGCCATATCAAACACCCCGCTGATGGAATAAAGCGCTGAAAGCTGTGGCATTGCCGCCAGTTTTGCCTCAACCGCTGCACGTTCGCGCGGTGGGAATTTGAGCATCACCAAGGCCCGCACCCGCTGGCTGTGATAATCCTGCGACAGGATCGCGGTATAGCCGGTAATTACTTGATTACGTTCAAGTTTTTCCAGCCGCCGTTGCACTGCCGTGCGCGAAGCCGACATGCGGCGCGCCAATTCAGACACAGGCATTCGCCCATTTTCACGCAGCAATGCAATTAATTCTTCGTCTTTTATGTTCATTTCAACACCCATATTAGTTATTATAACCATAGTATCGCTAAAATAAACTATTTTTACCAATTGCCCCACACCCTGAATTTTTGCGAAAATCCGAAAAATCAAACGCAGGAGATCATTATGATTATCAAATCAATCGCTGTTCTGGGGCTGGGAAATGTCGGAACTCTGGCTGCCAAAATGCTGCACGAAGCCGGATTTGACGTCACCGGATATGACATAAACCCACCGCGCGAGGCCTTGGCTTTTGCAACCGATAATATTGATGTGGCTTCCTCCAGCGCGCTTGAAACGGCGTTTTCAAAGGTTGACGCCATTCTTTCTTGCCTGCCGTTTAACCTGAATATTCCGGTGGCCAACGCGGCACACAAAGCCGGCATTCACTATTTTGATTTGACCGAGGATGTGCCAACCACAGATGCAATTATCAAGCTTTCCAAAACCTCCAAAGGTTTGATGGCGCCGCAATGCGGGTTGGCGCCGGGGTTTATCGGCATTGTTGGCGCCGCGTATATTGCCAAATTTGACAAATGCCGCTCGGTTAAAATGCGGGTCGGGGCCTTGCCGCAAAACCCCACGGGCCTCATGGGCTATGCGTTTAACTGGTCGCCTGCGGGCGTGGTGAATGAATATCTGAATGACTGCGAAGTGATTGAAGAAGGCGAGCGCAAATGGGTCTCAGCCATGGAATGGCGCGAGAAAGTATTTATTGATGGCATGGAGCTAGAGGCGTTTACCACCTCGGGCGGGCTGGGAACCATGTGCGAGACATATTTGGGCAAAGTTGATAATATCGATTATAAAACAATGCGTTACCCGGGCCACGTAGACCTGATGAATTTCTTTTTCCATGAACTGCTGATGCGCGAACGCCGCGAACTGGCAGGCGAAATTCTGGTCAATGCCAAGCCACCGGTTGAGGATGATATCGTTTATGTGCATGTCGCATCCGAGGGCGAAATTGACGGGCGTTTGCAACGCCGTGAATTCGTACGCGGCTATCGCCCCATCATTATTGCGGGCGCAAAACAAACCGCCATTGCCTGGACAACAGCGGGGTCAGTGGTGGCAATCATTGAAATGGTTCAGGCTGGCACCCTGCCAAATAACGGCTTCCTGAAACAGGAAGACGTTAGGCTGGAGGATTTTCTGGCAACAAATACCGGCGGTTTATACCGCTAGTTGCGCACCACAAAAACCGATTGGCGGGCGTGGCGCACCACGCGCGCCGCGTTTGGCCCGAGCAGGCCACCAGCCGAACTCGGGTCATGCGAAGCAATAACAATCAAATCTGCGCCCAATTGATCTGCGGTGCGGTTGATTTCTTTGTAAATTGATCCGTGGCGCACATAACAGGTGCAATCCACATCAACCGGAACATTGTTCCGCGCTACGGCCTTTAGCTGATATTCGGCGTGTTCCATGGCTTTTTTCGCATAATCTTTTGGGAAAAACGTGCCCGCAACAGTTAGCGCCAAATCTGGCACCACGTTAAACAAAATCAGTTTTGCGCCGTCTTCTTTGACCATTTTCAAGGCACGAGGCAGCGCCAATTGCCAAGAAGTTTCGTCATTCAAATCAACGGGAACAAAAATCTTTTTAAACATATCATTATCCTTTAAATCACCAATTGATTTTGGCGCGGTTTTGCACACCTTAACAGCACGCTGGTAAAATTCAACAAAGGGTTTGGCGCTTACAAATATTGATTTGCATCTAAACCATGGCTTACCACAACAAAGCCGCCAACTGCCCAGCGGTTAATTTTTTGCCAGATATGCCACTGCTGAGCGCCCGGCATGTTGGCCCGTCGCCAGACAGGCATTGATCAGATATCCCCCCGTCGGCGCGTCCCAATCCAACATTTCACCAGCGCAAAATATACCCGTTTTTGATTTCAACATCAAACCATCCGTAAGCGCAGATTGCAAAACCCCGCCAGAAGTTGAGATCGCTTCGTCCATGGGGCGCGGTGCTTTCAGCACAATCGGCAAGGCTTTCATTTTCGCCACCAGCTCATAGGGTTGACCGGAGGTTTTCAGGTGAGATTCATTAAAAAGCGCCAGTTTGGCGTCTTTTAATCCCACTGATTTGCGCAGAAAATTGGTGAGGCTGGCTTTGCCACGCGGCGCGGCCATTTTGGCCTTTAGCTTGCCGATATTCAGGTCTGGAAACAGGTCAACCATCATGGTTACGCCATCAGTTTTCATGGCGTTACGCAGGTGTTTTGACAGCATATAGATCGCGCCGCCCTCAACACCGCGCGAAGATATCACAAATTCGCCTTGCACTTCATTATCACCAACGCTGATGCGCACAGGTTTCACGGGCTTGCCAAAATGCGGTTTCATATAGTCTGACCAGTTAACCTCAAACCCCATATTTGCAGGCTGAAACGGGGCCA
>CAZCDC010000067.1:0-2811 GCA_964497195.1 uncultured Rhodobacterales bacterium | reverse complement strand
ACCTTGGGAAACACCCGACCGGAGGAGCCGGTGAAAACCTGTTGGCCCAGATCTTCGGCCCATTTTTGCACATCCCCGGGGTGGAATTGTTGCAAGATCGGCTCCAGCCAATCCTCGGCCTGATCAAACGCTGCAAAAAACAAATCCGCTGATTCGTCTTTGGTCAGGTTCAGGCCAGATTTCCCCGCCATCAGAAATTTGCGCCCCATGGTGGGCTTGGCATCCACCACGGTAACATTATGCCCCGCATCCGCCAGTATTTCAGCCGCCATCAGCCCCGCCGGACCACCGCCAACAATTGTTGCATTCGCCATTTAGTGCCTATCCATCAATGGTTATCCCGTGGAATATGTTTATGAATTTTGTGATAGCTGGTCGCCAGCTCAATACAACCGCCATCTGACAATGCACCAACTTGGCTGCGGTAAATCTCCTGCCACGGGGTTTGGTTTGTTAGCTCCGGCGCAACCCAGCTATCAATCCGCGCTTTCCATTCATTATCGTCGACCAGCGCGTTCAGGGTGCAATTGTTCAAATCAAGCCGCACCTTGTCGCCGGTTTTCAGATAGGCCAAGCCGCCACCAAGCACCGATTCAGGTGAGGCATTCAGGATGCTCGGGCTTTCCGAGGTGCCCGATTGCCGCCCATCGCCCACCGTTGGCAAATGCCGCACACCGGATTTTAACAAATGATCCGGCGGCTGCATATTAACCACCTCGGCTGAGCCGGGATAACCAACACAGCCCACCCCGCGAATAAACAGCATGGCGTTTTCGTCAATTTTCAGATCAGGGTCGTTGAGGTTGGCGTGATAATCCTCTGGCCCTTCAAACACCACAGCGCGGGCTTCGTGGGTGTTTTCAGCACCCGGCTTGGATAAAAACCGCGCTTTGAAATCCGCCGAAATAACGCTGGTTTTCATCAACGCGCTGTCAAACAGATTGCCCGATAAAACCAGAAACCCTGCGTTTTCACGAATGGGCTTGGCCACCGTGGCAATCACATCATGGTTTTCCGATTTACGCCCCTTCAGGTTTTCCCCCATGGTTTTGCCAGTCACAGTCATCACATCAAGGTGCAGCCGCCCCCCCATTTCAGCCATTGCCGCCGGAATGCCACCCGCACGTTGAAATGCCTCTCCCAGATATTTTCCGGCGGGTTGCATGTTGACCAACATTGGTTGGGCATAGCCATGCGTTTGCCAATCTTGCAAGTCCAGTTCAACGCCAGCATGGCGCGCAATCGCCTGAAGATGTGGCGGCGCATTGGTCGAACCGCCGATCGCGGTATTCACACGAATGGCATTTTCAAACGCCTTGCGGGTCATGATATCGCTGGGCCGCAATTCTTCCAACACCATACCAACAATGCGTTTTCCGGTTTCATAAGCCATCGCCATGCGTTCGCGAAATGGCGCCGGAATGGCAGCACAACCCGTCAATGTCATGCCCAAGGCCTCCGCCAAACCGTTCATCGTCGAGGCCGTGCCCATGGTGTTGCAATGGCCAAGGCTGGGGGCAGATGCGCAGACCCTTTCCATAAATTCGTCTTGGTCTATTTTGCCTTCAGCCAGCAAACGGCGGCTTTCCCAGACGGTCATGCCAGACCCTGCCAATTCGCCTTTCCACCAGCCATCCAGCATTGGCCCGCCCGACAGCGCAATCGCCGGAATATCAACAGTAGCTGCACCCATCAGCATCGCAGGTGTGGTTTTATCGCAACCCGTGGTCAGCACCACGCCATCAATCGGATAGCCGTGCAAAATCTCAACGAGGCTTAAATATGCAAGGTTCCGGTCCAGTGCCGCTGTGGGCCGTTTGCCGGTTTCCTGAATGGGATGCACCGGAAATTCCATCGGAATGCCGCCACCATCGCGTATGCCGGCCTTTACCCGATCGGCCAAAAACACATGGATTTTGTTACACGGCGCAAGGTCAGAACCGGTTTGCGCAAGGCCAATGATGGGCCGGTTAGATTGCAATTCCTCGCGCGTGTAAGTGCTGTTTTGATACCGCTCCAGATACAGCGCGGTCATGCCGGGGTTGTTCGGGTTATCAAACCATTCTTGCGATCTGAATTTTTTATGCGCGTATGTGTCGTCTTTGCCCATGGTGAAACCCTTGCGTTTTGTGCTGCGCCTAGCATAGCCTTTGTGGCAGCAAATACGAGGTTCAAAATGCATGTTCTGATCACCGGCGCAAATGGGTTTATCGGGCAAAAACTGACGGCTGCTTTGGCGGAATCCGGCCAGATAAATGGGCAGGAAATCTCACGGCTGACCTTGGCTGATATCGACCTGCCAACCAATGCAGCAGCGCATTGCCTTCAGGCGAATATCGCCGATATGGCGGCAGTTACCAAAATATTTACCCCCGCGCCTGATGTGGTTTTTCACCTAGCCGCCGTGGTTTCCGGTGCGGCTGAGGCGGATTTTGACCTAGGCATGAATGTCAATCTGGCGGGCACAATGAACATTCTGGCGGCGGCACGAACTGCTGGGAATAGGCCGAACATCATCATGGCGTCATCGGTTGCAGTGCATGGCGGCGAGGCCCCCGAACTGGTAACCGATGGCACCGCACCCAACCCGCAAACATCTTATGGCACCCAAAAAGCCATGGGCGAATTGCTGTTGAATGATTATGTGCGCAAAGGTTTTGTAACCGGCTGTGCTTTGCGTCTGCCCACCGTTACCATTCGCCCCGGCGCGCCAAACGCGGCGGCCAGCAGTTTTATGTCATCTATTTTCCGTGATACATTGCAAGGCGATACCGCCAATTGCCCCGTTGGCAAAGATTTCCTGATCTGGCA
>CAZCDC010000066.1:0-13409 GCA_964497195.1 uncultured Rhodobacterales bacterium | reverse complement strand
GTTGCAAGAGAATCCCTTGCAACCCAAGGGGTTACATGAAGTCGGGTGCCAGATAATAAAACCCATAGGCCAGTATTACTGCGGGAACCGTCGAATAGAGCGTGGCCATGACCGCGGCTTTGGGGTTTAGGGCAATGGCGGGAAACAGGGCGTCACCGTCATTCGAGATGGCATTGCCCAGCAAAGCCGAAAACGGGATAAGGCCGTTAACATACATGGTGGTTACCAAAACCTGCGGTCCACAGCCCGGGATCAGGCCAATGATAATGCCCATTAGTGGCAAGAGCGGCGCGATGGATTTAAACAAAGAAGCCAGATCAAGGCCGGAAAACAGCACAACATAATCATAGGCCAGATAGGCACCAATGACCCAGATGGCGATAAAGCTGGTTTCCTCGGCAACGCGGGTCAGGGGGGTGTCGTTAACATTGGTCATGGCCTGAACCGTAGAGGTAGACCACATCCAAAGGCCTATCGCCGTGCCAGCAAGGCCGGCAACCGTTAGCCAAATGCCCCATACTGCCTCAAGGTCTAGCTGCATTAATTGCGTAATACCCATGGCAAGGCCAGGCACAACCAAAGCCACAAACAAAACGTCTTTTACCCGCAATTTTCCAATAAGCGGGGCAAACTCACAGCTTGCATTGGTATTGCCGCGATAATCTGTTTTGTTGAATTTATCGACAATAAAGCCAGTGGCGATGCCAGCCGCAAAAGAAAGCGGCAGCACCACGACGGCCACATCAGGGCGCACCGCGATCAAGAGAAAGGCCGCATCGCCCATGGTGGCTGTCAGGGCGGCAACAACCGCGCCAAAGCTGACATTACCCGAGGAATATGCCGCCACAACCACAACCGCGCCGCCACAGCCTGGTGTGGCGCCAAGCAGCGCAGAAAGCGGGATTTGGAAATGCTTGGATTTGCGCAAGGCCGCGCCAAGCTCGAATTTGAAAATACGCTCAACGCCGTAAAAAATAAGCAGGGTGGTGGCCACAAACGCACTGACCTGCACATAGGCATCGGTCATCAATGAGCGGGTAAGCGCGCCCAGCTCTCCGGGGAAAATCGCCAGAACCACCAGTATTAACGCCACCACCAGACGCTTGGGCTTAAACGGGCCGATACGTTCGGGGGCGGTTTTTGGCTGGGTGGCTGTGCTGGTCGGATGCATGTTGTTTCCTGCAATTGCGAATTATTCTCAATTGCAGTAGGCGAAGGCGCTGGCATAAGCAAGCACTTTGTGGCCACATCTAAAAAAGCAACAGGAAAGAGATTCGATGGCTGATTCCAGCGACAAGCAGTTAATATTTGCGCAACAGTTTATTTCGGCGCTGCCCCATTCGGTGGATTTGGCTATGCGGGTTGATGCGGTGGCGCCGGGCAAGGCGACCATGTCGATCCCTTATGATGCGCGCTTTGTCGGCGACCCTGAAACAGGGGTTTTGCATGGCGGGGTGGTTACGGCGCTAATGGATACAGCGGCGGGGGCGGCTGTTGTGTCTCATCCGAATTCTGGCGGCGGCACGGCCACGATTGATTTACGCATTGATTATATGCGCCCCGCCACGCCAAACCAGCGTATTCGCGCCACTGCGGAATGTTACCGCGTAACGCGCTCGGTGGCATTTGTGCGCGCCACGGCGTTTGATGATGCCGATGACCCTGTGGCGATGGCAACCGGTGCATTTACAGTAGAGGGGCGTAAAAATGGCAAAACCTGAATCGGTTCAAGTGGTTAAACAACGCCGCGATACTGCGCTGGAACAGTTGGCGGGGGGCATTCCCTATATCAAACATCTGGGAATTGTGTTTGACCGGCGCGGCGATGAGCTGACGGCGACCTTGCCGTTTTCCCAAAAACTGATCGGCAATCCGATGTTGCCGGCCTTGCATGGTGGCGCGGTGGGGGCGTTTTTGGAAATTACTGCGCAAATTGAATTGGCATGGATGATATATTGGCCGCAAATGGAAGCCGGCGCAACCGGCCCGCGTGCCATGCCCAAAACCATTGATTTTACCATTGATTATCTGCGTTCAGGCCTGCCGCGTGATGCTTATGCGCGCGCCACGGTTAACCGTTCGGGGCGGCGGTTTGCCTCTGTGCATGTGGAGGCATGGCAGGATAATCGCCAAAAACTGTTTGCGCAGGCCACAGGGCATTTCTTGATGCCCCAAGCCGATGGTTGAGGGTGAAATAACCCACAAACGCATACTGAAAATAGCAATTCCGATTGTGATTGCCAATGCCACGGTGCCCATTCTGGGTGCGGTCGATACCGGTGTTGTCGGGCAATTGGGGCAAGCGGCACCGATTGGTGCGGTGGGCATTGGTGCCATTATCATCGGCGCGCTGTTCTGGATTTTCGGGTTTTTGCGTATGGGCACTGCGGGCATGGTTGCACAGGCGCGCGGTGCGGGTGACCAGGGTGAGACCGGTGCATTGTTAATGCGCGCCATGATTGTCGCCGCTATTGCCGGTATTTTTCTGATTATCATGCAATTGCCCATTTTCTGGGGGGTGTTTCTGGCCACCCCTGCCAGCCCCGAGGTCGAGACCATGGCGCGCAGCTATATGGGCATTCGTATTTGGAGCGCCCCCGCCGCGATCTCGCTTTATGCTTTGTCTGGCTGGCTGATTGCCCATGAACGCACCGGCGCCATGCTGGTGTTGCAGCTCTGGATGAACGGGCTGAATATTGTGCTGGATCTGTGGTTTGTGCTTGGCCTTGGCTGGGGGGTTGAGGGGGTGGCGATTGCGACCTTGATCGCGGAATGGAGCGGGCTTTTTCTGGCGCTATATCTGTGCAGGGCTGTTTTCAAGGGCGACCAGTGGCGCGACTGGGTGCGGATATTTGATCGGGTGAAAATCAGGGCGATGGCCTCGGTGAATGGCAATATTATGCTGCGCTCCTTGTTGTTGCAGGTGATATTGATCGGGTTCATGTTTATCAGCGCCTCGCGCGGCGATGTTACCTTGGCGGCCAACCAGATATTGATTCAATTTGTTAATATTACCGCCTATGGGCTGGACGGGTTTGCCATTGCGGCGGAATCTTTGATCGGGGTTTCGATGGGGGCTAAATCCCGGCACAATATCCGGCGAACGGCGGTGATGACGGCGGTTTGGTCTGGGGTTGGGTCATTGTTGATGGCGCTGTTTTTTGGTGTTTTCGGCATGTGGCTGATAAAAGTCATGGCGACCTCGGTTGAGGTGCAACAGGCGGCGGCGCTTTATCTGCCCTGGATGGTTATTTCACCGGTTATCGGCTTTAGCAGCTGGGTGCTGGACGGGATATTTATCGGGGCGACACGCACCCGCGATATGCGCAACGCCATGTTCCAGTCAACGATTGTGTTTGTGCTGGCGGTGGTTTTGTTAATGCCGCTGATGGGAAATCATGGTATTTGGCTGGCGCTATTGATCAGTTATGTGGCGCGGACGGTGACATTGCTGCGTTATTATCCGGCACTGGAAGCTGCGGCAAACCGGTAATGCCAAGGGCGGTAATAGTGGCAAGCAATGTGGCGATATTATTACAGCCATTTTTCCATGTCGATGCCAACCGCATCCGAGACATTTGCAAAACCGTCACGTTCCAGCAGCCTATCAAGCCCATGCGCCACGTCGCGGATGACCGCAGTGCCCTCAAAAACCATCGCCGTGTATAGCTGCACAACAGTAGCGCCAGCGCGGATTTTGTCATAGGCGTGTTGCGCGGTTGAAATACCACCAACGCCAATTAGCGGCAAACGCCCGTTTAGCAATTGAAAAAGCTGCGCCAAGATACCGGTTGATTTTTCAAACAAAGGCGCACCCGACAAGCCGCCTGTTTCATTTTTATGGCGGCTTTTCAGATTGTTGCGCGACAAGGTTGTGTTGGTGGCAATAATCGCGGCTATGCCGGTCGAGAGCGCGGCTTCGACAATGTCTTCCAGTTCTGACATGCTCAGGTCCGGTGCGATTTTCAGGAAAATCGGCAGGGGTTTTTCCAGTGATTTTTGCGCTGTCATCACGCCCTTCAACAGCGAGGTCAGCGCAGCTTTGCCCTGTAAATCTCGCAGTTTTTCGGTGTTGGGGGACGATACATTTACCGTGGCAAAATCGACAAACGGGCCGATGGTTTTTAGCACGGCGGCGAAATCCTCAGATTTATCGAGGCTGTCTTTATTGGCCCCTAGGTTTATGCCAACAATGCCGGATTTTGGGCGTTTGGCCAGACGGGCCGCGATGGCCTCTGCGCCCTCGTTATTGAATCCAAATCGGTTGATGGCGGCGCGGTCTGCGTCAAGGCGAAAAAGCCTTGGTTTTGGGTTTCCCGGTTGGGGTTTCGGGGTGGCTGCGCCGACCTCGATAAAGCCAAAGCCGGTTTGCAGCAGGGGCGCGACAGCAACGGCATTTTTATCAAAACCCGCAGCTAAACCCACCGGATTTGGCAGGCTGAGACTAGCAATATTACAGGTCAATCGCGACGAGTTGACTGGCCCGGGTTTTGGGGTTAACCCCATGCGCATGGCCCGCAAAGCAAAGCTGTGCGCGGTTTCCGGGTCAAGGCGATGCACAAAAGGCAGGCCCAGTTTTTCAAGCATAGTTTTCATAACACACCAGCTGGAAAATCATGGCCATTTTCGGTGCAGGGCAGGGGTTTTGCCCATAAAACATCAGCCATATCGAGGTCACGGTAAAGATGCGGAAACAAAGCTCCGCCGCGCGAGGGTTCCCATTTTAGCGTGTCGCAATTATCGGATTCGACGGCGATTAGCATCAGCCCGTCAATGCCAGCGAAATATTTAGCGGCGGTTTCCGCCACGGTTTCGCTGCTTGAGAAATGGATATAACCATCAGCCAGATCAATCGGCGCGCCGCTGGTTTTGCCGTTATCGCGCAAACTCTGCCACTGGTCTGCTAGAAATATTTTGTAAATGAGCATTGTTTGCTTTCCATTTTTTGTACTTGTGGTTTTATAGTCAAACCAAACAAAAATTCCAATTGTCAAAATCAGGAAAAACCATGCTCAAAGACCGATACGGAAATGATTTGGATACAGAATCAACCCGCGCCCAAGAATGCTATTTGGCCGCCGTGGAGCTGTTTTTATGTGATACGGTCGGGGCGACGCAGGCATTTCGCGGTGCGGTAGCGGCGGACCCTGAATTCTGCCTCGGGTCGGTAGCGTTGGCGCGGTCATTACAAATGGACGGTGAGGACGCCGCCGCACTGATCGAGATCAAGAAATCACGGGGTATGACAGCGGGGTTGTCGGCACAGCAATTATCGCATTTAAACGCGCTGGAGCTGGTGATCTCGGGGCAATCCGATGCAGGGTACAAAGCCGTTCGCGCGCATGTGGTTGAGTACCCGCGTGACGCGCTGGTCGCGCATACTTGCACCAGTGTTTTTGGCATGATCGGGTTTTCGGGGCTTGCGGGGCGCGAGGCTGAATTGCTGGCATTCATAACGCAACTGGCCCCGCATTACGGCAATGATTGGTGGATGCAAAGCCAACTGGCCTTTGCGCTATGCGAAACCGGACAGGTGGATCGTGGCGCCGCATTGATTGAAAAATCATTGGCGCAGAAACCAAAAAACATCGGTGCCGTGCATATCAAGGCGCATATGTTATACGAATCCGGTCAGGCGGGTGCAGGCATTTCATTTTTGCAGGAGTGTATGGAATGGTCCGACAGGCGCTCAATGCTGCATGGGCATAACGCGTGGCATGTTACGCTTTGGCTGCTGGAGCAGGGTAATATTGAACAGATGTGGCAGGTTTTTGACGCAGAGGTCTCGCCGCAAAACACCCTCGCGCCGCCGATAAATGTGCTGACAGACACCGCGTCATTGCTGCGCCGTGCGGAAATGGTCGGCGTTGATGTGCCAGCCAGCCGCTGGCAAACCATCAGCGATTATGCCTTGCAGTTTTTCCCCGATACCGGCCTGACATTTGTTGATGTTCATGTGGCATTGGCCCATGCTATGGCGGGTAATTCAGACGCGCTTAACCGCGTGATCAGCAACCCCAAAGGTCCGGCGGCGGATGTAACATTGGCTGTTTCTAGCGTATTTGCCGCGATTGCCAAACAGGATTGGGTCACTGCGCTGAACGGTATAACAATTGTCATGCAAGACAGCGCGCGCATCGGCGGTAGCCGCGCGCAACGGGATTTGTTTGAACATACCATGCTGGCGATCTTGTTGAAATTAAACAAGCCCGAGGAAGCCAAGCGGCTGATCACCCTGCGCCGGCCGGTTATTGCGAAATCAAATGCGGCGGTTAAAATGCTGGCCTCCTGACGTAGCGTTGCAAAATTGGCATTTGTCGAACGGTGTCGAATGAATTAACATTCCCGTAATAACAACCAACAGGAGAAAACCATGTCCCTTAAAACGATTCTGTTTACAGCCTCTGCCCTTGCGCTGTCCGCAGGCACAGCAATGGCGGATTTTAATCTGACCGTGCTGCACACAAATGATTTCCACGCGCGGTTCGAACCGATCAGCAAATATGACAGCCCGTGTTCCGCAGAAGACAACACCGAAGGTAAATGTTTTGGCGGCTCTGCCCGTTTGGTAACGGCTGTTGCTGAGGCGCGCGCGCGTGCGGAAAACTCACTCCTTGTTTCGGGTGGCGATCAGTTCCAAGGCACGTTGTTCTATACCTATTATAAAGGTGCGATGGCGGCTGAATTCATGAATCTGCTGGGGTATGACGCCATGACCGTGGGCAACCACGAATTTGACGATGGCCCTGAGGTTTTGCGTGGGTTCATGGACAATATCAATTTCCCGATCCTGATGTCTAATGCTGACGTTAGCGGTGAGGAATTGCTGGCAGGTGAATTGGCCAAATCAACCATTATTGAGGTTGGCGGCGAAAATATCGGTCTTATCGGTCTGACGCCGGAAAACACTGATGAATTGGCAAGCCCCGGCGACGGCATTACATTCAGCGACCCTATTGAGGCAGTCGCAGCCGAAGTGGCGCGGCTCGAAGAATTTGGCGTGAACAAAATCATCGTTCTGTCGCATTCCGGTTATAATATTGACCAAGCGGTTGCGGCTGCGGTCCCCGGCGTTGACGTAATTGTTGGCGGCCATTCCAACACGTTCCTGTCCAATGACAGCGACCGTGCGGCTGGCCCTTACCCAACAATGGTTGGCACCACAGCGATTGTTTCAGCTTATGCTTATGGCAAATATCTGGGCGAGCTGAACATTACCTTTGATGATGATGGTGTTATTACCAGCACCTCCGGTGGTCCGATCGCCATGGACAGCGACGTTGCCGAAGATGCTGCTGCGGTTGCGCGGATTGCTGAAATGGCCGAACCGCTCGAAGAAATCCGCAGCCGTGTTGTTGCGCAATCTGCTGAGGCCATTGACGGCGACCGTGGTTCTTGCCGTGCTGTTGAATGCCAAATGGGCAATCTGATTGCTGACGCAATGCTTGACCGCGTGGCGGACCAAGGCGTGACCATTGCCATCCAAAACGGTGGCGGCATTCGTGCCAGCATTGATGCCGGAGAGGTCACCATGGGCGAAGTCCTGACGGTTCTGCCATTCCAGAACACTTTGGCGACCTTCCAGATGACGGGTGCTGGCATTATTGCGGCACTTGAAAACGGTGTTTCCCAAGTTGAGGACGGCGCTGGGCGTTTTCCACAAGTGGCCGGTATCCGGTTTGTTTGGGATGCAACTGCGGCACCCGGTTCGCGCATTATGGAAGTAACGCTGGCTGATGGTTCATTCATTGATCCGAACGCGGTTTACGGTGTTGTGACCAACAACTATGTGCGCGGCGGTGGCGATGGTTACAAGATGTTCAAAACCGACGGCATGAACGCTTATGACTATGGCCCCGGACTTGAAATAGTGGTTGCGGATTATATGCTGGAGCAGGGCGCCTATACGCCCTATCTGGATGGCCGCATCAGCCAATAAATTTTAAATTCCCCCCGCTGGTTTTGCTGGCGGGGGCGATTTTTTACGTAAATTTTAGCCAAGTTTACACCAAACAATCCCCCCCGATTAACGATTCAATTACCGTAATGCGAGATGTTGAAGCCAATCAACAATCGTTCTTATGGGGCAAAAATGTCGCTTTTTACTCGATATATGCTGGATATTTCCACAGGTCATCTAACGGATGACACCCGCAAACGCCTTGGCGAAGATTCGGTGAATTTTTTCATCGGCAAACCGTGTAGCCTGCCATTTGCTGTTAAAGGCAGCAGCTATGGTTGGTTTATCGATGTGCGTGATGCAGCCGAACGCAGTATCTCGGGTCAGCCTTATCCATCTGATATTATTGATTGTTATACGTTGGCGCTCAAACTGGAATGCTCATTTATTTTGTTTGACCGCGATGCAGAACGCCACCCGAATTTGAACTGGTACGGGGATCGTGCGCAAGAAGCCTATGAAGAAGAATTTTCAGCGATTGCTGTACAAAAAGAATCCAGCCCGTATCTGTTGAATGACATCAAAGCATTGTTTAACCGATAGGTCCGATATTCTGAGCACAGATGCTCTGCTGAGTATACCGCCAAAGCCGGATGCCGAATCTCGTTTGATCAGCAAAAAACAGAGAATCTGGCTGTTCGGCTACAACCGATTGCTATTTGGTATGTTGTTTCTCAAAAACACACACGTATAAGTTGATTTATATCGTGAAATGCATGTGTAACGTACAAAATCAGCATTACCTTACGTAAAGTTCCTTTGGAATCATCCAAATTGTCCATTTTTGCCACAATTAGGCGATGATTTCCTGTAATAAAGCAGTCACGCACAGAGCAAATGTATTGAGTGCCGCCGTGTAATTATTGCGCCCTGTGCGTACCATATATTTTTTATAATTTTTAGAACCGCTTGGATAAATTCTGGCGGTTTTACTTATTGGTGACAATGAAATAACCAACTATTCCTGCAACGATCAGCCCAGAAACCACCGCAATTGCAATTTTGATTTTTGACCAGGGGCGTTCGCCTTGCACCTTGCCGGTGCGGCCATTTACAACAAAGCGAAATGTAGTGCCGTTATATTTATAGGCTGCCAGCCACACGGGCAGCAAAACGTGTTTATAGGTGATATCGCTTAAGTTGGTTTTTAGGCTACTGATGCGTTGCTCGTCTCCGCCGATATCGCGACGCACAAGATGGCGGATTTCGCGATCCATCTGGTTGCGGGCCTCATCAAAACCTTCATCGAGCTGAATGGAATAGGCTTCGGCATTATACCCCGCCAAAAAACTTGGCTTATAGGGTTCTAGTGCGCTCAAATCCCACGGGGCCAGACGATCTGTATATTTTTTTGGCAGGCTTTTGGACGCCAATATTAGAATATCATCAAAAAATTTGGAAATATGGCCGGAAGCCCGACGCCAACGGATTTTGCGTTCGCGGCGGGTTTGGGATTTTCCGTTAACCATAACCTGACGGGTCACGTAATATGCATCGCCGCGCTGGCCGCGATAATCCGATTCGGTTTGTGAATCATAGGTCCAATAGGGCACATACATGCCTTGCATTTTGCGGCCGCTTCGGGCGTATTGCTGTAAATCCCCGGGGGCAAACCACAATTTTCCGAGCCATTCTGTCATCGAATTATGGGCAGTTTTTTCATCGACGGAAAACGGCAGCACGCCTTTGGGTTTGATGTGCTTATTGGTGCCGGTATCCAGGACAATCGGGCTGGCGCAAAATGGGCATTCCGAAGCGTGGTTTTCGCCCTCAAATTCTACCTGCGCGCCGCAATTTTCACATTTGGAAACCCGCGTTGTTGCCATTTCCGAGGCTGGCAGCTCATTGCGCAAGGCTTTGTTAAAATCCTGCTCGGCAATTTCCCAGCTGGATTTAGCATCGTTTTTGACCGATTCAGTTTTGCCGCAATGGGTGCAAACCAGTTGCGTTGCTTTGGCGTCAAAACGCATGTCAGAACCGCAATCCCCACAGGGAAAGCGGTGCTCTTCGTCATTTTCTGGTTCAGCCATGATTTAAGCAGGTGGCGGTGGTGGTGGCATAACCGTAAACAGTTGTGCCAGTTCATCAATATCACCTGCGGCGGTCCAGCCATCTTGGCCTGCGGTCCAGACAGTTGTGGCGCGTTTCAAGCCACCATCAGCCACCATTCGGCCAAGTGCTGCTTTTGAAAACGGGCCTTTGGTTTGGCCATTTTCAGCAATATGCCAAACTTTTTCAGCGGGTGGCGGGGGCGGTGCCGCAGCAACAGGGGCGGCGGCACCCATGCCAGCCATATTTTGCGCCATTGCCATGCCCATGCCCATACCAAGCCCGTCACCCATGCCCGAACCACCCGGATTGCTGGCGGCGGCGGTCATGGCCTCGGCGGCGGAAAACTGGGTGTATTTGTTTAGATCACCCACAACACCCATCGAGGTGCGTTTGTCCATGGCTTCTTCAACTGCTTTTGGCAGCGAGATGTTTTCAATCATCAACATCGGCATTTCCAGCCCGTATTCGGCCAGCTGCGGCGAAACCAGATCAGCGATAATTGTGCTAAGCCCGTCCATATTTGCGGCCATGTCCAGCACCGGAATACCCGATTTGGCCACCGCATTGGTGAACCGCGATACGATGATGTTGCGGATCTGGCTGGTGATTTCGTCGGTGGTGAATTCACCGTCGGTGCCAACAATTTCGCGCATGAAAACCGCAGGGTCCGACACGCGAATCGTATAGGTGCCAAAGGCCCGAATACGCACCACACCAAATTCAGGGTCGCGACACATGATCGGGTTTTTAGTGCCCCATTTCAGGTCTTGAAAACGGGTGGTGTTAACAAAATATATTTCCGATTTAAACGGGCTTTTAAAGCCGTGATCCCAGTGTTGCAGGCTGGTCATGACCGGCATGTTGTTGGTTTCCAACATATAAAGCCCGGGCGAAAATACATCCGCCAGCTGGCCTTCGTGGATGAAAACCGATGCCTGACCTTCGCGAACCGTTAGTTTCGCGCCGTATTTTATTTCATGGTTATGGCGCTCAAAACGCCAAACCATTGTGTCTTGGGTGTCATCGGTATGGTGGATGACGTCAATAAACTGACCCGAAAGAAAATCGAAAATCCCCATGTTTTGCTCCTATTTAATGCTCGAGCCAATATTATGGCCCAATCCGGTGTCTTTTGCTTTTGCGGCAGCCAGCGTATTGGTTAGCTCGCGCTCCATGATATCCAGCTCTTTTTCGGCCTCAAGACGGTTGGCTTTGCCCTCATCAGCGATGCGCAGGCTATCCTCGATGGTTTCAATCAGGGCTGCATTGGCCTTTTTGATGGCCTCGATATCAAACACGCCGCGCTCCATTTCTGTGCGGATTTCTTTATTGGCGATCTTCAGGTTCTCAGCGTTGGCGGTTAGCAATTCATTGGTCAGGTCATTGGCTTCGCGCACCACTTTTGCGGCCTCGCGCGAACGGTGGATGGTAACGGCCTGCGCCAGTTGGGTTTCCCAAAGCGGCACGGTGTTGACCATGGTGGAATTGATTTTGGTGACCAGAGATTTATCGTTTTCCTGCACCAGACGAATGCTCGGCAGGCTTTGCATGGTGACCTGACGGGTCAGTTTCAAATCATGCACACGGCGCTCCAGATCATCACGCGCGGCGCGCAGATCGCGGAGTTCTTGCGCCAGAATAACTTTGTCATTCTTTGGCGCGTCTTCAACAATTTTCTCTTTTGCAGGGATGTCATTTTCATCCAGAGATTTGATTTTCCCCTCACCGGCCGCGATATAAATCGCCAGTTGGTCATAGAATTCCAGCGTTTTTTCATACAGTTTATCAAGCGATTTGATGTCTTTGAGCAAGATATGCTCGTGCTGCAATAATTCTTCGGTGATTTTATCAATCTGGCCCTGCACGGTTTCATATTTTGCCATAAACATCGCAATAGGTTTGGCGCGACCCAGCAGTTTATCCCACCAGCTTTGGGTACGGTTCGGGTTTAGTTCATCAACCGAAAAACCACGAATGGAAGTCACCATTTCGCGCAGTGCGTCACCGGCAGGGCCGGCCTCCTGATTGCGCACACCTGCCAGCATTTCTTGGGAAATCTCTTGCAATTCGGCCTGAGCAGAGGAGCCAAAGCGGATGATGGATTGTGTATCGTCCATATCCAGCTCGCCAATGGCGTTGTCAATTTTGGTCTTTTCAGCGGCGCTGGCCTGATCAATTACGATCAATGCGTTTTTTGGCTCCGGCAGCAGCACAGAGGTGATTTTCTCAACCTCTTTTAACGATGTTTCAGCTTTGGCCCGAATTTCCTCAGTCATTTTTTTCTCCCTTTGTGGGCAAATGCCCCTCACGTTGTAGTCGTTCGCGCAAGACCTCGATTTCCACGTCCAGATCGGTGTGGTCGTCTTGCAATAATGCTTGTTTTTTGCCTTCAAAACTGGCTTGTAGGTCTTTTAGCAATGTCTCGTATTCGTTTCGTGCGTCTTGGTTTTGATTGCGCGAATAGATGTCAGCGAATTTCATTGTCGCATCGCGCGCGCCCATCAGATATACGGTCATGAACTTGCGGGCCGAGGTCAGATCACGCGGGTCTTCCTCCACCACGCGCAGCATTTTATCAGCGGCGGAAATCAGATCATTGACCCGCGATTCAATCCCGGCATCGCCAATACGCGCCGCAGCACTGCTGATTTGTGCGATAATTTTCTCAGCCTTTTCAACGGCTTTGGCAACACGCTCATTTTCAAATTCGTTAAAGCCTTCCATGCCTTTTTTCTGCATCGGGTCCAGCCCGAAGGCTGCCAAAAACGCAATAGCGGTCAGAACGCTGAAAATAATCGCGCTCCAGAGCGGCTGCCCCCAGCTTAGCCAAGCGGCCATGGCAACACCAAGACCGGAAAGGTTGGCCGCCAGCATTTTGCGAGGAATAGCAGGCGGGCGGGCGACTTTGCGTGCGTTATACGCGGCTTCGGCCTTAAGGCCTTCGCGCAGCAACCAAGCCGATAGAATAAGCAATGCAAACGCCCCAAACGAGGCCAGCATCGCCAGCGGCGCGGCATCAGCCATTTTGGAAAAACCGTTCAACAGCAAAGGCAGCGGCACAAAAAACAGCAGGTTTGCGCGGAAATTGCTGACTTTAAGTGACTTTCCTGCCAATGGATTAACCGGCGTTTTGGCCATTACAACATTGTCGCCTTGATCAGCCTTTGGGCTATGCGCCCCGCGAAATTTCTTGGCAGCCATCAGGAGATCCAGCCATATGATCCAGCAGCCACAACCCAGATAAGGCTGACCAGCACCAGATAGGCAATTAATTGTAGTGTTTTACCTGACATTTATTGTCCTTTTGCGCCAACATGGCGATTAACCCCTAATATAGGGCTATTTTGCATTTAATCCAGATGTTACCTCACGGATATTTTTGTTCTTTTATGCGCTG
>CAZCDC010000065.1:0-13569 GCA_964497195.1 uncultured Rhodobacterales bacterium | reverse complement strand
TCGTCAAAAATCTCTTTCTTGCGATCGGCCAGTTCTTTGAACCGTATAAACAGGTCTTTTAACTGGTTGTCCCCAATCGTAAAGCCCAGATTTTCCAGTTTTGAGCGCAACGCTGCGCGCCCCGAATGCTTGCCCATAACCAGACTGGTTTCCAACAACCCAATGTCCTCGGGGCGCATGATTTCAAAGGTTTCGCTGTTTTTCAGCATACCGTCTTGGTGAATGCCGCTTTCATGCGCAAACGCATTCTTGCCGACAATCGCTTTGTTGAATTGTACCGGAAACCCCGAAACCTGCGCCACAATACGGCTGGCTTTCATAATCTGGGTGGTATCAATCCGCGTGGTCCAGGGCATGATGTCATTGCGCACTTTCAGCGCCATCACGACCTCCTCCAATGCGGTATTACCCGCGCGCTCACCCAAACCGTTAATGGTACATTCAATCTGGCGCGCTCCGCCAGCCACTGCGGCCAGTGCATTTGCGGTCGCCATGCCCAGATCATTATGACAATGGGTTGCGAAAATAATCTCGTCAGCACCCGGCACCCGCTCTAAAAGCATCCGGATCAACTCCGCGCTTTCGGCGGGGGCGGTATAGCCCACGGTATCGGGAATATTGATAGTGGTCGCACCGGCCTTGATGGCGATTTCCACCACTTTGCACAGATAATCATCTTCGGTGCGGGTGGCATCCATTGGTGACCATTGCACGTTGTCACACAGATTACGCGCATGGGTGACGCTTTCATGGATCACATCACACATCGCATCTTGTGTCAGTTCAGTGATATCGCGGTGCAATGGCGAGGTGCCAATAAATGTATGAATACGCGGTTGTGCCGCAAATTTGACCGCCTCCCAAGCGCGGTCAATATCGCCGGATTTGGCCCGTGACAGCCCACAAATCACGCTGTTTTTGCTGCGGCGCGAAATCTCGGCCACGGCTGCAAAATCGCCTTCCGAGGCGATCGGAAATCCGGCTTCGATAATATCCACCCCCATATCATCCAGCAATTCAGCGATTTCCAGTTTTTCATTATGGGTCATGGTTGCGCCGGGGCTTTGCTCGCCATCGCGCAAGGTTGTGTCAAAGATCAACACACAATCCTGTTCGGATTTTTCATTCATATCGGTCATTTCAATAATTCCTTAGCTGAGATAATTTCCGGCGCAAAACTTACTCCTCTGAGTATGCGCGCCGATGGTCTCAGCACACTCAGAGGCAGCTAAGGAGTAGAGCCAAACGAGTGGCAGAATTTTGCGATTTATTCACAGTCATATCGGCACTATACCTGTGTCACAGCAGAGTTAAAGAGGGTTTTTTGTAAGCCGCTTATAATTTTGCCACATTTGCTGGGTATCTTGTCTATCTTTGTGAAAGAAAGTTATCATTGTGGAATTTGTATCAGCACCCGAAATCATTGACGATTCGCCTTGGATTTCTCCCGAAAATCTAATGGCAATTGGTGTTGCCTTAGCCATAATTTTTGTGCTGGTTGTCCTATATAGCATCGTCAAATTCCAACGTAATCGCAAACAAATGCGACATGAATGGCAAAAAGAAGACTTGGTTCGTGATAATCCCAATGCCCAAGCCCAGCAAAAATTAAACTTTTCGCCGTTGATTTCATTCAAGGCCAAGTCTTTGTTTAACAAGGATTCTTTGGTTGTGCGTCAAATTCTTGAAGACACAGCATGGAAAATAAATGCGGATTTCAGTGTGTTGATCCGTATCGGGCTTGATCAATTTCTAACGCCCGATGGCGGTAAAAATGATCAGGCAGAGCGGGCCTCCGTTATCAGTGGCCTTAAATCGGAAATCTTGGATTTTTTGATAATCAACGCTGATGGCTTGCCGGTTTTGGGGGTGGTTCAGCACCAAGGTGGCCCTGCAAATATGCGCCGTCAACCTGATGATCCACAGATTCAAAACCTGAAAAAAGTTTTGAACAGTGCAGGCATCAGGTTTTTCGAAGTCCCCGCAGGTTTTCGACCTCGATATGTGGCCAAGCAGCTTAAGAAAAATCTGAAATCGGCGATTTAGCAAAAACCTGTGTTGCTGAATGTTTTTTGCAGTGTATGGTTGTGTTGCAACAGCGGTTTTTGGATGCATCTGAGTAAAATCAGGAGCAGAGGGTGGGGCATCCCCATCTGAACGAACTACCTCATCACACAAGGCATCACCGACGCTGGGTTTCACCCAGATAGGGTGACGCGAAACCAAGATTGGCAATGACCGTTGTTGCGACTATCCTCATAACATGAATAAGCCTCAATTAGCGCAAAACCTTGCTGTCAGCCTATCAATCGGTGCTTGGTCCCAATCGGGAATCGCCACGATATTGGCGCAGCGCTTGCCTGCATTTGCTCAAGATAACGGTCACGAACTGGCGCTTTGCGTATTTAAAAATTTGAACTTCACCTATGCGCCCGACGCAAAAGCCATTTCCAGAATTCTATTAGCTTCTGCGCAATTTGAACAAGTGTTCAAGCAATGTCAAAAGCACAAAACCTGGCCTGCACAGGATTTGTCGATCGCTAAAATGCGCCCCGTTCAGGCCTTTTCAAAGCTATCGTTGCCTCAACTAGTGACCTCGGTTTCCTTGGCAGATTGACTGGTTTTGCCCATTGATCGGCTGAATTATTTTGCCGATATTCAGGCTCAAAATGAAACCCATCAATGTGAAAAGGTTCACCATTACACTTACGTATTGCAACCCAAAAAGAAAAAAGGCTTTAGGGTGATTGAATCGCCTAAGCCGATCTTGAAATCGTTTCAGCGCCATATATTAACAGGCATTCTTGACAAAATCCCACCTCACAAAGATGCCTTTGGATTCATCAAAGCCCGAGATTGCCGGCAAGCAGCACAGCGCCACGTGGCTGAGGAAGTGGTGATTTGTTTTGACCTCAAAGATTTTTTTACATCAATTTCAATTAATAGGGTGTTTGGGCTTTTTCGCTGCCTTGGTTATCCGGCCCAAGTTGCTCGGCTGTTGGCAGGGCTTTGTACAAATGCAACGCCAGCTATTATGTTAGACAGGTTTGATTTTGAACAAAGAAAGCAATATCGCAACCGGCATTTGCCCCAAGGTGCGCCTTGTTCGCCTGCATTGGCCAATCAAATGATGTTTAACCTAGACCGGCCGAATGGCGGGGCTGGCCAAATCATTAGAGGCTAATTTCAGCAGATATGCCGATGATTTGACCTTTTCAGGCCAAGCTGGAATCACAAATGCGGTTTTAAAAGCGGTTCCAGAAATTGTCAGGGATGAAGGATTTCAAACCCATGGATCAAAAACGCGCGTTATGGCAAAATCTGGCAGGCAAACTGTGACCGGCATTGTTGTAAATCAAAAGATCAATATCCATCGAGACCGTTATGATGTTTTAAAAGCAACACTCCATGCCTGTGCAAAACCCGCTGATTTCAGGCTTCAAGATCCAGTTTTTCGGGCTGAATTACAGGGAAAAATTGGCTGGGTTGAGGCTATCAACCCAGCAAAAGGTGCAAAACTGCGCAGTTTTTATTATGCCGCAATTTGTCAGAAAACCGAGATCTAGTTACCGCTTGCTTCGGCCTCGGTGCTTGGGGCGCCATTGTTCCAGAAACCGTTATATTCTTCGCCGTTAGCATATAGCATTACGCCTAAACCTTGGCGTTGGCCTTTTGTAAACAGGCCCTCATATACATCGCCATTTGGATATGTCGCTGTGCCAAAACCGTCAATTTCCCCGCCAGCCCAAGCGCCACTATATTTAAAACCATCAGGCATAATGATTTCGCCCGCGCCATCACGTTGGCCAGCAATAAATGCGCCCGAATAAATCGTGCCGTCGGAATAGGTGGCAACACCTTGACCGTCGCGCAACCCGTTTTTCCATTCGCCGGTATATTGATAACCGTCCTGATATGTCATGGTGCCGGTGCCGTGGTTTTTGGCGTTGTGGAACTGGCCTTCATAAACCAAACCGTTTTCATAACGCGCGATTCCGCTGCCCTGAATCACACCGTTTTGCCATTCGCCCTCATAGGATGAACCGTCTGCATAGGTTATTTTGCCTATGCCATGGGCCACATCGTTTAAAAAACTGCCTGCGTAAATTGAACCATCGGGATAGGTGACAACCCCGTCGCCCTCTATGTGGCCGCCAACCCAGATTCCGACATATTGGTATCCGTCTGTCCCGGTAAATGTGCCATGGCCATTGCGTTGGTCTGCTAAAAATGTGCCCTCATATCGATCGCCAGAGGCATAAATCGCAATACCCTGGCCCTCACGCTGGCCATTGACCATGGTGCCTTCATAACGGTCACCATTGGCTTGTATCAAAATACCCTGGCCGTTGATTTGGCCATTTTGCCAAGCACCAACATAGGTCACGCCGTTAGGCAGAGCCAACGACCCTTGGCCTTCGCGCACGCCGCGAACGATATCGCCTTCATAGATCGCACCATCAGGATAGGTAATGCGCCCGCTGCCATGTTTGGTGCCGTCTTGCCAATCGCCGGTGTAGATATAACCGTTGGGGCTGGTCATTGTGCCGGTGCCATGATGCACCGCATTGGCGAATTCGCCAGAATAAACCACACCATTTGCATATATTGCTATACCGGTGCCGGAAATTTTACCATCAAGCCAGCCGCCTTCATAAGTGCCGCCATCTGCAAACGTTATTTTGCCTTGGCCTTCAGGGCGGCCATTTACAAATTCGCCTTCATAGACCGACCCGTTGGGAAAGCGTGCAACGCCTGTGCCTTCAATACGCCCCTCAACCCATTGACCGGAATATTCATAACCGTTGGGCAGACGATATGTGCCTTGCCCGTGCTGTTTTCCATCAAGGAATTCGCCCTCATAGATACCGCCTGTATCGTATTGTTTGACCTGAACATCACCAGATTGCGCAAAGCCGTAGCCCGCCATCGCAACAAAGAAAAATGCGGCGCTATTTATTAAAAGACGATTTTTCAAATTATACCCCCGATCCTGTAAAAGAATCGGTCTCCCGTTTGTTGCAATTACAAGGCTTTACCCTGTTTCGGGAATATTAAGAGTATCCGCGCAGCCTGACAATGGTTTTCTGCATTCCCTTGCGCAATCAGGTGTGTTGCTCTTGTCAACGCTACTGCCACAGGTGTAACCCGAGGGTGAATTCTATGCCAAGGACACTGATATGCCCGACATTTTTCGCATTACGCTGGCCCAGCTTAACCCGACTGTCGGGGATATTTCCGGCAATGCCATCAAGGCGCTGAATGCCCATGCGCAAGCAGCAAAAGCCGGGGCTGATCTGGTTGCCTTGCCGGAAATGTTTTTAACCGGATACCAGACCCAAGATTTGATCTTGAAGCCAGCATTTCAGGCTGACGCAGCGATGCAATTGGCGAAATTAGCCATTGATTGTGCGGATGGGCCAGCGCTGACAATTGGTGCGCCTTTGGTTGAGAACGAGTTGTTATATAACGCTTATTTCCTTTTGCAGGATGGTGTGGCCACCGTAGTAGCGCGCAAACACCACCTGCCAAATGAAGATGTATTCGATGAGCACCGCCTTTTTGAGTCCGGGCCAATTTCCGGCCCGTTTAATGTAAATGGCGTGCGCATAGGCGCGCCCATTTGCGAAGATGCGTGGCACGAAGACGTGACCGAAACCATGGCCGAATCCGGTGCGGAAATCCTGCTGATTCCCAATGGGTCACCCTATCGCCGTAACAAACATGATCTGCGAATTGGGCTTATGGTTTCACGAGTTGTAGAAACGGGCTTGCCATTGATTTATTTGAATATGGTCGGCGGGCAGGATGATCAGGTGTTTGACGGAGGCACATTTGTGCTGAACTCAACCAGTGATTTAGCTGTGCAAATGCCGGTATTTGAGGAAAACATCACCACGGTTGAATTCCGGCGTGAAAATGACGGCTGGCAAGTGGTGCAGGGCTGGCGTGATCTCCATGCTGATGAATGGGAACAGGATTACCGTTGCATGGTAATGGCGCTGCGGGATTATATGGGGAAAACTGGGTTCAAGAAAGTGCTGTTGGGGCTGTCAGGCGGGGTGGATTCTGCGATTGTGGCTACTATTGCTGCTGACGCGCTGGGGCCGGAAAATGTGCGTTGTGTTATGTTGCCCTCTGAATATACCAGCCAGGAATCGCTGGATGATGCCGCCAGCGTTGCCAATGCGCTGGGCTGTGAGCTGAACACGGTGTCGATTGCAGCGGGCAGAGCGGCGATAACTGAAACCTTGGCGCCGCTGTTTGACGGGCTGGAACCTGACGTGACCGAGGAAAATATCCAGTCGCGCCTGCGGGGGCTGTTGCTGATGGCGATGTCTAATAAGTTTGGCTCAATGTTGTTGACCACGGGCAATAAATCCGAGGTTGCGGTGGGTTATGCCACCATTTACGGCGATATGGCGGGCGGGTTTAACCCGATCAAAGACCTGTATAAAACCCGGGTTTTTGAAACCTGTCGCTGGCGCAATGCCAATCATCGCGATTGGATGATGGGACCTGCGGGGCAGGTGATTTTGCCAAATGTAATTGATAAACCTCCAACAGCCGAATTGCGGGATGACCAAAAAGATTCCGACAGCTTGCCGGAATATGTAGAGCTGGATGCCATTTTAGAGGCGTTGATTGATCATGATAAATCGGTGGCTGAAGTGGTGGCGATGGGCTTTGATCGTGCAATTGTAAAGCGGGTCGAGCATCTGGTTTACATTTCAGAGCATAAACGGTTTCAATCCGCGCCGGGCACCAGGCTGACCCTCAAGGCATTTTGGCTGGATCGTCGTTATCCGATCGTAAACCGGTGGCGAGACTTGAGGTAGCTTTTTTTAAACAGGGGATCGACCCCTATTTAAAAAACACTCCGGACGGAGTGGGTGCCAATCCGGCCTTTCATCGATAAACATTTGGGCATATATAGTGCCAAACTAAATTTGGGAAAAACCATGACCATCACCCGCTTTGCCCCTTCGCCAACCGGATATTTACATATCGGAAACCTGCGCCCCGCGTTGTTCAATTATTTGATTGCACGCCAAGCTGGCGGTGAATTTATTCTGCGCATTGATGACACCGACCCGGTGCGTTCTAAACCTGAATATGTGGCGGCTATCAAAGAAGACCTGACATGGCTTGGGATTTCATGGGACCGCGTTGAAACCCAATCCTCTCGGCTAGAGCGTTATGCTGATGTTGCACAAAAATTGCGCGATATGGGGCGGCTTTATGAGTGTTTTGAATCGCCTGTTGAGCTTGATCTAAAACGTAAAAAACAATTGAACATGGGCAAGCCTCCGGTTTATGATCGCGCCAGTCTGGCGCTTTCCGAGGCTGAAAAAGATGCGTTTCGGGCGGAGCGCGGTAGCTATTGGCGCTTTAAGCTCGACCATGAACGGATTGAGTGGGAGGACGGAATTCTGGGTGCGCAAAGCATTGATGCTGCCAGCCTTTCGGATCCTGTTCTAATCCGTGCGGATGGGCAGGTATTGTATACACTGGCATCTGTAGTCGATGATACAGATATGAAAATAACCAATGTTGTGCGTGGGTTAGATCACACGACCAATACTGCCACCCAGATTCAAATTATCAGGGCTATTGGCGGCGAAATGCCTGCATTTGCGCATCACTCCATGCTAACCGGCCCCCAAGGTGAGGCGCTCTCGAAACGTCTGGGCAGCCTTAGTTTGCGGGATTTTCGCGCAAATGGTGTTGAGCCAATGGCGATAATTTCAATGATGGCGCGGCTTGGGTCGTCAGACCCGGTTGACTTGCATGATGACATGGCGCCGGTTTGCGCCGGTTTTGAGATGGGCCATTTTGGTGCCTCGCCGACCAAATTTGATGAACAGGATTTGGGTCCCTTGACCGCCAAGCTGCTGCATGGTCGGTCGGCTGAAGATATGGCCGATATATTGACTGAAATTGGCATACCCAGCGATTTGGCTGAAGCTTTTTGGATGGCCATTCGTGAAAATATCGACAAAACGGATGAATTGGCAAAATGGTGGGCATTGTGCAAAAACGGGGCTGAACCGATGATAGCCGAGGAAGACAAAGAATTTGTCAGTCTGGCTCTGGCGCTACTTCCGACAAAGCCACATGATGTAACTAGCTGGAAGGAATGGACAAATTTGGTAAAGCAGGAAACGGGCCGTAAAGGTCGCAGCTTGTTTATGCCACTTCGGTTGGCGTTAACTGGTCAAGCACATGGGCCGGATATGGGGAAATTGTTGCCTTTGCTGCAAAAGCTGCCTTAGGGTTTTGGCAAGGTAATAACCTGCCCGACCTCAAGCGTGTTCGCGTTGATCAGAACGCGGGTATTTGCATTGAAAATCAGCCGATATGACAGTGAATCACCGTAAATAGCAGCGGCATAAGCAGCAAGATTGTCGCCGCGAACAACCTCGATACGCCAGGTTTCGCCGTCAACAACGACACGTTCAATGATGGCAATTGACGCAGAATTTGCACCTTGCCGAGGTTGCGGCCCACTGGCGATGATTACGGTTTCACCCGGTTGAACGGTTGTGGCATTAGCGCCAATCCCAAGGTCAAGACCGGCGCTTTCGGCATCTAATAATGCCAGATAATCAATATCAACCTGTGGATTAGCGGCTAGTTCAGCGCGGTTTGTTATGCCGTCAAACAAGGCGCGCGCATCAATGCTGCCACCTGCACCTTGCAATGCTAATGGAATATTTTGGGCAAAACGTGTGTCCGACGCTAAAAGGAAATAATCCGCTACATCGTTTTGGGACAAGCCGGATCGCCGCCCCGCATCAATCAATCGTGTGATTGCATCGCGTAAAGCAGCCACGGTATTGCCTGAAAGCGCGCCGCCATTTTGCCCCGCTAACGCATCCTCATCCGCTAGATCAGCGAGCGCCTCAATAGCGCGGCCGGTATAGAAATTTAGCCGCCGCAGGTCAGATTCATTTAGTGTATTTATCTGGGCTTGCGCGTATTCCAGCCCGAAAACCCCTTTTGGGTTTGTCAGTGTTGCGCTACCATTTGAATAGGCATTCGCTGTACTTGCCAGCAGTATAAAACAGAAGGCAAAAACCAAACGTTCAGGAATCACACTTTGAATCGGTTTCATTATTTACCCCGCCAAAAGGTTGAATTTCATCATTTACTCTATCAAAGGTTAAGATTTACAAAATAACCGCTTAGGGGACATGAATTGTTAATCCCAACATTAGCCAATTCTGGATGCCGCCACGGTAATAAAACAATTTTTCAGGCGGATATCCCAGCGCCAAAAGATTGCGAATAGCCCGCGGAGATTGATCGCACCACGGTCCATTGCAAAATAACAGAAGATCGGGCGAAGCGCTGAAATCCCAGTTACCATTACCCAATTGCTGCCCGTTTAGCTGTGTCAGCATAGGCGTTAAAAAGGGATTTTGGCTTGAGGGTGTAAACAAATTGAATGGCAAATTAATGGCCCCAGGGATTGTTCCTGCGCTAAAGAAATTTGCGGTGCGCGAATCTACTAAAAACCCGTCTTGTTGTTGGACATTACTCTCAAGGAAATTAATGAGTTCAATTTCACCAACAGTTTCAACACCTTCACCTGCGGACATTGGATGCACGCAAAAGGGTGGGCAAGGCCGTGACGTTTTTGCAAACGCAGCGGCGATCACTGCGGAATTATCCTGATTGCGTTCAATCACGATAAAATCATTGCCAATTTCCAGCTCAACAAAAGGTATTTCCGGCGTGATCCACACCTCTTGGCTGAAGGCCGGCGTAGCAATGGCAGAAAACCCTGCCAAAATAATCGAAGCGAGACGAGATAGTTTCACAATTTTGTTCCTTGTTAGCAAAAGCGTTTTTTCGGGCACTGGTCAAGATTACTGAATTTCGGAAAGCTTAGCAAAAAAAACAATTATTTCAATAGCTAGCGAAACATTTTTAAAGCAAATACTGACAATTTTGTCACTATTTGTCTTTGACCCGTGATGTATCATGGTATTTTTTATGTGCTCCTTGGTCTCAGAATTGTCAAAAACTTTGCTAATTTTGGCTTGCGAATTTCAAAATATCGGCTCACAGTCGGGCTGAACTTTTTTAGGGAAATTGCTATGCGATATGAGGTTGTTGATAGCTTTGAACAAGCGGTGGGTTTGCTTGTATCTGAACAGGGAATCGCAAGAATTCTTGCAGGCGGAACGGATGTATTGGTTCAACATAAATTGGGAATCGTATCTCCTGATTTATTGATTGATATCAAGAATATACCTGATGCAAAACAAATTTCAAATACCCCTGACGGGTATCGCATAGGCGCAGCTGTTTCAGGTGCCGAAATGGGGGAAAATTCCGACCTAAAAGCTGCCTGGCCTGGCGTTGTTGAGGCCATGGAACTTATCGGTTCTACGCAGGTGCAGGGCCGTGCAACATTGGTGGGAAACCTATGCAATGCATCGCCAGCGGCGGATGCGGTGCCGGCCTTGGTTGCCGCCAGTGCATATGTCGAAACAATAGGCCCAAAAGGCCGCCGTCAACTTTTAGTGAAAGATATACCAAAATCCCCCGGCAAGACAAATTTAGCCAAAAACGAATTGGTTACAGCGATATATATTCCTAAACATTACCCGCGTTCGGGTGACGCATATCTGCGATTCATCCCGCGAACTGAAATGGACATTGCGGTTGCATCCGCTGGTGTGAACCTAAGCCTTGATGCAGAAGGCACCATTACCGCCGCACAAATCGCGCTTGGTGCGGTGGCTCCGACCGTTATTTTGGTGGCTGAGGCGCGAAAAGCAATCCTAGGCTCCAAGCTTGACAAAAATGCGCTTGAAAACCTTGCGGCCGCGTGCCGTGCAGCGTGCAGCCCCATCGATGATAAACGTGGCACCATTGAGTTCCGCACCAAAGTCGCGGGGGTTCTGGCCTGTCGTGCTGCAAAAATAGCCTATCAACGCGCCGGAGGCACATTATGAGCAAAATCCACGTATCCACTGAAATAAACGGCGATCATGTCGAATTCTTATGTGAACCCGACGAAACATTGCTTGATGTGCTGCGGGACCAGCTCGGAATGACCGGTTCAAAAGAAGGCTGCGGCACCGGTGATTGCGGTGCGTGCAGCGTGACGCTCAACGGGCGCCTCGTCTGTTCCTGTCTGGTTCTAGGCGCAGAGGTCAACGGCAGCGCGGTCACAACGATTGAGGGCATGGCGAACGGTGACGCGCTGCATCCCTTGCAGCGGCATTTGCTTGAGGGCGCGGCCTTGCAATGCGGTATTTGCACCCCCGGTGTTTTGATCGCAGCCAAAGCATTGCTGGAAAAGAACCCCGATCCAACCGAGGAAGAAACGCGGTATTGGCTGGCGGGAAATCTGTGCCGTTGCACCGGCTATGACAAAATCATCCGCTCGGTTCTTAGCGCGGCTGCTGAAATGCGGGGGGAATAAATTATGAATGTGAAACGTGAATTCAAAGTCCTTGGCACGCGGCCTGTGCGCCCCGATGGTATTGAAAAAGTAACCGGCAAAGCGTTGTTTGGCGCTGATACATTTGCCACCGGAATGTTGCACGGCCGCATTTTGCGCAGCCCCCACGCTCATGCGCGCATTGTCTCGATTGACACCAGCGCGGCGGAGGCCCTCGCAGGGGTCAAGGCAGTTATTACCTCGGATGATTTTAATGATGTCGCCAGCAAAGCCACCCGCGATACCATGCATAATTGTATGGCAAATGGCGTGGCACTTTATGATGGCCACGCGGTCGCCGCCGTGGCAGCAATCAGCAAAGCCATTGCCGCCAAGGCACTAAAATTGATCACTGTTAAATATGAAATCCTGCCCCATGTCACCGATGTCGACGCGGCAATGTTACCCGACGCGCCGGTTTTGCACAAAAATCGCCAGCACCGTTCGGTTGCTGCGGGCACGCCTGGCAATGTGGTTTATTATTGTGATTTTGGCCACGGCGATGTTGAGGCGGGTTTTGCCAAAGCCGACAAAGTCATTGAACGCAGTTTCAAAACTGCCGCCACCCATCAAGGTTATATAGAACCCCATGCCTGTTTGGCCAACATGGGCGCGGATGGCAAAGCCGATTTGTGGTGCTCTACTCAGGGCCATTATATGGTGCGGGAAATCTGTGCTGAAATCATGGGCATGGATGAAAGCCAACTGCGCGTAACTGCCTCGGAAATTGGCGGTGGGTTTGGTGGCAAAACCACCGTATTTATCGAACCCGTGGCGCTGATGTTGTCACGAAAATCCGGCAAACCGGTAAAACTGGTGATGTCGCGCGACGAGGTTTTCCGCGCCTCCGGTCCCACCATGTCGGCCTCAATGGACATCAAAATTGGCATGAATGGTGATGGAAAAATGATCGCAGGCCATGCAAAATTGCGCTATCAGGGCGGTGCGTTTCCTTACCAGATGGTGATGATGGGCGCGATGAGCGCCTTTGCAGCCTATGATCTGGAAAATGTGCGGGCCGAGGGCTGGGACGTGATGACCAACCGCCCCAAAATGATTTCATACCGCGCCCCCGGCGCGCCAATGGCGGTTTATGCGGTTGAGGCAGTTGTAGGTGAATTGGCGGCTGAGCTGGGATTAGACCCAATCGATGTGCGCATTTTGAATGCTTCACGCGAAGGCACAAAATCATCATACGGCCCAACTTTCAAGGCGATCGGATTGGTTGACGCACTGGAGGCCGCCAAAGCCCACCCGCATTATTCAGCACCCCTTGGCCCCAATCAGGGCCGTGGTGTTTCCTGTGGGTTCTGGTTTAATTTTGGCGGCCAAGTATCTGTTTCTATGGCAATCAATGCCGATGGCACTGTTAATATAATTGAGGGAAATCCCGATATCGGCGGTTCGCGCGCTTCCATCAGCATGATGGCCGCCGAAGAACTCGGCATTCCCTACGAGAAAATCAAAACCATCATCGGCGATACAGCCTCGGTCGGTTTTTCCGATGTAACAGATGGCAGCCGCGTGACATTTGCGGTTGGCATTGCCACCATCAACGCCGCCAAAGCCGCCAAATCCGAGATGTGCAAACGCGCCGCCAAAACATGGGGCATTGATGTGGACGCGGTTGAATGGATCGACGGCGCGGTGCATCCAACCGGCCATAATGCCGGTGATTTTCCGCCGCTGTCACTAAAAGAAATCGCCGCTAATTCAGGCCGCACCGGCGGGCCTATTGCCGGCCATCATGAGGGCGCGCCGGATAAAGCCGGCGTTAGTTTTGGTGTGCATCTGGTTGATACCGAAGTAGACCCAAAAACCGGATTTACCAGCATCAAACGCTACACGGTTTTTCAGGATGTCGGCAAAGCCATCCACCCGTCCTATGTTGAGGGCCAAATGCAAGGCGGCGCGGTGCAAGGCATTGGCTGGGCCTTGAACGAAGAATATATTTATGGTGACGATGGCAAGCTACAAAACGCCGGTTTTCTTGATTATCGTATTCCCGTTGCCTCCGATTTACCAATGATCGACACCGTTATAATCGAGGTGCCAAACCCCGGCCACCCTTACGGTGTGCGCGGCTGCGGCGAAACCGCGATTGTGCC
>CAZCDC010000064.1:0-13740 GCA_964497195.1 uncultured Rhodobacterales bacterium | reverse complement strand
GAAATCGGAGCATTAAGCGGCCGCGACAGGATGAGTTCACGCATTTCATTGCGCCGTAACACAATGTTCAATACCTCAGCGTTTTTCAGCAATTCATCCGCCAGTTCCGGTGTAACCATATCATCGGGTGTGGCCAGCAGGGCCAATGATGCAAGCTGCGCCAGATCAAGACGTTCTTGCAGGTAATCCATACGAAAACGCGCAACCGAGGGCACAAAGATAAACACCTCGGCCAGCATCACAAAAACAATGGTCAGCAGCAAAAATCGACCGGATAGTGAATTAAAAAACATGGGGTCTCCCCGATCTAATTATGAGCGGAGTTTAGGGGCAGACAGCGCCGGGGGCAAGCGATCAAAACCGCTGTACAAAACGTACGAATTTTTTGACACGCTCCGATTGGAACAGACGCGGGGTATAGTATGATCCGGCAACGCGTTTGCTGATCTCGGCGTAGGTTGGATAAGGCGCCACCATCGCCGCCACCGCTCCGATTTTGAGTTTGTTGGCGATAACCAACGACCAAAGGGTGATATGCTCTCCGGCTTGATTGCCCACAATAGAGGCACCGATAGGGCGGCCTTTGACAACCATGACCTTGATCAGACCCGTAGTATTCAATTCGGCGCGGGCACGGTCGTTTTCAGCGTAATTAAACCGCAATACCTCTAGCGCTTGGCCGTGTTTGGCCACTGCTTCGGCCTCGGTCAGACCGACTTGGGCAATCTCGGGGTCTGTATAAGTCGCCCACGGGATATGCGCGTTGGAGGATTTTGACGGCAGGCCAAACAAGGCGGATTTGATAATAACCCCCGCATGATACCCCGCCATATGGGTGAATTGCAGCCCCCCCGCCACGTCGCCAATCGCATAAACCCGTTTATTGCTGGTCTTCATATTGGCGCCAACGGTAATCCCTTGGCGGTCAAATTCAATGCCGGCTTTGTTCAGGTCCAGCTTGTCAATATTGGGTTTGCGCCCAGCCGCCATTAACAGATGTGATCCGGTATAAGACGGCCCGTCTTTGGTTTTAACCGTAATGCCGTTTTCAGCGGTGATTTCCGAGGCCATCGCCCCTTCAATAATCTCGACCCCCTCGGCGCGGATCCGTTCCAGGGCAATCGCGGCTAGTTCGGGGTCATCTTTGCCCAGCGCCTTAAAGCCCTCCAATACCGTGACCTTACAGCCCAGCCGTTTGTGCGCCTGCGCCATTTCCATGCCGATGGGACCACCGCCAATTACAACCAGATGTTCGGGTTTTTCAGTAAGCTGAAAAATATCCTCATTTGTGTAATGCCGCACCGTCTCAAGACCGGGGATTGGTGGCACAAACGGGCTGGACCCTGTAGCAATCACAAAACGGCGCGCCTTGATGATGGTATCGCCAGCCTGAATTTCACGCGATGAGATAAACCGGCCATATTCGGTAATGACATTAATGCCGAGGCCCTCAAACCGTTCCACGGAATCATGTGGCGCGATGCCGGCAATTACATTTGCCACATGCGCCTTTGCGGCAGCGTAATCAACATTGGCTTTGACAGGTTTAATGCCAAACGGCCCGCCTGTTGTCATGGCATGGGCGTGTTTGGCTGCGGCCAGCAGTGCTTTGGAGGGCACACAGCCATAATTCAAACAATCACCGCCCATTTTGCCGCCCTCAAGCAGCACAACATCAGCGCCCATTTGAACGGCTCCAGCAGCGGTGGACAGCCCGCCGGAACCCGCGCCGATGATACACATATCGGTTTTTATGGTTTTCATGGCTCAGACCTTTTTACGGAATTTTTTCAAGATGATTGGCAGGGCAGATAATGCGCTGAGCGCCAATATTGGCCCGAGAATTTGCCATTCAAAGATAATACCAAGGTTGGGCGTGCCACCCTTGGCGAATACTTCACCAAGGCCAGAGCCAACCCACACAAACACAGTCGTGCCCGGAATAATGCCAAAAAACGTGGTGAATACATAATTACGCAGCGACACGCCCAGAAACGCGGGCGCAAGGTTAGCCACAAAAAACGGCACGGCGGGAACCAGCCGCATGATAAATAAATAACTGATTTCGTTTTCCCGCAAGCCTTTTTCCATCTTGGCCAGAAGACCATTGCCATTTTGGGTTAATTTAGCATGTAGCCCATCGCCAAGCCCGGTTTTTGCCGCTAGAAAAATTGCCGTTGCCCCAATGGTGGCTGCAATCACCACCATGATTGTGGCCGGAACCACGCCAAACAGGAACCCGCCACCCAGCGATAAAAACAACCCGCCCGGCAGGGAAAAGCTGACCGCTGCAATATAGACCAACATAAATACCGCCGCCGCCAGCACATAGTTGCTGTCGCGCCATGTGATTAACGCCTCACGGTTATCCGACAGAGCCTCAAACGACAGGTAATCGCCAAATTTGAGATAGACAAAGATTGTTGCCAGAATAATAAGCCCAAGCGGAGCAAATTTCTTTAGCATGGATTTGGCTGGGCTTTGGTTTTCATTAATCGCCATCATCATTTCCGATTCATTGCGTTTCACACTCTCCTATTTGCGGCATCTTTGCACGCAGCGAAAGGCCTCTCACGCGGCCTTGATCGCTTGTGCGCTAATGTTTCAGTTTTCGGGTTTACGGCCTGTGGAATATTTCAAATAATCGGTTTCAAAGAATTGACTTCCCGCGCCAGCGCGCCTATTGAACGGCTTGAAGAATTTCTAGCTGCGAATCTGTGGAATCGCGGCCGTGTAGGAGAATTGATATGAAACGTACATTTCAGCCGAGCAACCTTGTTCGCAAACGCCGCCACGGTTTCCGTTCGCGCATGGCCACCAAAAATGGTCGCAAAATCCTGAATCGCCGTCGCGCGCAGGGCCGTAAGGAATTGTCGGCGTAAAACCCGTTTTTTAAGGCAATAATTTATGACACCGCCGGAAACGCCACGGGCTCCTGAAATTCAGGCCGCCACGGTTGCGTCTCCGGCGGTGTCATTTTCTGTGTCTACGCTTAGACAACGTGCCGATTTTTTAAAGGCCTCACGGGCAAGGCGGCAGGCAACAGCAGGATTCATTTTGCAAGCGCGGCGACGCAATACTGATGAAACCGCCGATTCGAATATTCGGATTGGATACACATGTTCCAAAAAAGTAGGCAACGCTGTGGCACGTAACCGTGCCAAACGCCGCTTGCGCGAAATTGCCCGTGCGGTAATTCCTGTGACAGGCAGTTCAGGTTGGGATTACGTGCTGGTTGGACGACGGGTTGAAACTGCGACACGGAATTATCAGGTAATGGTGCAAGACCTTGAGGCCGCGATGCTGAAAGTTCATGCAACCAGAAAGCCAAAACCCAGAAAGCCCGAACAATGACACCACTTGCCTTTGTTGTATCTGTGCCTGTGCGGGCCTATCGGCTTTTGGGATCGCCTTGGGTCGGGCGCAATTGCCGGTATCAACCGACATGCAGCGCCTATGCGATGGAAGCCTTGGAAAAACACGGTGCGCTTAAAGGCAGTTATCTGGCGGCAAAACGCATCGGGCGTTGTCATCCGTTCGGGTCAGACGGGTATGACCCGGTGCCTGACAAAGATGAAAAATAGCAAGGGTTAGCGGTTTGTATAATGCTGCGCACGCAGCGGGTCTCCGAACGAAGTGAGGCGTGGCCCAACCGAAGGGCGGGAGAGCTCCCTTGTTCCTTGCGCCACTTTGGGCTATTCAGCGCAACATGCTTGATTCAAATGAAATCCATCCCTTGTTTGAGGGCGCACCGTCGTCAACCAGTTTCAAAAAGCTGCGCAAACGGATCATTCGCCAAACCCGTGAAGCGATTGAGACCTATGGCATGATTGAACGTGGCGCACGTTGGTTAGTGTGTCTGTCGGGGGGCAAAGACAGTTATACTTTGCTGGCTGCCCTGACTGAGTTACAATGGCGCGGCCTATTGCCCGTGGAGATTCTGGCCTGTAATCTGGACCAGGGACAACCGGGGTTTCCGCAAACTGTTCTGCCGGAATTTCTGGAACGCATGAAGGTGCCGCACCGGATCGAGTATCAGGATACCTATTCTATTGTGAAATCCAAGGTGCCCGCAGGGCGTACGTATTGCGCCATGTGTTCCCGCCTTAGGCGCGGAAATCTTTATCGTATCGCGCGTGAGGAAGGCTGTTCGGCTGTGGTGCTGGGCCATCACCGCGATGACATGCTGGAAACATTTTTCATGAATCTTTTCCATGGCGGAAAAATGGCGTCTATGCCGGCAAAGCTGGTCAATGACGAAGGTGATCTTTATGTTTACCGCCCCTTGGCTCTTGTGGCAGAAATTGATTGCGAAAAGTTTTCTAAATCAATGGATTACCCAATTATTCCCTGTGATTTATGCGGATCCCAAGACGGGCTGCAACGCCAGCAAATCAAACGAATGCTGGATGGCTGGGAAACCAATAGCCCGGGGCGGCGCAATGTGATTTTCAAGGCTTTGACCAACGGCAACCCGAGCCATTTGCTGGACCCTGACATGTTTGACTTTAAATCCTTGACCAGAAACATCACAAAACAGGGCTAATAGGGCAAAAACCCTTGACCTTTGGGCCATTGCCCTGTTGAAACCCCTGAACAGATTCCACCCAAAAAGCAGAGCATCCCATGGACGACCAAAACAAAAATATGATTCTTGCCATCGCGCTGAGCATGCTTGTCATGCTTGGCTGGTTTGTGCTGTTTCCAACCCCGGATGAAGAGGCTCCGATTGAAACCATAATGGTTGACGGTGTTGCGGTGCCTTTGACCTTAAATGGCAACACAGCCGTGCCCATTGCTGGTGGTGCTGCTGCCATTGCGGCTTTGCCAAATTTGGGTGAATTGATCGAGGACACGCGTGATAATGCTTTGGCAACAACTGACCGGATCAATATTCGCACCGAGCGCCTGGCAGGGTCGATTTCGCTTACGGGTGGTCGTATCGATGATCTGCGCTTGCTGGAATATAATGTGACCCTTGGCGATGAGAGCAACAAGATTACATTGCTATCGCCCGCCAATGCGCCAAACCCTTATTATGTATTATGGGGCTGGGCGCCAACCACAACGGAAAACATTACAAATGTGCCAAATGCCAACACGGTATGGGCTGTGGAATCCGGGGATGTATTAACCGAAAACAGCCCTGTCACCCTGAAATGGGAAAGCGAAAACGGGTTGATTTTCCGCCGCACCATTACGGTAGATGACCATTATATGTTTGATATCAACCAATCGGTCGAAAACACCGGCAGTATTGATGTTTCGCTGGCGCCATACGGGTTTATCGCGCGCCACGGCGAACCGGATGTTTTGGGCCTGTATCTGCTGCACGAAGGCGTTGTACGCGCTCAGGACGGCGAGATCGAGGAAATCAATTACGACGACATGCCGGATTTTGATGTGGCCGCCGAAGGACCTGTTAGCATTGTTGAGGTGCAGGCAAATGGCTGGATTGGCTTTACTGATCAATACTGGATGACCACGCTTATCCCGCAACCCGGACAGGGGTTTAGCTCGGTTGCAAAATATTCAACCGACAAACACACATTCCGCGCGGATATGCGTATTGCGCCAATGCTGGTTCCGGCAGGACAAACAACCCAGATCACCACCTCGTTATTTGCCGGGGCAAAAGTGGTGGACACCATCAAAGCCTATGAGGCCGACCGCCAAATTGATCAATTTATTGATGCGGTTGACTGGGGCTGGTTCTATTTCATTACCAAACCAATGCAGTGGTTACTGGGAACCATTCATGGTTTTGTCGGCAATATGGGCGTTGCAATCATTGGCCTGACATTGATCGTAAAACTGATTTTGTTCCCCTTGGCATATAAATCCGCTGTATCCATGGCCAAGATGAAAAAGCTACAACCTGAAATGGCCAAGCTGAAGGAACGCAATGGCGACGACAAACAGCAGATGCAAAAAGACATGATGAAGCTGTATAAGGACGCAAAAGTTAACCCTGCGGCCGGCTGTCTGCCAATTCTGTTACAAATTCCGATTTTCTTTAGCCTTTACAAAGTATTATATGTCACGATCGAGATGTATCACGCGCCGTTTTTTGGGTGGATACAAGATCTTTCTGCGCCGGATTCATCCAGCTGGATCAACCTGTTCGGCCTACTGCCCTATGATGTTTCATGGGCGCCGAGCCTAATTTCTATCGGGCTATTCCCTGTGTTGATGGGCATTACAATGTGGATGCAGCAAAAGCTGAACCCAGCCCCCACCGACAAAACCCAAGCGATGATTTTTGCGTGGATGCCATGGGTATTTATGTTCATGCTGGGCAATTTTGCGTCGGGTCTGGTTATTTACTGGGTGGCCAACAACACTATTACGTTCATTCAGCAATATCTGATTATGCTCTCTCAAGGGGTGAAACCGGACGTGTTTGGCAACATTCTTTCCGGCTTTAAAAAGAAGAAAGCTGACTAGTGCATGCCCTCGGTCGAACATATATTTTGCCACCCCATAAAAGGTGTTGGCCGTACCAGCCTTGATTTTATCAAGCTGGTTGTGGGGCAAACAATGCTGGGAGATCGTATGTTTGCGGTAATCCATGAGGCATCAAAGTTTGACATGGACGCGCCAGAATGGGCGAATTGCGGTAACTTTATTCGCGGGGCCAAGGCACCGGAATTGCAGGCAATCAGCATCACCCAGTATGTGCCGGATGATGTGATGGTGCTAAAACATCCTGTTCATCCTCCTTTTCGGTTTAACCCCGAAAATGCGGATGAACATGCCGGATTTATTGCATGGGTTTCGCAGTTTGTACCAGATAATCGCGCCCAACCCGCGGCATTGATCAAGGCACCAACCCAAGGCATGACCGACAATAACAATCCGTATATTTCAATCCTCAACCTCGCATCGTTGCAGGAATTATCGCACAAAGCCGGGCGGCCAATGGCGGTGGAACGGTTTCGCGGCAATATCTGGCTGGACGGTGTTGATGCGTGGGAAGAACGGACATGGATTGGCAAAACCATGCGTATCGGTGAGGCGCATGTGGTTATTCGCGAACATATCACCCGCTGCATGGCCACTACTGTCGATCCGTTGACAGGCAAACAAAACGTACCAACGCTGGATATTTTGGAAAATAACTGGGGTCATACAGATTTTGGTGTATTGGCCGAGGTAATCAAAACCGGCGGTGTTGATCAATATGACGGGGCGCATATCCTATGATTCAATTTCCTTTGGCACCAGTGCCTGACTATTTATCATCAGAAAAAGGCCGCATTCTTTTTGCCGGGAATTCCGATTTCCTAAAAGGTGTCGTGGCGATGGACGGTGTGCCGGCAGCAGATCGCATGGAGGTTTGTTTTGCCGGCAGATCAAACGTGGGAAAATCCACATTGATCAACGCATTAACAGGCCGAAAATCTCTGGCGCGGACCTCCAACACACCGGGCCGCACGCAGGAAATCAATTATTTTACGTTGATGGACAGCCATTATCTGGTTGATTTGCCGGGCTATGGCTTTGCCAATGCGCCTGTGCCTGTTGTTGCCAAGTGGCAGCGGCTGCTAAAGGCATATCTGATGGGGCGCGCCACATTGCGGCGCGTATTTTTGCTGGTAGATGCGCGGCACGGACCAAAAGCTGTGGATGAGGAAATCATGGCTTTGCTGGGCGATTCTGCCGTGACGTTTCAGGTGGTTCTGACCAAGATTGATAAGCCCTCCAAGGGGGATTATTCAAAGGTTCTGATGATGACCCAAAAGGTTTTGCAGAAATATCCGGCGGCCTATCCTGAAATTATTGCGACAAGTTCCGACAAAAATATCGGTCTGGATGTTCTGCGCACAACTATTGCCACCATGGAATAAGCCGTTAAGCTGACAAAATGGAGAAATCAACAGCCATGAACCGCGACTGGATCGCCACTGCACGCACTTTATCCGAGGCACTGCCGTTTTTGCAGCGTTACGATGGCGCCACAATTGTCATTAAATTTGGCGGCCACGCCATGGGCGACGATGCAGCCATGGAACGGTTCGCGCGTGACATCGTGTTGATGAAACAAACCAATGTGCATCCCGTAATTGTGCATGGCGGCGGGCCGATGATTAACGCGATGCTGGAAAAACTGGGTGTAAAATCCGAATTTGTGGATGGCAAACGGGTGACAGACAAAGCCACGATGGAAGTGGTTGAAATGGTGCTTTCCGGCTCAGTCAACAAACGTATTGTGGCCGCGATTAACGCAGAGGGCGGCAAGGCTGTCGGCCTGTCGGGCAAGGATGCCAACCTGATTATCTGTGAACCAGCAGACCCAAAACTGGGCTTGGTGGGCAAACCTGTTGAGATCGACCCTGCCGTGATCAATAATTTTCGTGAAACCGATTTTATTCCGGTTGTAGCGCCGATTGGCATGGGCCGCGACGGCGAGACCTATAACATTAATGGCGATACTGCGGCGGGGGCCATTGCAGCGGCATTACAGGCGGATCGCTTGCTTTTGTTAACCGATGTGGCGGGCGTCAAGGACGCAGACGGCGACATTGTGACAGAGCTAACGCCGGACACGGTGCGGCAATTGACTGCGGATGGCATAATTTCTGGCGGCATGATCCCCAAAACCGAAACTGCTTTGGCCGCAATCGAGGGCGGGGTTCGCGCCGTGGTTATTCTGGATGGGCGCGCGCCGCATTCATTACTGTTGGAATTGTTTACGCCGGTTGGCGCAGGGTCGATTATTCGCGCGTAATGGCGGGCTGAACCCCACCCTACATTCGGTTTCACGAATATATGACTTGAAAACAATATGCGCGCGGGGCAATTAGGTTTTATGGAAAATGAACAAACAATCCGCCTTGTGGTATTTTTAGGGCTTTTTGGCCTTTTTGGCCTTCTAGAATATGTATTCCCGCGCCGAAACCGTGTGCAAAGCCAAGTAAAACGCTGGACAACCAACTGGCTTTTGCTGGTCATTTACAGCTTTATGCTAAACGGCATGGCAATACTTACCCCGATTGTGATCGCTGTTGGCGCAGCGCATTACGCGACGTCCATTGGCTGGGGCCTGTTCAATATTGTTGATTTGCCAATTTGGGCCGAATTATTGCTGGCAGTGATCATTCTGGATTGGGCGATTTGGTTCCAGCATCTGGTAACTCATAAGGTCAATTTCCTGTGGCGATTTCACCGCGTGCATCACTCGGATCGTGATCTTGATGTTTCCTCCGGTTTTCGGTTTCACCCGATCGAGATCCTTTTATCAATGCTCTATAAGGTTGCATTAGTGTTTCTATTGGGGCCTGCCGCCGTCGCGGTCGTGATATTTGAAGTCATCCTGAACGGTGCGGCAATGTTTAACCATGCCAACATTAAACTGCCAATCAAGGTAGATCGTGTCTTGCGCCGCTTTATTGTCACGCCGGACATGCACCGCATTCACCATTCCGATATTCGCGTCGAGCATGACAGCAATTACGGGTTTTCCGTATCCATCTGGGATCATCTGTTTCGCACATTCACAGCAGAGCCAAACAAAGGCCAGCTGGGCATGACGGTTGGCTTGCGCTGGCAGGATGACAAGCCTAGTAATCTGGTATGGACCCTAAAACTACCCATCGACAAGCTATAGACGCAGCACTTAACCCATATGGGTTGCGTGTGCTGGGGGGGCTTCATCCCGCTGGGGTACCGTATAAAACCCTGTTTCTGATTGGACCAGACGGCCAACGGTTTTGGGATGTTTTTCAAAAAAGTTCTGAATTTTGTGATGGCGCTGCGGACCCGATTGATCGCTGGTCGGTGCGGGTTTTAAGCGCGATTGCCACTGGTTTTGGCGCTGAGGCCATCTTTCCGTTTGGCGGGCCGCCTTATCATCCTTTTATCAGTTGGGCGCTGCAATCGGGGGAAACTTTCCAATCTCCGGTGCAAATTCTGGTGCACAAAGACGCTGGGCTTTTTGTTTCTTTTCGCGGCGCGCTCGGGTTTGCCGAACCTTTTGACCAATCTGAAATTGCTCAATCGCCTTGCGAAATATGCGTTGAAAAACCTTGTCTAACATCCTGCCCTTGCAAGGCTTTGATAAAAGACAATTATAATGTTGCCGCCTGCCATGTTTTTCTGGATACTAATGCCGGAGACCAATGCATGACGCGCGGTTGCGCCGTGCGATGGGCTTGTCCGGTTGGACAATCTGACCGGAGCGAGGCGCAATCAGCGTTTCATATGTCATATTTTCACCGAAAGGCCCCAGCATGAAACGACTTATCCTTATCCGCCACGCAAAATCCAGCTGGTCCAGCGGGGCAAGCGCGGATAAATCGCGGCCCCTTAATGGTCGCGGGCGCGCGGCGGCCACCAAACTAGGCACTTGGTTGAACCAAAAAGGATATATGCCGGACGAGGTAGTTTCATCCAGTGCAATCCGTTGCGTGCAAACATGGAGTGGTATTTCGGAAATTCTGGGCAAAGATGCCAAAACACGGTTTGAGGATAATCTTTATCTGGCAGGTGGTGGCACGATGTTGCAACAGCTGCAATCCAGCGTTGGTGACGTAGTGATGATGTTGGGCCATATGCCGGGCATTGGAGAATTTGCCCGCGATTTGCGCCGTGACCCGCCACCAGCCCATGAAGCATTTCAAAAATACCCAACCGGCGCGGTAACAGTGCTGGATTTCAAAGCTGAAAACTGGGGTGAGGTTAGCAATGGGTCTGGGAAATTTGTGGATTATGTAACGCCACGGGAATTGTAACCAGAGAACTTTAGAACATGAAAACGAAAAAGGCCGGAGCAAATGCTCCGGCCTTTTTTTGTTAGGTTGGGTTGTTTTAGTGGCCCAGAATTTGGGACAAGAACAACTGGGTACGTTCGGATTTAGGATTGTCGAAGAACTCTGCCGGCTCGTTTTGCTCGACAATTTGGCCCTGATCCATAAAGATCACGCGGTTGGCCACTTTGCGCGCAAAACCCATTTCGTGGGTTACCACGATCATGGTCATGCCTTCTTCGGCCAGTTGCACCATGGTGTCCAGCACCTCAGCGATCATTTCCGGGTCAAGTGCTGATGTTGGTTCATCAAACAACATGATGCGGGGTTTCATGCACAAGGACCGCGCAATCGCCACACGTTGTTGCTGACCACCCGAAAGCTGGCCGGGGTATTTCATGGCCTGCTCAGGGATCTTCACTTTTTCAAGGAAATGCATCGCGATTTCTTCGGCTTCTTTTTTGGGTGTTTTACGCACCCAGATTGGCGCCAAAGTGCAATTTTCCAAAATGGTCAAATGCGGGAAAAGGTTAAAGTGCTGAAAGCACATGCCAACCTCTGACCGGATTTTATCAATGTTTTTCAGATCCGAGGAAAGCTCGGTTCCATCAACAATGATTGATCCTTTTTGGTGAATCTCCAGCCGGTTAATGCAGCGGATCAGCGTGGATTTGCCGGAACCCGAAGGCCCGCAAACCACGATGCGTTCGCCACGGTTTACCGTGATGTTGATGTCCTTCAGGACGTGGAAATCACCATACCATTTGTTCATATCGGTGATCTGGATCGCGACCTCGTCGGACACTTCCATGGTTACTTTTTGAGTTGCTTCTGACATTTTATGGCTCCTTAGTGGCCAGTCTGAAGCTTACGCTCCAGATACATGGAATAACGTGACATTGCGAATGTGAAAATCCAGAACATAATTGCGATGAAGATATACAGCTCCCACAAGATGCCCTTCCATTCTGCAGTGCCGCGAATGGCGTTGATAAGGCCAACCGGATCAAGCAGGCCAATGATCGACACAAGTGTCGTATCTTTGAACAGGCCGATAAAGTTGGACACAATACCCGGGATCGAGATTTTCAATGCTTGCGGCATAATGATCAACCGCATGGATTTCCAGTAATCAAGACCAAGCGCATTGGCAGCCTCATATTGGCCGGTTGGCAGAGCAGCAAGACCGCCGCGCACAACCTCAGCAAGATATGCCGCCGAGAACAAGGTTACAACGATCACAACCCGCAACAACAGATCAAAGCTGGTACCAGGTGGCAAGAAATAGTTCAGCAAAACCGATGCTACAAATAGCAAGGTAATGAGCGGCACGCCGCGAATGAACTCAATATAACCAACCGACAGAACCTTGACGATGAACATATCCGACTGACGGCCAAGCGCCAGAATGATACCCAACGGAAAAGATAAGGCGATGCCCGAAATCCCGATGATAATTGACAAAGCCAAGCCGCCAATATCACGGGACTTAACGATCTCCAGCTCAATCGGGATGATGCCATTCACAAGAACCGACGCGTCAACAGCAAGAAACAGCCACCACGCCAGCGCTAAAAGAACACCAGCGGTGATACCGACAATGCTTCCTGCAACCGGCGTTAAGTACCGCATAGCAAGATAAGCAATGCCAAAACCAGCCAAGGCAGCAATTGGCCCCCAAAGGGAATCACCCCAGATTAGCCAAAAAGCCAAAAACGGATAGAGCAACGAAAAGATGATAACTTTGCGCGGAATTTTATCATATAGCACGGGCGCAACAGCAACCAGCAAAAGCACAAAGGAGAGATTAATGCGCCATTGTTGTCCACGTGGGAAAAACCCGTACATTAACTGGTTAAACCGTTCGGGAATAACACCCCAGCAAGCACCATTGATATCAGGCCTGTCAAAGCATTCACGAACACCTCCGGAATTCCAGGATGGCTGATAGGCCCATGCAAAAAAGTGAGCGCCGAGATAATACAACACAAGGATTGTAACTACAGACAAAACCGAATTGGCAATACTGGAAAACATGTTGGTTTTCAGCCATAGCAGAATCCCGGTTTCACCCAAGGGTGCTGGTTGTTCAGAGAGCATTTCGGTGCGAACAAAAGAATGATCAGTCATCTTAGCGCTCCTTAAGTTTAACAGAGTTATTGTAAACGTTCATAATGGCGGAAATCGACAAGGATATCGACAAGTAAACCAGCATCAACAACATAATACATTCCATTTCTCGACCGGTTTGATTGAGGATTGTGCCCCCAAGTGTCCCGGTAATTTCAATATACCCCACCGCAGTCGCCAAGGACGAGTTTTTGGTCAGGTTAAGGAATTGAGAGATCAGCGGCGGGATAATTACCCGCAATGCTTGTGGCAGAACAACCAGGCTCATAGTGCGGTTAGGGCGCAAGCCCAGCGCAAACGCCGCTTCGGACTGGCCTTTGTTAATCGCCTGAATGCCAGAGCGAACCGCCTCAGCAATAAAGGCCGAAGTATAAAGCGACAATGCCAATGTCAAAGCAATGAACGGACCCCTGATAAAAAAGCCCCCCTCAAAGTTGAATTTTTTAAACGCCGGATAGTCCAGTTCAATTGGCTGGCCCATAACAAAGAAAACCAGCACAACAGGGATAATCAATATGCCAAGCTTGATCCAGAAATTCGGCAATATTTGGCCGGTTAGTTCCTGACGTTTAGACGACCATTTGCCAAAAATGCCAATGGCAATAAGGGATAAGATGAACACAATAACGACAACCATAGAGCCTTGTAGCCAAATCGGACTGGGAACGTAAAACCCACGGTTGGTAAAGGCAACGGATTCGTTGAAAAGCATCGAGGCCGTGGCATTGTCACCCTTAAAGTCGCGCGGCACCGGAAAAATATCCTGAATGATCGCAATCGCAAAAACGATCCAGAGCAAAATAGGAACATTGCGGAAAATCTCGACATAGGTTGTCATCAAACGGGCAACAACCCAGTTTTT
>CAZCDC010000063.1:0-13799 GCA_964497195.1 uncultured Rhodobacterales bacterium | reverse complement strand
CGTCCATTTCAGGTTGGCCATGGAAATATCGGTATCAATCGCCAACCCCTCAACCTGATGGAACATCGGGGTGTGGGTGTTGTCATAATCCGAGCGATAAACCCGCCCCGGCGCAATAATACGGCAAGGCACGCCGTGTTTTTCCATATGGCGGATTTGCACGGGGCTGGTATGGGTGCGCAGCACATGCGGTGGACGGCTGTCTCCATCCGCTCGGTGCATGTAAAATGTGTCAAATTCCTGCCGCGCGGGGTGTTCTGGCGGGATATTCAGCGCATCAAAATTATAGAAATCGTTTTCGATCTGTGGGCCTTCGGCAACACCATAACCCAAATCTGCGAAAATCGCGGTGATTTCCTCGGTCACTTGGCTGATGGGATGAATTGTACCTTGCTGCGCGGGGCGAGCGGGTTGCGAAACATCCAGCCATTCAGAGCGCAGGCGTTCTTCAAGCGCGGCATCACCAAGCGCGGCTTTGCGAGCGATCAGGGCTGAGTTGATTTCATTTTTCAGAGCATTCAGCGCCGGACCAGCCACCTGTTTTTCCTCAGCTGTCATTTTGCCGAGGCCGCGCATCATCAATGACACTTCACCCTTTTTACCAACGGCAGCCACACGCAGGCTTTCCAGCGCCGATTCATCAGCTGCATCAGCAACCTGCCCTAAAATTCTGGCCTTTAGGCCCGCAATATCATCCATCTGTCGCCCCATTTCGAGTTTGAAAGACGGGTATCACAAGGGGCCAGAATTGCAAGGGTTTGAACCTGTAACCCAACAAGGTTAGGTTTTTTTGTTAAGCATTCCTTAACCTTGCAACAGCTAAGATACAGAGTAAATTTGAGGGGTATTTTAATGATTATTACCGGCACCACAGGTGACGACATACTGAACGACACCGACAGGCGTGACAAACTAACCGGTGACGATGGCGCAGATGTGTTTGTGCTAGGGCGCGATGGCAAACGCGACGCCATTATGGATTTTGACGATGGTATTGATCTGATTGATCTTTCCGATTTTAACGTCACGTTTGAGGAAGTGTTCATTTATCAAATTGACACGCTTACCTATGTTGTCGCAATCCGTGGTGAGCTAACCGAGATCAATTTTCAACCACCCGGATTTGGCGATCCGGCAATTATGCTAACGGCAGATGATTTCTTGTTTGCCCCCGGCGCCGCCCCCCCCGGGGTAAACCTGATCTCGGACACAGCCGCGCGTGACAAACTGATCGGCACCGGTCGCCCCGATGTATTTTTGTTTAACCCAGACGGGCTGCGTGATGCGGTTCGCCGGTTTGAACTGGACAAAGACAAAATCGATATCACAACCTTTGATACGACTTTTGCAGATCTGATCATCACCACCCTGCGCCCTGGCCGGGTTATGGTTGATTTTGGTACCGAACATTTGGTTATCAATGATCGTTCAAAACTTTTTGAAGCAGGAGATTTTAGTGCCGAAGATTTCATTTTTGCATAAATAGACTTCCTCAATTGACTGACCCAAAACCGAGCGAAGCGAGGCCACCGCCAACGGCAGGCCCGTTATTTTGCGTATGCAAATACACGGGCACCCCCTCAGCACAGCCTAAATCAAATACGGAAAACCGCCCTCGAATTTCAATAATGCAATCTTGCCTTCTACCCCGCCCCAGCCGGAAAACCCACCAATACTGTTTTTCGCCAGAACACGATGGCAAGGAATAATGATCGGAATTGGATTAGCGCCACATGCCTGCCCCACTGGTTGCGCCGGAACGTTCAGTGATTGCGCAATTTCGCCATAGGTTAACGTCTCCCCATACGGAATTGCCAGCATTGCCGCGTAAACCTTTTGCTGAAAATCAGACCCTTTTGGCGCGAGTGGCAGATCAAATTTCTGCAAGCCCCCCCCGACATAGGCCTCAATTTGCGCCACTGCTTCTCGTAACAAATCGCTCAGCTCGCCCCGTGGTTCAGCATTCCACAACAACCGCGAGACCGCATTATTTCTTTCCTCAATTCCCCATATTCCGAACGGCGTTTTGATGACAGCAACAGGGTTCATCGCCCCTCAAACCGCCATGCCAGCAGGCTAAATAATCCTGCAATCAGCAGATATATCCAGCCTTTTGCCAATGGTGTTAATGATATATCATTCACCAAAAACGCATCCCGCCGCACCAAGCCAGCCCAGTTGCGCCCATTCGATGTGCGCCCCTCAGCAACCTGCCTGAAATTGGGCACGCGGTCTGAAACCAAAAAACTGCCACCACGCGTGCCATCCACCAAAGGCTGCAATATTTCAAATGTAGCAATCGGGTTTTCAAATTCAATTGGCGTGGCAGGGCCAGTGGCCACAACTGCATTTACCTCACCCTCGGTCAAACGATAAACCCCGCTTTCCTCTGCCTCAAATGCGGTGCGCCAACGCCCGGGCGCCAGTTCGGTAAATGTCAGGGTTTGCACAGCCCCAGAGGGCGCAGTTACTTCCAGCTCCCCCACCGTTCCATCCAGCATTTGCCGGTCAACAATCACTGACATGCCAAGCGCGGTCGCGCGCAGGATATTTTCCTCCAGCTCGGGTTCCTGCATCAACCAATGCGCCAAACGGCGCAGCAATTCACGTTGCGGCCCGCCGCCCTCAAATCCCCGGCTCCAAAGCCAAGCATGATCAGAGGTCAGCAGCGCCAAGCGCCCGCGCCCCACACGATCAAGCTGCAAAAGCGGGCGATTATCCGGCCCTTCCATAATGGTGTGGCCCGATGTTGGCGTTACTTCAATAATGCGAAACCAGCGGCCCCAATCGGGCAATTCATCAGCAGCGCCAAGGCTTAGCCCTTCGGTAACCGGGTGGCGCTGGCCCAGCTCGGAAATCAATGGCGTAAACCCTTCCTCAATCACGCGCCCTGTTGGCGCGGCGGGCAAAATACTGCGCAAAGGCGTGCGATACAGGCTTTCCACGGCCGCAAATGACGGCCCCGAGGCCACCAGAATTGCCCCCCCATCCCGCACATATCGTGCAACATTTTCCAGATATGCCTCTGGCAATATTCCTTGGCGGCGAAACCTGTCAAAAATAATCAGATCAAAATCATCGATCTTGTCCAAAAACAATTCCTGCGTTGGAAACGCGATTAACGATAGTTCTTCATAGGGCACACCGTCTTGTTTGTTGGGGGGCCGCAGGATGGTAAAATGCACCAGATCCACGGAAGAATCCGCCTTAAGAAGGTTGCGCCACGTGCGTCCCCCCGCATAAGGTTCGCCCGAAACCAGCAACACCCGAAGGCGATCCCTTACACCATTTAGCGATAGAATTGCGCGGTTATTCTGGTTGGTAAGTTCGCCCGAAATCGCAGGTGTGCGGATCTCCAACAGATTAATTCCACCATGGTCAACCGCCAGCGATAGCGGAATATCTTCATTCAGGGGCAGGCTAAAACTCTGCTCTGCGCCGCCATCAACTGCGGCAATCACGCTGGCTATACCATTGGATTGCGGCGCAGCGCCAAGGTCCTCGATGCGCACCACAACTTCTACATTTTCGCCAACAATACCATAGGCTGGCGCGGTTTTCACAATGATCCGCCGGTCCCAATCTTCTGGGTTTCCGGTGATGATCTGATGCACGGGCGCGGGGAAATCTGCCAATATATCCGCATCATGAATTTGCCCGTCAGTGATCAAAATCGCAGCACTCAGACGGTTACCGGCATGGGCGCCTGCGGCCTCGGATAACTTGGCCAGCAGCAAGGTGCCATCGCGCCCCGCATCACCAACATGATGCACCTCCACCTGCAAGGATTGGTCAAACGCCTGCAACGCCGCCTGAACCTGCGCCAGCGTATCAGCGGTTTGCGCAGGTCTGTCCGGCAAGGTTTGCGAGGCGCTTTCATCCACCACAATAATCGCGATATCCTTTTGATATTGCCGATCCTCTTGCTGCCAATGAGGGTTCAGCATTGCCGCCAAAAGCACAGCCAACGCGATGCCCCGCAAAAACCAGCCCGGCAAGCCGCGCCAAATAGCAAAGCCAAGCAGCGCAATAATTACAGCCACAAGCACGGCAATTATTGCAATGGGCATTAACGGGTTAAAGACGATGCTGGATGTCATTGCCCCAACCTTTCCAGCAAAGCCGGCACATGTACTTGGTCGGATTTGTAATTTCCCGTCATCACATACATGATCACATTCACCCCGAAACGCAGCGCCAGTTCGCGCTGCCGATCACCGCTGCGCCCCTGCCCGACAGGGTACATTGGCCGCCCGTTTGATGACATTGCCCATGCTGAGGCCCAGTCATTGCCGCCAATAATCACCGGCGTCACCCCGTCATTAAGGTTGCGAAACGGCGCGCCCTCAATGGTGGTTAACTGCGAGGGGGCCTCCAGCCAGACACGACCATCGCGCCACCGGCCCGGGAACACCTCCAGCAGATAAAAACTGCGGGTCAGCACATGGTCGCTCTCAATCGGGGCCAATGGCGGGATTTCCAGTTGTGCCGCAAGGCGTTGCAGCACCTGCCCATTGGCGGAACCACCGCCAAAACCGCCACCCAGATGTGCATCACGTGTATCAAACATAATCATGCCGCCATTGCGCAAATATGTGTTCACCTTGGTTACCGCAGCAGCAGACAAAGACGCCTGAAATTCGGTAATTGGCCAATAAAGAAACGGAATAAGCGAGATATCATCCTGTTCGATATCAATGGCCATCGGCGAAACAGGCTCAATCGCGGTGCGTTCAAACAGTGTTTTTGATAGGCCAAAAAGCCCGGCTTGGCTGATTGTATCCAGCCGCTGGTCTCCGGTTATGACATAAGCCAAAACGGTGGAATTCGCTGCAATCGCAGCATTGCCTTGCGCCTGAACATCACTGATGCCCACAGCTAAAACCGCTATTAAAACACCGGCAACCCGCGCGCCAATCAAACGGCCAGATACAAAAAGCGTGGCCAGAATATCCAGCGTCAGCAAGATCAGGGCCAGCATCAGCAAAATGGGTTTCAACACAGTTTCCAGCCCTTCAGCAAAATTGTCTTGCGCAACTGCAATTGGTAAATCCGTTAGCGGCTGCAAGATAAAATCATTGGGCAGCAGGTTTATCGCCACTTCACGCGCGTTATTTTGATAAATACCGGGTGGGGTATTTATGCCGCGAGGATAAGCCGCCAAGTCTTCGCCTTTGGCGCCCGGAATATCCTCTGCGTCAAACAAATTGCCAAATCCGTCAAGCACTTGAACAGGGGTCCAGACCTGCCCCGCCAGATCCTCAACCGCCGCTGCGCCGCCGCCTGCACTGATGGATAGCCGACTGAGCATATCGACAAAAAGCCCGGAAAGCGGCAGGTTTGACCATTCGGCATTGGCGGTAACATGGAACAAAATAATCCGGCCCTGCCCATGATTTATTCCGGTAACCAGCGGCGTACCATCCTCCAGCGCGGCCATAACACGGCCCGGCAAATCAGGGTCTGGCTGGGCCAGAACCTGTGCGCGAATTTCGACCTCATCGGGTGTATCCAGCCCTGCAAACGGGCTGTCATCCGCAAAGGGGCGCAGGCGTTTAGGACTTGTCCATGTCATGGCACCCCCAAGGCTGCGGCCACCAGCGCGCAGTCGCACGGGCAATAACGGGTCATCCTCAGCAGTTGTGGTTGCCCCCCCCGCCATACGCGGCCCAGCGAAGCGTAATAAAGTGCCACCGGACTCGACCCAATCCAGAACCTGCAAGGTTTCGGCCCGCCCCAAATCGGCAATATCGGCAAACACCAACACATCAGGGGCGGCTTGTAAAAGGTCTTCCAAACCGGCCTCGATCAACTCTGCTGACGGGCTAAGCGCCTTGCGTAAATAAAATAGCGGTGCCACCAGTTGCGGCCCTTCTTGCACCTGTTGCGGCGCATAAAGCGCAACCTTGCGCCGCTGCAAACCAGCATCTGCCAGCACCACAGCCGCCGCTGATTGCGCAGTGCCAAGCTCAATGCGCCGCACACGATTTCGTAATTCCAGTGGCATATCAAACACCGCCTCGACGCGGGTCTCGCCCTGTAAAAATTCGGTTTCAACCTGCCACAGCACTTGCGTCACACCGTTTGGTGTTGGCCCAATAGCGCGCAATTGCACACTGCGCGCAGTGCTATCATCACCGCGCAAAACCGGCACAACCAGCCCCTCGGCGCTCAGACTGGCTGGCAATAACGCCAGTTGATCACGTTTTGCTGTCACCATCGTAACTGCGCCTTGCGCCAGTAAAACATCCGTTAGGCCCGCATCCTTGCCCAGCCCATCGCTCAGCCAAATGGTTTCAAAATCTTCTTGCGGGTTATCCAAAAGCCATTGCGCAAACGCAGCCCGATCAGGCCCCCATGCATTTGGCTGCATTCCCCCCACCAGAGGCACCCAGTTTTGGGCGGGATCAAACCTGAGCATACCGCCATTTGGCAGCACGTCACTTAGCATTTGAACCGATACCAACCGTCCATCCCGGGTGGCCCCCGCCAATATTGTTTCCAACCGATCTTGGCGCGTGGTCCAATCCTCTGCACTGGCCCAGCCAGCATCCAGCAATACCAAAAGCCGACCATCGCCGCTGGTATCACCGTGCGGGTTCAACACGGGTTCCGCAAAAGCAAAAATTGCCAGCGCCAGCGCCAATAGACGCAACAAAAGCAACCACCACGGCGTATGCTGGGGCGTGCTTTCGGGGTCTTTTAAGCCCAATAACAGCCGCACTCCCGGAAACCGTTTGCGTGACGGCGCCGGTGGAACCGCACGCAAAAGCCACCACAAAACCGGCAGGCTCAGCAAGCCGAGCAGCACCATCGGGAACAAAAATCCGATCATTTATGCGCCCCGATTGCATTAAACAGCCACAACAACGCCGCGCGTGGGCTTTGGTCTGTGCGGTGGCGCGCATAATGCCAGCCAACGCGGCGCGCCCATTCCGCCAGCTTGGCGCTTCGGGCCTCCAGTTTTTCGCGATATGCCTCGCGCAGGGCTTTGGCCCGCAAGGTTTCAAAATCAACCACCGCCCCCATGCTTTCAAAAATAATCCGGCCATCAAACGGAAAACTTTCCTCTGACGGATCAAGGATATGCAGCAAACATCCTTCGCCAGCCGCGTCGGCATGGGCGGATAGGGCCGGGAAAATAACCTCCTCCGGCCCCATAAAATCCGACATAAAAACACGGTGGCCCGCAGGCCGCGCGCTTGGCATCGGCAACGTGCCAAAATCAGCATCCGGATCAGCCTTTGCCAATGCCAGCGCCATTTGGTGCAGCTTTGCCTCCCCAATACCGGGTTTCTCAGCCGAGGTTTCTAGCAATGACAACCGCTCACCTGCTCGGGCCAAAAGACTGGCAAGCGCAAGGGTCAAAACCTGTGCGCGATTGGCTTTGGTATCCTCCGCCGCCTTGCTGCGATAATCCATGGATTTGGAGCCGTCACACCAAAAAGCAATGGTTTGCGCGGCTTCCCATTCGCGTTCCCGAATGAATAATGCGTCACCTTGTGCAGACCTGCGCCAATCAATATTGCTGGCGCTGTCGCCGGGCATGGCGTGGCGATATTGCCAAAAGCTCTCGCCGCTTCCCGCACGTTTACGGCCATGCACACCCATGGCAATGGTTGCCGCCAAGCGTTCGGCATGGGCCAATAATGGCGGCAAAGCCCCCGCCAATGCCTGCGCTTGATTGCGTAAATTTTGGCCGTTTTGGCTCACGCAGCGGCCTCGACACGGGTGGCGCGCTCCACAAGGTCCGAAATCACATCGTTAAGCGAAATATTATCCGCCCGCGCCGCAAACCCCAGCGCCATGCGATGGATTAAAATAGGATGCGCCAACGCCGCAACATCTTGGGGCGCAGGCGACAAGCGCCCATTTATCAGGGCCCGCGCACGCACCGCCAGCATCAAGGACTGGGCCGCCCGCGGGCCTGGTCCCCAGATCACCGATTTATTGACCAATTCCGTGGCCTCAACCTCGCCGGGGCGGGCCGAGCGCACAAGGCTCAGGATCATATCCACAATGCTATCCCCGACCGGCATTTTGCGAATAAGTTGTTGCGCCGCGATCAAGCTGTCCGCATCAAACACCGCTGAGATGTCAGATTGTTCTGTGCCCGTCGTGGCCAGAATAATCGCGCGCTCATTTGCTTCAGTTGGATAATCCACATCGATTTGCATCAAGAACCTGTCGAGCTGCGCCTCTGGCAGCGGATACGTGCCTTCTTGTTCAATCGGGTTCTGCGTTGCCAAAACATGAAAAGGTGCAGGTAAATCAAGCCGTTGCCCCGCCACAGTCACGTGATGTTCCTGCATTGCTTGCAATAATGCCGATTGAGTACGGGGGCTGGCGCGATTGATTTCATCCGCCATCAAAAGCTGGCAAAAAACCGGCCCCTTGATAAACCGAAACGCGCGACTGCCATCATCAGCGGTTTCCAGAACCTCGGAACCCAGAATATCAGCAGGCATCAGGTCCGGCGTGAACTGCACCCGATTGCCTTGCAAACCCAAAACTGTGCCCAATGTTTCAACCAGCAAGGTTTTTGCCAACCCGGGAACCCCAACCAACAACCCGTGCCCCCCGCAAAGCACCGTCATAATCACTTGATCAACCACGTCTTGCTGCCCGATCACCCGTTTGGCGATCATGGTTTTTGCCGCCGCCAGCTGCGTTTTTACCGTTTCAATTTCAGCCAAAGCCGCATTTGGATCTTCTGACATAACAATAACCTCTCAAAATTCTTTTGTGCTTTTTGTGCATTCTATCGGGTTTACTGGATTCGTCCACCGATGCTATTGTCCACATTAGCGAATTTCAGCCCAAACAGGCACCAAACATGACAAAACCAGATCAGAATTCCGTGAAACCCACCGCTGACGGCATTGCCGCCGCTGCAACTGCCGCCATAAAGCAACGTGGCCCCGCGCCTGTGCATTTATGGAACCCGGAATTTTGCGGCGATCTGGATATGCGCATCGCACGCGATGGCACGTGGTTTTATATGGGCAGCCCGATTGGGCGCAAACCGCTGGTAAAGCTGTTTTCGTCAATCCTGCGCAAAGACGGGGATGATTATTTTCTGGTTACCCCCGTTGAAAAGGTTGGCATTACAGTCGATGATGCACCGTTTGTTGCGATTGATTTTGACACCTCGGGCGCGGGCAAAGAACAACAAATCACTTTTATAACCCACGTTGATGACACAGCAATTGCTATGGCCAGCAACCCGATCCGAGTTGAAATAGACCCCGAAACCTTTGAGCCTTCGCCGTATATTTTAATCCGTAACAACCTAGAGGCCTTAATTGACCGCAAAAGCTTTTATCGGCTGGTTGATTTAGGCGTGCATCATGAAATCAAAGGGGAAAGCTGGTTTGGCGTTTGGTCATCGGGTGAGTTTTTTCCGATTATGCGCAGCAGCGCGCTTAGCTGAACATATCGCGAAATTCGCGGATCACCTGCTCATAGGTTTCGCGTTTAAACGGCACAATGCTATCCAGTAAATCAACGGCGGGCATCCAGCACCAATGGCTGAATTCGGGGATTTTGGAGTTGATGTTGATCTCATCATCCGACCCCGTAAAGCGTATCAAAAACCAGCGTTGCTTTTGACCACGATACTGGCCATTCCATAATTTGCGTACCAGATGATGGGGCAAATCATAAGGAATCCAGTCTTGGGTTTCCCCCAAAATCTCAACCGAGCCAGCCGTAATCCCTGTTTCTTCTTCCAGTTCCCGCAGGGCAGCATCGCGCGGATCTTCGCCTTTTTCAACACCACCTTGGGGCATTTGCCATGCATTGCCGGGGTTATCCAGCCGCTTTCCGGCAAAAATACAGCCGTCTTTGTTGATAACCATCAGGCCCACGCAGGGCCGATATGGCAGTGCTAAAATGTCTTCAGATGTCAAGGCGATCTCCTGTCGGTTGGCGAGAACCCCGCCAACCGAATATGAATTAACGCCCTGATAAGACTGTTAATCCGATGATTAAGTCAAGCGCATAAGCCAACTGATAATCACTTGCGCGCAACCTTGTCAGTTCTTCCTTTGCATCACGCTCCAGCTCCAACACCGATTGTTGCTCGTCGGTTAGGCTGTCATTGGAAAGCGAGCCGCGCAAATCAGCTTCGGTACGCCGTGCCTCAATTTGCTCCTCGACCTCTTCCTCACTCTGACGCGGGCGTTGTTCGACAATGATATCCGGTGCCACGCCGAGCGCTTGGATAGAACGCCCCGACGGGGTGTAATATCGCGCCGTTGTCAGACGCATCGCGCCGTTACCTTGCATTGGCATAATGGTCTGGACCGAACCTTTGCCAAAGCTTTTGGTGCCAACAACAACGCCGCGCTCATGGTCTTGTAACGCACCCGCCACAATTTCCGACGCCGAGGCAGAACCGCCGTTGATCAATACAATTATCGGCAAACCTTCAGCAACATCGCCATCGCCAGCATTATAGCGCCTGCTATCACGGCTATCACGGCCACGGGTTGATACAATTTCGCCAGAGTTCATAAATAAATCAGATACGCTGATTGCTTCGCTCAACAGGCCACCGGGGTTATTGCGCATATCAAGCACAAAGCCGTCAATGTTTTCAATGCCGCCTGCTGCTTCGATTTCAGCGGCGATGCCATCCACCAGATTAGCCGTGGTTTGCTCATTAAATGTGGTCACCCGCATAATAATGGTTTTACCCTCAGTACGCACATGTGCCGCTATCAGCTTAATAATCGCGCGGGTAATCACCACATCAAATGGATCATCATTGAGTTCGCGCACAATGGTAACCGTAATATCAGAGCCAACCGGTCCACGCATCAAATCCACGGCCTCGTTCAAGGTCAGGCCAAGGGTGGGTTCGCCGTCAACATGGGTAATAAAATCGCCAGCTTCAATGCCAGCATCAAACGCCGGTGTGCCATCCATGGGTGACACAACCAGAACCCAGCCGTCTTCTTGGGTGACCTCAATGCCAAGCCCGCCAAATTCGCCGCGCGTGTCAAATTGCATTTCTTCGTAATCAACCGGCGGCACATAGCTGGAATGCGGATCAAGCGAGGTCAGCATACCGTTAATCGCGGCGCGGATCAGTTCCTCGTCATCGACTTCTTCAACATAAGCTGAACGAATACGTTCAAAAATATCGCCAAACAGGTCAAGCTGTTCATAGGTTGAGCGCGCATCGTTTTCTCTGCTTTCCTGCGCCAAAAGCGGCGCGGCAAACTGGGAAACTGCGAGTACACCGGCAAAAGACCCACCAATAGCTGCCATCCAAAATTTATTCATTAATCCAATTCCTTATTCGGTAATTCCGGTAAACCACAGCATTGGGTCTACAGGTTCTCCATCAATTCTCAATTCTATATACAGGGTTTCAAACGAATTCCCAGATATGCCTGATGACATTTCGATCAAAAATTCATCAGCAGCGGGAATTTGCCCTTTTAACAGGCCAATTGCATCACCAGCGGCCAAAACATCACCCTCGATCACATAAATTTGACCAAAACCGGCCAGAATTTGCAGATATCCAACGGCGGGTTCCAGAATAACCATATTGCCATAATTCTGAAAATCTCCGGCAAAACGCACATTGGCAGCGCTGGGAGCGCTGACCAGCGACAGTGCCGGAGCCTCTATTCGAATGCCGGGTTGAACCTGTCCGCCGCTGTCACGCTGACCAAACCGCTGAACCAATAGCCCGGAAACCGGCGCAGCTAAACTGCCTTTTTGGCTTTGAAAACTGGCGGGCGCAATCGCCGCATTGGCCAGTGGTAATTTTGCGATTTCAACCGCCAGATAATTCAGATCATCAGCGGCCTGTAACAAGCGGTCCAACTGCCCAGCATCTGCCAGTAAATCGCTGGGGGCTTGTTGGGCCTGTTGGGCAGAACCCAACTCTACCCGTGCTTGTTGCAAATCCGCCAGCGCGGTACGCATGTTGGATTCTGCGGCTTGATGCGATTGGTTATACGCAAGCAAACGGTGGATATCACGTTGCAGGCTGCTGGCCTGATTTTCCAATTCAGGCGTGATTGCGGCAATGATCATCGCGGCGCGCGCGGCGGCTGCTGCGCCTTCGGGATGCACCATCGCCAGCGGCGAATTGCTGTGTTCGATGTTTTGCAAGGCTGACAAAAGCCCGCCAAGCGCTGCCAGCTTTTTTGCAAAGCTTTCGCGCACGATATTTTCCTGTGCGCTGCTGCTGCGCAAGGCAACCCGCAGGGCTGTCAACCCATCCTCAAGGCTGCGAATGGCGCGGGTCAGCGATTGGCGGCGATTATTGGCATTGCGCGCCTCAACCAATTGACCGGTTGCAATTTCAATCTCGGCAGCAGCGGCCAAAACCATATCGGCCGGGTTTTCCTGAGCCTGCGCCATTGGGGAAAGCAACAGCAAAAAAAGTGTGAACGCGCGGATCATTTAACGATCAATGACAAGCCGGTCATCTCCGCTGGTTGGGGTAATTGCATCAATTCAAGCAATGTTGGCGCCAAATCCGCCAACCGCCCACCGCTGCGCAAAAAGACATTCTCAGGCCCGCCAAACAGCGCCACAGGCACCGGATTAAGCGTATGCGCGGTATGAGGGTCGCCCGTTATAGAATCCACCATTACCTCACAATTGCCATGATCCGCAGTTAATATCATGGCACCACCAACAGATTGAAGCGCTGCCAAAACATGTGTCATACCTTTGTCTACGGCCTCACAGGCCTTGATCGCGGCCGCCAAATCGCCAGTATGGCCAACCATATCGGGGTTGGCGTAATTGACAATTATCAGGTCATATTGCTGGCCGATAATAGCATCAACAAAATGTTCTGTCACCTCAGCCGCTGACATTTCGGGCTGCATATCATAGGTTTTAACCTTGGGACTGGGCGCAACATAACGCTGCTCGCCTTGCTCTGGCTGTTCCTCGCCACCATTCATAAAAAACGTCACATGCGGGTATTTTTCGGTTTCCGCCAGCCGGAACTGGGTTTTGCCATGGCTGGCCACCCAATGGCCTAGCGTGTTTTTGATCGGCTCTGACGGGTACATCACAGCCATATATTCATTGTGCCGCGTGGAATATTCAACAATGCCGCACAGGCTGGAAAATTTGGGCTGCGCCACAGCAAACCCGTCAAAATCCGGGTCAGCCAATGCGGCCAGAATTTCCCGCGCCCGATCAGCGCGGAAATTCATGAACAGCAGCCCGTCGCCGTCTTTTATGCCTGCGTAATCGCCGATCACAGCAGGGCTGATAAATTCATCCGTTTCGCCCAACGCATAGGCTGCGTCGATGGCTGTTTTTGGATCCTTTGCAGCATTGCCTTTGGCACTGACCAACAGCTCAAACACCTGTGAAACCCGCTCCCAGCGGTTATCGCGATCCATGGCAAAAAACCGTCCGCATAATGTGGCGATCCGCGCGCGAGCTGGCAATTCAGCCTCCAATGCCGCAATCTGCGCCAGCGCCGATTTTGGCGCAACATCGCGCCCGTCCAGAAATGCATGAATGGCAACCGGCACACCCGCCGCTGCAATCACCTGCGCCGCCCGCGCGATATGGTCTTGATGCGCATGCACCCCCCCCGGTGAGGCCAAACCCGCCAAATGCGCCACGCCGCCGCTGGCTTTCAAATCAGCAATAAACCCTTGCAACGCGGAATTCTGGTCAAACGAGCCATCCTCCAGCGCGTTATTAATCTTGGGGAGATCCATCCAGACCACGCGCCCGGCGCCAATATTTGTATGGCCCACCTCGGAATTGCCCATCTGCCCCTCAGGCAAACCAACATCCGG
>CAZCDC010000062.1:9556-13801 GCA_964497195.1 uncultured Rhodobacterales bacterium | reverse complement strand
GTCCGCAACGAGGACTAAGCCAAAGCCGAGCGTAGCGAGGCCAAGTCTGACATTTTTCTGTTGATCCGTCAGGATCATCGTAAAATGTCAGTCTTTCCTTAACCAAACACTCCCGCAGTCCGGCGGCATTATTGCTTTCAGCAATAAACCCCCTCCCTTTGGGCCACGCCCTCGGCTTCGCCATCGGGATTTGAGTATTTTTACAACAAAGAAGCCAATTGGCGGGCGCGATCTGGCTCAACCTGCCAGCAAACCGCGATTTCCATTACTAATTTTGCCGCATCAAATTCAACGCCAATCAAATCAAAACCCGGATCATCAACCCGGCTTTCATCCCAATCAATAAGCGCGGGTGGTGCATTTTCAGCCAACAAAATATTCCCTACACCAAAATCTGCATGCAGCACACAATGCTCAACATTCAGCAAAGCTTGCCAAGAAATTCGACATTTTTGAACAAGGTCTTGGGGCATTTTTCCCAAATCAATATCGCCACTTTTTCCCACCAAACACAAGTTTTTTGCATCCGTAAACCCCGGTCGTTGAGTATGGCCAGCGGATAACGCATGAAACCGCCTGAGGTTTTTCCGCAGGTTTGTAATTTCTTGCGTTGTTGCTGGAATACCGTTTAAAAACGGCTCCAGTGTCCAGCCGTTTTCGCAATAATTCCCTTGCTTACTGCGTATTAACCGAGGCGTTCTGAACCCTACATTTTCCGCAATATCAAAGACCGGGCTAAGCCATGCCAAAGCCGTCTCGCTGCGGCGGGACGATTTGGCCACAAAGCGTTTTCCTGCTCGACTTACTTCAAAAACCTTATTGCGATTTCCACCCGGCATAGGTCCTGCAATCGTAAAATCACCCCACGCTTCTAGCGTTTCCGCCAGCTTAAGCAAGCCGTAAAATCGCATCACCGCAATGCATGTCACCCGTTGCCCGTGCAAACCGCAAATGCGCCAGACCAAAGCCATTTATGACCGTAAATAGCCGCCCCGCAGGCTTGCCATCACTGGTAATTTCTGCACCGCATTCCGGTGTATCGCCCGTAACAACGACCTTCACCAAACCTTTTTTCAACTCGGTTTTGTGTTTCATTCGCGCTGTAATTTCCTGCCCTACATAACAGCCTTTGCGAAAATCCACGCCGTTCAAACGCTCAAATCCGGCTTCCAGAATATAGGTTTCATCCGCCACCAGTTCTGCGCCGCTTTTAGGAATTATGTGCTCTACACGCAGCGCCTCCATTTCCGCAATCTCCATATCGCTGATCTCTAACGCATCCCCGCCATAATACCGCCATCCCAAATTGACATTGCGCGGATCAGCGAATCCCCTAATCGGAATTTCCCCCAAACCACACCAGACCTTAATTTCTTCGGCATCGATCTGAACATCTGCGCGCAATCTATACATGTTCAGGCGCTGCGCCAACGCCGCTGCGCGATCCGCGGCCACGTCCAGCAAAATAGAATCGCCGCCATCCAAAAGAAAAAAATCAAACAAATATTTGCCTTGTGGCGACAGCAATGCGGCATAAACCAGCCCGTCCGCCATGCCAGCCAGATCATTTGTCACCAAATCTTGCAAAAATTTCACCCGATCTGCACCTGAAATACGCAGCACTTGTCGGGTATTATCGAAAAATCCTATGGTCATTGGCGACACTCCTCTTTTGGCTTATATAACCGCCAAACCCCTTATTGCCCAGAGACACAAATGCCCGCACCCATTTCCGTGATTATTCCCACCTTAAACAGCGCCCACACCATCAGCCCATGTCTGGTGACCGTTGCAAAAGGTCTTGAATTTGGCGCCGTGGCTGAGCTGATAATCGCGGATGCTGGGTCAACTGACGATATTGCCACGATTGCCGAAGATATCGGCGCAAGGCTAATTCTATCAAAGATGGGTCGGGGCAGCCAGCTCGGAAATGCTGCGTCTATTGCCAAGGCTGACTGGCTGCTTTTTGTGCATAGCGATACGGTCTTGGCGCCCGATTGGCCACAGGTCGCCCTATGTCATATTGCCAACCACCCCACAAAGGCCGGATATTTTAGATTACAGTTTGATACCAAACATCTGGCCGGTAAAATCGTGGCAGGCTGGGCCAATTGGCGCAGCAAAATCTTTGATCTGCCTTACGGAGATCAAGCCCTGCTGATTTCCCGGGAATTGTATAACCGAATTGGTGGCTACGCTGATATTCCCCTAATGGAGGATGTTCGCATTGCAAAAGCCCTAAAAGGCCACTTATCCCCCCTTGATTGTATCGCAACTACCAGCGCAGCGCGTTATCAAAAACAAGGTTGGCTACGGCGCAGTTTTGCTAATTTTTTCCTGATCATGCGCTATAAAATGGGGGTAGACCCCGTTAAATTAGCAAAGAAATACCGCAGCTAAATGCCAAATTGCAGCCGGTATAATTCCGCATAAATTCCGTCTTTGGTCAATAGTTCCTCATGGCTGCCCTGTTCAGAAATCTGGCCCTTATCCAGCACCACAATCAAATCGGCATCCTTAATAGTTGCCAATCTGTGGGCAATTACCAATGTTGTGCGTCCTTTTGATAATTTTGTCAAAGCCCGCCGAATTGCGGCCTCGGATTCAGCATCCAATGCTGATGTCGGCTCATCCAACAGCAAAATGGGCGCGTCACGCAATATTGCCCGCGCAATAGACAAGCGCTGTTTTTCGCCACCTGAAAAAGTAGCCCCGCCTGCGGAAATTTCGGTGTCATACCCTTGTGGCAGTTCCGATATAAATCCATCTGCGGCCGCTGCTTTGGCGGCGGCAACTATATCTGCACGGGTTGCGTCTACGCGACCAAAGCCGATGTTTTGTGCCACACTGCCTGACATCAAAATCGAATCCTGCCCTACCAGCGCAATTTGCTGGCGCAAAGAAACCTGGGTAACATTTTGAATATCTGTCCCGTCAATCTGAATGGCCCCCGATGTCACATCATATAATCGTGGCAACAGGTTAAAAATGGTTGATTTCCCCGCCCCGGAACGCCCGACAAAAGCCACGGTTTTTCCAGCAGGGATTTCTAAATTTATACCGTGTAATGCAGTTTTCCCGTCCGGATAGGAAAAAATGACATTCTTAAAACAAATAGCACCGGTTGCGCGTTCCATCGTTTTTGCATTTTTCGCGTCAACAATCGTATTTTCCAAATCAATAATTTCAAAAACCCTGTCCAAAGCCGCCTCGCCCTGCTTTGCCATGGCAAATGTTTTGCCCAAATTTCGAGACGGTTGGGAAATCACCCCAAGCCCTGCCATCAGCGCCATAAAATCCGCCAGTGTTGCTTGGCCATTTGACAACCGCCACGCAACAATCACCAAAAGCGCAGCAATCGCCGCGCCGGACAATGCTTCCATAAGCGGCGACAACTGCGCCTGCAGGCGAATCAGGTTTTTCTTTAGCGTCAAAAGCCGGTCAAAAATTACCTTGGCTGTGCCAATTAGATAATCCTCAAGCTGATAGGTTCGCGCCATTCGAATACCGCTAAGGGCCTCTGACACCTCACCTGTCATATCCGCCAAATCATCCTGGGTACTACGCGAAACCTTGTGGATACGCGCCCCGATCCGGTTTACCGGCAACACCGCCAATGAAAACACAAAAACCAGCGTCACCGTTATCAACCAGTCAATTGTCAGCATCACCGCCACCGTGGCTATAATGATCAAAACCGATGACAGCCCCGCAAAAATCTGGGTAACCGCCATGCGTGCCAGCATAATATCCGCGCTAAACCGTGTTGCCAGCGCAGTAGGGGATTCATTTTGCAATCGTGCCAAATCAGCAAAAACCAGTTTTTTGTGCATGGATTTTTGCAAATCGGTTTCTGCATTAACCAATGCCGTATTGGTGCGGGTCTGAAAGAAATAGGTACAAATCGCTTTGGTTGATGTCAGCAGCAATATTGTCAGCGGCCCCCACCAGATCACATCGGGATCTGCGTTTTCAAACCCATGCATCACCAACTGAATTCCCTTTGCATAACCAGCAGAGGTCAGCGCTCCGATCAACATGGCAACAACACCAACACCAATTAGCCCACGATATTTTGACAGCCAATCACGCCATAAGCGCCGATAAGGCCCCGATTCTTGGCCAGAATTTTGAGATGTCATGCACTGCTCCGAGAAAATTATACGTTCTTTTTATGCGGTATTCATCAAACCCACAAGCATGTGGATTAGGGGTTTTCCTTGTCGAGTTTTTCGATAACCTGAG
>CAZCDC010000062.1:8293-9456 GCA_964497195.1 uncultured Rhodobacterales bacterium | reverse complement strand
CGAAAGCCAAGCGGGGCTAGCCTTGGGCCTGCTGGTCGGTTTTGACAGTTATGATAACGGCTTTCGTATTGGTCATATGGGGCACTCACCGCCGCAAGTAAGGTTATTGCTACAGCTTAGCCCCATCCCAAACCCAAAGCCGAGCGAAGCGAGGCCATGACCCAAGGAGCCCGTTTGTGCCGCGAAGCGGTGCAACCGGGGAACGAGGGTTTCTCCTCAAATCCTCAGAAACGCACCGCCTCAAAGAAAACTTCCCGAAGGTTTTCCCCGGCACCCGCACGATCCACCACCAAAAAATCTTGTGGATCATTCAAAACCATAAGCGGATGATGCCATACACCCGCACTATACTGCACACCTTGATGCCCCGCGCAGTCAAAAACCCGCAATCCCGCAGCATCCGGTGTTTCACTGACAATCACCAACCAATCCGCACCATTTAAGGGCACAAATGCCTGACTACCCAACGGATGACATTCCAGCATTGCCACAGTTTTGGGCCTCGGGCGGCCCCTGAAAATAGACAGGATCACATCTTGATCCGTCTGCGCCGTTGCCAGCGCATGAAACCGCGTCGTGAACCCCGCATTGATCTCAACAGCCGTTTCCGGATCGGCCTCAATCACTTTGCCAAACGGCGCAAACGCTGCCGCCGTCAGTTTCTCGATGTTCATAATTTCAGCTTCGGATGACGGTTTACGTCTTTGTACAGCAAATACCGGAATGGTTCATCGCTGGTGGCAATGCAAGATTGCGGGCAAAAGCTACGCAGCCACATGAAATCACCCGGAACGACATGCACCCAATCCTCATTCAGCTTATAATCCGCCTCGCCTTGCAGCACATAAAGCCCATGTTCCATCACATGGGTTTCCAAAAACGGAATTAGTCCGCCTTTTTGGAAGGTCACAATGTTGACGTGCATATCATGGCGCATATCGCTCGGGTCAACAAAGCGGGTCGTGGCCCAAACCCCGTTACAATCGGGCATTTCAGTTGGCGCAACATCATGGTCAGAGGTCACAAATGCCTCAGGTGCTTTGACCCCTTTTACAGTTTCATATTGCTTGCGAACCCAGTGAAACGTCGCTGTTTGATCAGTTGAATTACCCACCCGCCATTCAGCGCCAGCCGGAATATAGGCATATCCACCTGCCGTAAGC
>CAZCDC010000062.1:0-8193 GCA_964497195.1 uncultured Rhodobacterales bacterium | reverse complement strand
AAAACCTCGGTGCTTTCCATTTTGGCGTCTTGCGGCGGCAAACCACGCGCTGGTGTTGCGTATGTTTTCATGTTATTTTTTCGCCTCAGATTGAAAGTTCATTGCCACCGGAAAAACTGAATATCTCTTTGGTGATAGTTCCATGTAATTCAATTTATGATGTTTGTTCATTTTGGATGCTCCTTACGCCAGTGTTTTGCTATTTCAAGGCGCGTTGCGCACCATACTTTGTCATGCCCCTGCACATAATCCAAAAACCGCATCAACGCTGCCGCCCGCCCCGGACGGCCCACCAAACGGCAATGCAACCCAATTGACATCATGCGCCCGCCCTCACCATAAAGCACATCAAAACTGTCCTTAAGATAGCAATAAAACTGATCACCCGAATTGAACCCTTGGGGTGAGGCGAACCGCATATCATTGGCGTCCAGCGTATACGGCACCATCAAAAACGGCCCCTTTGGCCCCTCAACATAATAAGGAATTTCATCCGCATAACTGTCTGCGGAATACTCAAAACCAGCCTCCATTGTCAGGTTAAGCGTATTTTCCGATGATCGCCCCTGATACATTCCTTTAGGCGGTTCACCTATAATTTCTGTATGAATTTCAATGGCTTTTATGATATGTTCCCGTTCCACATCCTCGGGCACATCTTTATAATCTATCCATTTATATCCATGGCTGGCGATTTCCCAATCAGCCGCCTTCATGGCCGCAACGACTTCGGGATTACGCGCCAACGCCATTGCAACACCAAAAACCGTTACCGGAATATTGCGCATCGTAAACATGCGGTGCAACCGCCAAAACCCGGCCCGAGAGCCATATTCATAGATTGATTCCATGTTCATATGCCGCTGGCCAACCCACGCCGCTGCGCCAACAATTTCTGACAAAAATGCCTCGGATGCGGCATCACCATGCAAACAGCAATTCTCGCCGCCTTCCTCATAATTGATCACAAACTGCACAGCAATTTTGGCGTCGTTTGGCCAGTTGGCGTTAGGCGGCTTCGCGCCATAACCGATCATATCACGGGGGTATTTGCTCATGTGATTGCCTTTAATGCTTCGGGGAGGGTTTTTTCAAACAAATCCATATCTTCGGGGCGTCCGGCCGATACACGAATACAGCGGTCTTGCGGGGCCATAAAAGGCATGCGCACAAATATACCGCGCGCAACAAGCGCCCCAACCAAAGCACGGGCATAATCACCATCATGGCCAGTATCCATCGTCACAAAATTAGTGGCCGAGGGCAACGGCGCCAACCCGTTCCAGCGCGCAATATCCCCAAGCCGCGCCTTGGCAGCGGTTACATTGGCCAGCGTTTCTGCCAAATAATCTTGGTCCTTCAAAGCCGCCAAAGCCCCCGCCTGCGCCGCGCGGTTCATGCCAAAATGATTGCGCACCTTATTAAAAGAATCGATCAAGTCCACATGTCCGATTGCATAGCCAACCCGCGCGCCCGCCATGCCATAAGCCTTGGAAAAAGTCCGAAATCTGATCACATTGGGGTTCGAAGTATCAAACGCTGGCGCGGTGCCCTCCGGTGCAAATTCAACATAAGCCTCATCCAGACATAAAACCGCGCCTGACGGTAAATTATCGATCATATTTCGCACGACATTAGCACTATGCCATGATCCCATCGGATTATCAGGGTTGGCCAGATAAATCAGGCTTGCATCAACTTCGCGGGCTTTGGCCAGCAAGCCATCACAATCCTCTGCATCATTCAAAAACGGCACTGTTTCCAGCGCCCCGCCATATCCTCCAACATGAAAATTAAACGTAGGATACCCGCCAAGCGAGGTCACAACCGGCGTGTCATGCTCCACCAACATTCGACAAAGAGAGCCAAGCAATCCATCAATCCCCGCACCGACAACAATGTTTTCAACCCCGACACCATGATGTGCCGCCAACGCATGTTTTAGATCATGGTTTTCGGGATCACCATATTTCCAGATTTCAGGAATGGCTTCCTGCATGGCCTCAATGGCTTTTGGCGACGGCCCAAAACCGTTTTCATTTGCACCAAGGCGAGCAGCAAAAACTGCCCCTTGCGCACGTTCTTGGGTTTCAGGGCCAACAAATGGAACGGTTGAGGGCAAGGAGGCAACAAGGGGCGTGTATCTGGGCAAATCAAATTCCTTTTGAGTGGCGCTTCAATTTTATCGTGCCGAATGCTGACAAGCAAATAAATTGCGCGGCAGCACCAGCTTTCCCCCTTTATTCCCGCGCTATTTCCCAAAAGCAAAGCCAAAGCCGAGCGAAGCGAGGCCATGACCGACATTTTGCATGTCAATCCGGAACGGATTGGCTGTCAAATGTCGGTCTTACCTGAGACCTGCCACAGCCATGCGCCATCCCCGCGCAACCTCCGGCTGACATCGCCAGTTTTTAGCAAATGGTTAAGATGGCCAATAGCCTCCACCAACGCCAACCCATATTCGCCCTCACCGATATTGCGCTTAAACAATGGCGGAAAACATTCTGCGGCGGTACGCGGCGTTTCCAGATATTTCAACAGTCGCCTCAAGGCCGAATGATGATTCTCAATCAATTGATTCAGTCGATGTGCCAACCCGTAAAACGGTAATTTATGGCCAGGCAGCACCAGATGGTCTGGCGTAGAAAAAGGTAAAAACCGCTCACAGCTTTCCAGCCACTCCCCCACAGGGTCAGCCTCCGGCTCCGTTGCATATACCCCCAGGTTTGACGAAATCCCGGCAATAATCTGATCCCCTGCCAGCACAATCTGGTCACTCTCAGACCACAAGGTAATATGATCCGGAGCATGGCCATTGCCAAGACGAACCCGCCAATTACGAGTGCCAATCTCAATAATATCGCCCTCGGATATGCGATGAAACCCCAACGGCATTGGCGCGACAACATCTGCAAAATTAAACGGCCGTTCGGATTTTCGTTTGTCATAAAATGCTTGATCCATGCCAGCACGGCGATAAAATTCCAGCGTCTCAACCGGCCAAATTTCCTGTTCATCCAGCACCAGCATACGCGCAAATAGCCACGCAGTTCGCGTTGTCCATAATTCCGCACCATGCTCTTTTTGCAACCACCCGGCAGTGCCCACATGATCAGGGTGATGGTGCGTAACAATCACACGGTGAATGGGTTTTCCCCCCAAAGGCCCCTGCATCAGCCCCTCAAGAATACCCCGCGTTTTACGCGAATTCATCCCCGTATCCACCAGCGTCCAGCCGTCACCATCCTCAAGCGCGTAAATATTCACATGATCCAGTTTCATCGGCAAAGGCAGCCTGATCCAGTGAATACCCTCCGCCACCTCGATCATTTTGCCATTTTCGGGCGGTGCTTCAAACGGAAACCGGATGGCGCTGACAGGCTTATTCAAGAGGCCAGCCCATCCATATCAAGCGCATAAAGCTGTGCCGCGCCTTCGCGTGCGGCCGAGCAAAGCGCATCAACCTGTTGCATCATTTGCCTGATATGAAACCGCGCCAATGGCATACGCGCGGAGTCTTTCAGGGCGGATTTTAGCAAATAATGCCCCGTCAGAGCCAAACCATAAGCGCGTAAAAATGGCGCCGCCCCGGCAAATTTGTCGTTCATTGCAGCCTCAGCCATATAATGCGTCGTCACAGTCAGGCTGGTTTCAGCCCCCGCCAAAAACGCCCCCAAATCCGGCGCAACCTCCATGGCAATCGCTGCGGTCAAGCCAATTTCCGACAGCAGGCTAAACGAGGCCAACCCGCGATCCTTCATTTTGCGCCCCACAAGGTCCATCGCCTGAATACCGTTAGTGCCCTCATAAATCGTTGTCACCCGCGCATCACGATAAAATTGCGCCGCGCCGGTTTCCTCAATATAGCCCATGCCGCCATGAACCTGCACGCCAATCTCGGACACCATACAACCAATATCAGTGCCAAACGCCTTGGCGATGGGGGTTAAAAACGCCGCCCTCGCCGCGTGTTTTTCCGCCTCCGGCCCTTCCAATGCGCGCGCCAGATCAAGGCTAAGCGCGGTATCAAGACAAATCGCCCGCGCGCCCATGGTCAGGGTTTTCATGGTCATCAAATTACGCCGCACATCTGCATGATCGGCAATTGTGCCCGTGCCATTTTCAATCGGCACCGCGCCCTGTTTACGCTCGCCGGCATAATCCAGCGCCTTTTGATACGCGGCTTCAGCCTGTGAAAGCCCCTGAATACCAACGCCAAGCCGCGCGTTATTCATCATGGTAAACATCGCCGCCATGCCACCATTTTCCGCGCCAACCATCCAGCCTTGTGCCGCCTCAAACGCCATTACAGCCGTGGGAGAGCCGTGCAAACCCATTTTATGTTCAAGGCTAACCGCATGAACCGCATTGGCCACGCCCGGATTACCATTTTCGTCAGGAATAAATTTAGGCACAAGAAACAACGAAATGCCGCGCGTTCCTTTGGCACTATCGGGCAAGCGCGCCAACACCAAATGGCAAATATTTTCGCTAACATCCTGATCACCCCAGCTGATAAATATCTTTTGGCCGGTGATTGCATAACTACCGTCATCATTCTCCACCGCTTTGGATGACAGCGCCCCCACATCGGTGCCCGCCTGCGGCTCAGTCAGGTTCATGGTGCCGCACCATTCGCCAGAAATCAGTTTTCCCAGATAGGTTTTCTTGATGTCGTCTGACGCATGATGCTCCAGCGCCTCAATCTGCCCTTGGGTCATCAACGGGTTCAGCGCCAGTGCCAAACAAGCGCTCGACATCATTTCATTCACCGCCACCGTCAAGGTCATCGGCAGGCCCATGCCACCATTTTCAGGTGCCGCCGCCATGCCAACCCAGCCGCCATTTGCTACCGCCTTGTACCCCTCTGAAAACCCCGGCGAACAGTGCACAACACCGTTTTCCAAACGCGCTGGCGTTAGGTCGCCCGCGACGTTGAGCGGCGCCAAAACCTCCTCCGCCAGCTTGGCGGCTTCGGTTAGTATGGCGCTGCTGACATCCGCAGTTGCATCCGTAAAAAGCGCGGTTTTGCTCAGCCGTCCCGCATCCAAAACATCATTTAGCAAGAATTCAATTTCGGTCACAGGGCTGCGATAGGGCATCATTTTATCCTTTAAACGCTTGTCAGCGGGCATTTGAGTGTCGTAAGCCAACAGCCTATTGGCCCAGCACAAATTGGGCAAGCAAAACGCGGCGTAACAATGATAACCAAAACCCTAGCAGCGGATGAAACCGGAATTACCCAAGCAGCGGCCCTGCTGCGTTTGGGCGAAACCGTGGCTTTTGCTACCGAAACGGTCTATGGACTTGGTGCCGACGCCTGTAATAGCAAAGCGGTCGCAAAAATTTTTGCCAGCAAGGATCGCCCCGGCTTTAATCCGTTAATTGTACATTTGGCTGACATGTCGATGGTTGAAAAAGTCGCAATCCTGCCCCCCATCGCGCAAGAGTTGCTGCCCCTATGGCCCGGCCCACTAACATTGGTATTGCCCAAAAAACCAAATTCCGGCCTGTCTGATCTGGTCACAGCGGGGCTGGATACCGTTGCTATTCGCATTCCGGCCCACCCGATTGCCCGCCACTTGCTGCGTCAGTTTAATGGTCCGGTTGCAGCGCCTTCAGCCAATCCATCGGGCAAAGTCAGCGCCACCAGCGCAGCACATGTTCTTGCAGGGCTTGATGGTCGTATCGCAGCAGTGCTGAATGGCGGCGAATGCACCATAGGGCTGGAATCAACCATCCTGGGATTTGAGGGAAATCAAATCATTCTGCTGCGCCCCGGCGGCATCTCAATAGAACAAATCGAAGCCCTGACAGGCCAACATCCACATCCACCGCAGCAAACTGCAATCACAGCACCGGGACAACTTGCCTCTCATTACGCGCCCGATGTTACATTACGCCTAAATGCCAAAACGCCGCGCAGCAACGAAGCATGGCTAGGCTTTGGCGAAAACCCCCGCCAAGCCCCGGGCTTAAATCTCTCATCAAGCGCGGACCTCGCAGAGGCTGCCGCAAACCTGTTTGATTCGCTTCGTAAGATGGATAGTATTTGCAAGAAAAACGGTCTGTCAGGGTTTGCGGTGCCACCCATTCCCCAAACCGGACTGGGCTTGGCTATAAATGACCGCCTGACCCGCGCCGCCGCGCCCCGCCACAAGCTCTGATTTTTCAGCGCAGCGCGCGTGCAATATATCAACAAAAACCAACATCAGACGCGCTGCTCCCTTAAGCGCGCCCACCCTCAGACGACAGAAATCTTGGATCAAACCCCAGACTTTCTAACGCTTTGCTCCATTTACCGGAATCATCTTTGTCAAAAACCAATTCGGCGGTAGCATCACAAATCACCCAGCCGTTGCGCTGCAATTCGCCCTCCAATTGCCCCGGCCCCCAGCCGGTATATCCCAATGCTAAAATCGCTTCTTCCGGCCCTTGCCCGTCAGCAATATCTTGCAAAATTTCCAATGTCGCCGTCATGCCAAAATCATCACCGATGGTCATGGTGCTATCATCCACATGATAATCAGACGGATGCAAAACAAAGCCGCGGCCATGCTCCACCGGCCCGCCCAAATGCACTTTTGGCCCGTTCAGGTTTTTATCCCAACCGATATCCAACTGTTTCATCAAATCGGAAAATGCCAGATCATCTGCCGATTTATTAACAATCAGCCCCATCGCCCCTTCAGGTGAATGCGCGCACATAAAAATGACCGCTTTGTTAAAGCGCGGATCCCCCATGCCGGGCATTGCCACCAGCAATTTTCCGTCCAGAAACGGAATATCCTCAGCGAATGATTCTTTTGTTTTTTGTCCCATCTGTTGAAAATGCGCGCTCTTGCTCACAAATTCAAGCGTTGCAATCGCGTGGTTGTGACTTTTCCTTTTGCAAATTGTCGCTATGACTAAAGCGAACTCGATAAAAGGCACCCTGATGTTTCGAATTTTACTTATTATCGCAGCAATGCTGCCAAGTTTTCTGTTTGCCCAATCAACAGATTACGGCAATGTGCGCCTGCTAAAAGGCTGGCAGCTTGCGGATGGCAGCTATCAAATGGCGCTGGAATTTGACCTGAACCCCGGTTGGAAAACCTATTGGCGCGCGCCAGGAACCGGCGGCCTGCCCCCTGTGTTGGAATGGAATGGCTCACGCAATATTGGCAATGTTTCCATCACATGGCCAACACCCGAAATATTTGAGACCTCCGGCCTACAATCCATCGGCTACACCGATAATCTGATATTACCAATCCGCATTACCCCGCAAACCACAGACCCGGTGCGCATAGCACTTAGCCTGCAATTTGGCGTGTGCTCCGATATTTGCATCCCCGCCGAAGCGGTTTTTCTGACCAGCCTGACAGGTGCCGAAAATGAGGGGAAGCCCGCAATCCAAGCCGCTTTGCAAGCAGTGCCATATTCAGGTCGTGCCGCTGGAATTCGGGAAATCTCCTGTAAAATCACCCCCCATGGCGATGACTTTGAAATCACTGCCCAATTGCGGCTGGCCAACCGGATAAGCAACCCGGTTACAGTGATCGAATATGACAGCAAAGATATCTGGATCACCGAAACCAATACCACCACCAGTGGCCGCACCCTGACGGCTGTTGCAGGGTTAAGCTGGTATGGTTCTGGCCCGATGTTTCTGAACCGTGACAATATCCGTGTCACGGTTTTGGGGGATAACCGCGCGATAGAGCTTCAGGGCTGTCTGGGCTAAAACTCCACGCCAATCTGCGCTTTGATGCCAGACCGGAACGGGTGTTTCAGCAACTCCATTTCGGTGGCCAGATCGGCGATTTCCAGCAGTTCCGGCTTGGCATTACGGCCTGTCAAAACCACATGGGTCATGGGGGGTTTTTGGGTGGTTAGAAATTCGATCACCTCGTTGACATCAACATAATCATAGCGAATAGCGATGTTAATTTCATCCAGCAAAACCATCGAATTTTTCGCGTCCAAAATCAGCTCTTTGGAGCGTTGCCAAGCCGCCTGAGCCATTTCGATATCGCGGGATTTATCCTGGGTTTCCCATGTAAACCCCTCACCCATGGCATAAAACGGGCAAATATCGCTGAAATGCTCGGTGATTAGTTTTTTCTCGCCCGACTCCATGCCGCCTTTGATGTATTGCACCACAGCGCAAGGCATTCCCCATGCGATATGGCGGAAAATCATGCCAAAAGC
>CAZCDC010000061.1:0-13964 GCA_964497195.1 uncultured Rhodobacterales bacterium | reverse complement strand
GAAATGCGGGTGAATGCGGGTGCTAAAATCCCGATGATCCAGCTTGATCTTTCAGCTTTTGGCGAAGCCGCGCTGAAAGGTAACAGTGTGCTGATACATCGGCTTGCGCGGGTCTCTGATATAACGATTGCTGCGGTTGCGCCCAAAGGGGCCGTGACAATCACGGTTGAGGGTGGCACGTTTTGCCTGCCTTTGGCTGATATTATTGATCTGGACGCCGAAAAAGCCCGCCTGAGCAAGGCATTGGAAAAACTGGCCAAAGAAGCGGGTGGGATTAAAGGTAAACTGGCGAACGAAAAGTTCGTGGCCAAAGCCCCCGCCGCAGTGGTTGAGGAAAACCGTGCGCGGTTGGTGGCTTTGGATGAAGAGGTTGGAAAACTGAACGCGGCAATGCAGCGTCTTGCGGATTTGGGGTAAATTAACCTGCCAGCGCCACCATGCCACCTGCGTGGCGTTCCAGCTTTCCGGCCATTTCCAGATCAAGGAACGCATTCATAACCTGTTGCGCGGGCACGCCTAGATCGCGGATCAAACTGTCTTCAGCCAAGGGGGTGGGGCTGAGCATGGCCAGAATTTGGCTGGGCAAGGCATCTGATGGGTTTTGGGTTTTGGGAATAACAGGGGCAAGCGGCAGCTCGGCTTGCATTTCTTGCCCCAGATTTTCAATAACATCCGCCGCTGAGCGCACCAGAACAGCACCATCGCGAATAAGAATATTGCAGCCAGAGGCCCGCGCATCCATCGGATTGCCGGGCACTGCCATCACCTCTCGGCCTTGATCAAGCGCATCACGCGCGGTGATTAGCGAGCCGGATTTAGCGGCGCCCTCAATTACCACAACCCCCAAAGACAGCCCGGAAATAATGCGGTTTCGACGCGGGAAATGGCGGGCTTGGGGTTGGGTTTCCATTGGGGCTTCGGAAATTAGGAGGCCTTGGGCTTTGATTTCTTCTGCCAGTTTTGTGTTTTCTGCCGGATAAATCTGGTCAATCCCGCCTGCCAGCACTGCAATTGTGCCGGTAGGCAACGCGGCTTGGTGACACGCTGTATCAATGCCGCGCGCCAACCCCGAGGCCACGCAAAAACCAGCGTTACCTAGCCCTTTTGCCAGCCCTTTTGCCATTCGGCAGCCTAAAGATGACGCATTTCGCGCGCCAACAAGTGCTACATTTTGCCGTTTCGCCAGACCCAGATCACCAATTGTCCAGATGACGGGCGGCGGGTCAGGGATGGTGGCCAGCAATGATGGATAATCCGCCTCCCCCAGACAAACCAGCTTTGCGCCAATGGTTTGGGCCTTGGCAAGCTCGGCCTCGGCCATATTAACCGAAAAAGCCACATATGTATTCACGCCAGCGGCGGCGGCCACATCGGGCAAGGCTGCCAACCCATCTGCCGCAGAACCATGTTCGCGGATCAGGCGGATAAATGTTGCCGGCCCAACCCGGCGCGAACGTGATAGCCGCAGCCAATCCAGCCGTGTGGAATCATTTTGCGGAACCGCAGACAGAGGAATTTTGGTAGAAACTGGAATATTCATAACACCAACCCAATAATTACCATAACATGGCCGGAAACTGGTTAATGCTTTGTGAATTTTGACGAATTTAGGTTTGTCATTCTGACAATGCATCTTTGAAAAATGGTTCAGGGCTGTCAACTTCAACCATTTTTTTGCCCTCTATCTGCCAAAAACGGTTGGCGATTGCGCGCACAAAAGCACGGTCATGGGACACAAACAGGCTGGTGGCCTCGTGTTTTGTCAATTCCTCCTCAAGGGTTTCCTGACCCTCAATGTCCAGATGGTTTGTTGGTTCATCCAACAGATAGAAATTCGGCTTGGTCAGGCGCAGCACCAGCATGGCGAGACGCATCCGCTGGCCGCCCGAAAGCGCTTTCATTTTGGCCTTTTGCAGATCAACGCTAAACCCGGCACCCGCCAAAAGCCCCCGCGCGCGTTGGTCGCCGATATCAAACTTGTGGGTGATTTCCTCAATTGGCGAAAGGGTATCGTCTAGCTGGCTAAGGCCTTGATCGGAAAACCCCATTTCGACCGAGGGCGTGGCTCGGATGCCATCAACTTCGCCTGTTATTGCCCTATGAACCGCCGTAATAAGCCGCGTTTTACCCGTGCCGTTTTTACCCAGAATAACAATCCGGTCGCCGCGGTTGATCCAGATTTTGCCGGTTTTAAACAGAACGCGCCCATTTGGTGTGGTAATTTCGACATCATCAATCGCGATCAGGGCTTTGGCGTGGGTGCCGCTATTGCCGAGCGTAATATCGCCAACAGGCCGATCATGATGGGCTGGTTTGGCCGCTGTTTCCAGCTTTTCCGCGCGGTCATTTAACTGTTTGGTTTTGGTGATCAGCAGGTCAGAACCTGAATTAATGCCGATGTTTTTCAGCTTCGCCGCTTGGCGACGCAATTGTTTGACCTTGTTCATGTCATTGTCAAATTTGCGCCCTGCGGCCAGATCGGCCTCCTCCAATGCGACCCGCGCGTCGGAATAAGGCAGTGCATATGCTTGTGAATTTGACGCGCGCAAAAACAATGTGCGGTTGGTCACATCATCCAAAAACGCACGGTCATGGCTGGCGACAATAATTGGCGTTGCCCGCGCCACTGTATTTAGCCATTCCTGCAAAATGCCAATGCGCGATAAATCCAGATGGTTGGTGGGTTCATCCATCAGCATTACATCAGGTTCAGCCACCCAAACCCGCGCCAGCAATGCAATACGTTGCCAGCCGCCGCTAAGCTCAGACAGTAGTTTCTGGTGATGCTCAATGGGGATTTGAAGATCATCCAACACCACATCCACCCGCCAGCTTTCATATTCGGCTTGCTCGGATGGCAGGGCGCTTAACACCGTTTCATAAAGCGTTAGGGACATAAATTCGGCTGGAATTTCCTGTTGCAGATAGCCAACGCGCAAGCCTTTCGAAAAAGTAATTTCGCCGCTGGTGGTTTCAGAAATGCCTGCGATGCAGCGCAACAAAGTTGACTTTCCACGACCATTTCCGGCGATCAGCCCGACACGGTCGCCTTTTGCCAAGGTGAAATTCAGGCCTGAAAACAAAGGCAGGCCAAGGGTAATGCTAACAGTGTTCAGATTAATAAGGGACATGGTTTTCCGGTCTATAAATACGCCAATATGGCAGCCAAAGGCAGACCGAAAACAACTTTACGTTTTCAAACCCGCCCTACAAATGTTTTGCAGGGCATTCACAGGACCACGCGCCCAATCATGGTAATCATGGTATCTAAATGTCACGGCGCGCCTCCTTTTGTTTAGGTTTCTATCAGTTTATCGAAAATCAAAATCCGGTGCAACGGTTTTGTTATGCGGATTTCAAAACCCGTGTTAGCATCCTGTCCAAACAGGATTTTTACCAAATGGTTCGGGAGGCCATCAATGAAAAATATTTTGAAAATTGCCATAATTGCAACACTGGGATTGGCGCCAATGGCACAGGCACAGGATGGTGGCCTAACCGTTGAGCTGAACAAATTTGAGGATGTTGAAGGCGGTTGCCAGACTTTTTTCCTGTTTGAAAACGCAACCGGCCAGAATTTTGAGGGCTTTGAGATGTCGCTGGCGATTTTAACCACTGATGGCGTGATTGATCGACTGTTGACCATTGACGCAGCGCCATTGCCCGCCAACCGTACCACGCTGAAATTGTTTGAAATTCCGGATACGCAATGTTCGGGCATCGGGGAAATTCTGCTGCACGATATTGGTTCGTGCAAGCCACAAAACGGTGAGGAAATGGATTGTTTCGGCATTCTGACCCTCAATTCACGGGCTGCTGCGCCGCTTGTGAAATAGGGGCAAAATATGTTTGAACAAATTCTTGAGTGGCTGGATGTCGGCGGGCCGGTGGTTTACGTTTTGGCGGTTTTATCGCTGATCTCTATCACCATTATTGTGATGAAAGCCGTGAAATTCAGCAGCGTTCTGTCGGGCAAAAAACGCATCGAGGCCGCGCTGGCACAGGTTCAACAACGTCAAAATGATATGGCGATGCAGGAACTCAAATCGCGTTCGCCTGCTGAGCGGGTGCTGGAATATGCCATCGCTGCTGTGCAAAACCGCATCCCGCAAAACGTGCTGGAATATGAGGTGGAGCGGCGCGGCAATGCCGAGATTGAAATCCTTAACCGTGGCATTCGGGTGCTGGAAATTATCGCGCTGATCTCGCCTTTGCTGGGCCTTTTGGGCACGGTTCTGGGCATGATCCAGTCGTTTCAGGAACTTGAAATGGCCGAAGGCGCAGCCAATGCATCTGTGCTGGCCGGCGGTATCTGGCAGGCGCTTTTGACCACTGCCGTGGGTCTTGTCGTGGCCATTCCGGCAGCGATTGGTGCCAGCATGTTTTCCGCCACGGTGGAACGGGTGGCGCACCGGATCGAGACCTCGGCCGGGCGGCTTTATCTGCTTGTGAATGCACCGCAAAGCCAATGAAACTTGCGCGGCGTCGAAATAATGCAGCACTGATTACCCTCACACCGCTGGTCGATGTGATGCTGATATTGCTGGTGTTTTTTATGGTGACCTCAACCTATCTGGATCTGGATATGATCCCGATGGTGGAAAAAGGTGAGGATGTTGACCCAACGCTGACAGCCGCCGGAACCGATGGCGCGACCACATTATTGATTAGCATCAATGCCGCTGGCGAGGCGCGTTTTCAGGGCCGCACCGTAACACCTATCGCCTTGGCGGAGGCTTTGCGGAGCCAGCCCAACGCACAGGTTCTCATCTTGCCCTCCGGTTTTGCCAATGTGCAAGGGCTGGTTGAGGTGATCGAGGCCGCCACCGCAGCAGGAATAACCAACCTGCGGGTTGTGCGGCTGGAGGCGGGCAGATGAAACTAAAGCTGCGCAAAAAACCGCCCCCGCAGGAAACCATTGTATCCTTGATTGATGTGGTTTTTTTCCTGTTGGTGTTTTTTATGCTGGTCGGGCGTATGGACGCGACCTCGCCTTTTAATGTTGCGCCGCCGGTCTCGCTGATTGGCGAAGATATGCCAAGCGGGGGCACCACAATCGCGGTCGGCGCGGATGGCCAACTGGCGCTGGATGGCACTGAAATCACCGAAACCGCGTTGTTAGAGGCCGTGGCGCGGCAATTGGCCGATGACCCGGATTTATTCCTGCGGGTTAATGCAGACGGCAACGCGCGGCTGCAAAAACTGCTGCCATTGGTGAGCAAACTGGAGGGGGTGGGAGCGCAAAATGTTGTGCTTGTTGTCACGCCAAATCTGCAATGAAATCAGCCCTCGGATATATCATTGGCATTGCTGCGTCACTTGCTGCCCATGTGGCATTGGCTGCATTTCTGTTGGTGGGCAGTGAGCCAGAGCCATTGGACGCAGACCCGCAGCCATCAGGCAAAATCAAAATGGAGGCGTATGAGGTTTCACAAATCCAAGCCAAAGCTCAGGAAAATCGGGGGGAACAGGCAGAGCTGGGAAAAGCCGAAGGTGAAAACATCAGCCAAGGGGCCGTTCGAACCGAGCGCGCCGAGGCCCAAGAGCCGAATATTGAGCGGACACAAGCTGTGCAGCCCCCCAGCGATATTGTTACCCCAACCCAAGCCGATGATACTGTTATTGCGGCAAATGAGGCCAGCGGCGCAGACGCCCCCGCCTTGTTTGCCCAAGGCGCGGTGGTGGCCGCAGCCAGCATTCCTAGCCAAGACATCCCACCCGTTGTTGCGGAAACCCAAAGCCTTGAAACACAGGATATTCAACACCCCGCGCAACAAGCGATTGCCGCTAAATCTGCTGTGCTTGTGGCGGCTGTTGCGCCAGCAGCCTCCGTGATTGCGGCGGCGGAGGCCCAAAGCATCACATTGGCCGCCGCCAATGCCACTGCTGAAACACTGATCCCCACCGCGCCGCGCGCTGGTCCCGTGGCCGCAAGCCCGATTTTGGGTGAAAACACCGGCCAGATTAGCCCCGATGCACCTTTGGCAGAGGCCACAGCGCCGCCTGCCAACCCTGTGACGCAATCCGATACGCCTGCGGTGCAGCTTGCCAATGCGGAACCTGAAACTGAAAACTTGCTGGCTGTCACCAGTTTTGCCGGCAATGGTGGCGCGCCGTTTGACCCTGTGTCCTTGGCGGCGGTCGCGTCATTCATGCGCCCATCGGATACTGCGGATAGCGCGGATTCGGCGCGTGACGGCATTGCGCAATTGCTTTCCCGTGTGCCTTGCGCCCGCGTGGCAGCGACCTTTATTCCCGAAACCGGCGAGCTGGAATTGCGTGGCCATGTGCCCGATGGCGATATGCGCGGCCCCATCGTTGAGGCCATCCGCGCCCAGCTCGGCGGGTCAATTCCGGTGAGCGGGTCGATGCTGGTATTGCCCGAACCGCAATGTAATATTCTGGATGATCTCGAAGATATTGGCTTGCCGCAATCCACCGATCAAACCAATGATTCGCTGGCGGTTGGGGCATCAACGCAACTGATAACGCTGGATTATGGCGAGGGTGACACGGTTCTTATCCCGCTGCGCGGCTCTGAATTCGCCTCGTATTTTTACCTTGATTTCTATCAGATCGACGGCAATGTTTTTCACATGCTGCCCAATGAATTTACCCCGTTGGAATTACTGCAACCTGATGAACTGCGCGAAATTGGGGATGACCCTGATGGCCTAACCCTGATTGTTCAGCCGCCTTTTGGCATGGAACTTGTGGTGGCCTATAGCAGCTCTGAGCCGTTATATGACGGGGTGCGCGACATTGTTGAACCCTCGGAGCCTTACTTGGCATTCATACAAGAACGCGTGGCGCTGCTGCGCGAACAGCACGAGGATTACAAAGGTGAGTGGGTATATATGTTTGTGCAAACGCACAAAGCAACAAACTAGCCCGCCTTTCAGCGGGCCAGTTAATCAGCTATCATCTTCGGACTTTGCCGCATCTGCAACTTCTTCCAGATTGGCTGTGTCTTCGTCTTCGTCATCATCCAGTAAATCATCGCCAACGCTATTGTCTTTTTCGTCGTCATCATCATCCAGCACAACTTCTAGATCATCGTCGGCTTTGGGTTCGGCAGCCTTTGGCGTGGCGGCAGCTTTGGCTTTGACAACGCCGCGCGATTTGGCAGCATCAATCAGGCTTTCCAATGTGAATTCCGCGTCACAGGCAGGACAGGTCATCGGATCATTTCTCAGGTCGTAAAAACGTACTGCGCATTTGGGGCAAGCGCGTTTTATACCCCATTCTTCATTGGGCATTTTATTCCCCTATTTATAAACTTGAATTGCAATTCAACGCCAATTGCCACAGGCGGCGGGGTAATGTCAAAGGCTTTGATGGATAATGCACCGCTTGATTTATGCTGCAACTGCGAAATAAGCTTGATGCGGTGCAAAATCATGAATATGTTAAGCCTAACCAGTTAGGAAGCCTTATGCTCTATCACGCTTATGAAATGACCCATGCCGCCATGGCCCCCATGCGGGCGGCAGCGCGAATCAGTGCGGAAATGATGCGTGCCGGTAATAATCCTTTGGCGTCCAGCTATGGCGCGCGGGTTTCGGCAGCGGCGTGTGATATGTTTATCAATGCCACGCGGCGCTATGATAAACCGGATTTTGGCCTTGAAACCACCATTGTTGACGGGGTTGAGGTTGGCATTTCCGAGGAAATCACCCTTAGCCTACCGTTTTGCAATCTGCGGCATTTCAAACGGGATACAGATGCGGTGCATCCATCGGTTTTGATCATTGCACCAATGTCGGGCCATTACGCGACGTTATTGCGCGGCACCGTTAAGGCAATGTTGCCCGAACATGATGTTTATATCACCGATTGGGTGGATGCCCGCGATGTGCCGGTTAATGATGCCAATTTTGATCTGGATGATTATGTCGATTATCTGATCGAGATGTGCCAGCATCTGGCAAGCGATGGCCAGCGCCCTGCCATTATGGCTGTGTGCCAGCCCGGTGTGCCGATGATGGTGGCAGCGGCCTTGATGGCCATGGATGATGATCCGTGCCGGCCTGCCAGCATTACCCTGATGGGGTCGCCGATTGATACAGCCTGCAACCCAAAACAGCCCAATGAACTGGCCACCGGCAAACCGCTCAGCTGGTTTGAAAATAACGTTGTGGTCAAGGTGCCATGGCCCAATGCCGGCTTTATGCGCAAGGTTTATCCGGGGTTTTTGCAGCTTTCGGGATTTATGGCGATGAACATGGATAAACATGTCGACGCCCACAAAGACCAGTTTAAAAATCTTATCGCAGGGGATGGCGAAAGCGTTGAATCCCACCGGCAGTTTTATGACGAATATATGGCGGTGATGGACCTGACGGCGGAATTTTACTTGCAAACGATTGAGCGGGTTTTCCAAAAACGCCTGCTGGCTGTGGGCGAATATTATTACCGTGACCGTTTGGTTGATACGGGTGCCATCACAGACATCGCACTGCTGACCATTGAAGGCGAAAAAGACGATATTACAGGTTTGGGCCAAACCGAGGCCGCACAGGGCCTGACCCCCAACATCCCCGCCAAAAAACGTATGCATTACGTGCAGGAAAATGTCGGGCATTACGGGGTTTTTAACGGCTCCAAATGGCGTAAATTCATTCAGCCTAAAATCGCAAAATTTATCAAGGCGCAAGCCGCAGCAGTTAAGTGAAATGAAGGATGTGCTAAAGGTTGGCACATCTGAAATTATGGTCAACCTGCGGCGCAATAAACGCAGTAAACGCCTGACCTTGCGGGTTTCCAGTGTTGACGGCAAACCGGTTTTGACCTTGCCATCAAGGGTTAGTATGCGTGAGGCGCAGAAATTCCTGAACACTCAGGAAAGCTGGCTGCGCGAGCATCTGGATGCCGCGCCAACACGCATCATTGTGCAACCCGGCGTGCCGATTCCGTTTCAGGATGACAGGCTGATCGTGGCCGAGCATAGCAAAAGCCGTGTGGCCCTCGCGCCCGGCCATATTTTAACGCCGCGCGGCAAACATACCGGCAAATCTGTGGCGGGTTTTTTGAAATCCCGTGCGCGGATTGCGGTGATGGATCATTGCGCCCATTACAGCGAAAAACTGGGGCGGGATTATGGCAGTATTAGCCTGCGAGACCCGCGTTCACGCTGGGGGTCTTGCTCCTCGGCTGGTAATCTGATGTTTTCATGGCGGCTAATTCTGGCCCCATCAGAGGTGCTGGAATATGTCGTGGCCCATGAAATTGCCCACCTGTCTGAAATGAATCATTCGCCTGCGTTTTGGCACGAGGTGGCAGAGCTGATGCCCGATTATAAACATCCCCAAAACTGGCTCAAACAAAATGGCGCAATTTTGCACCGGCTGGATTTCAAATCCGGCTTGACCTGAACGATATTTGTGATCACAAAGACCCATGGCCCCTAAAGAACAAATCGACAAAACGCCGAGCCACGAACAGGTTTACAAAACCCTGCGCAGTCGCATTATGCACGGTCATATGAAGCCAGGTGCGGCGCTGACTTTGCGCGGAATCGCAGCGGAATTTGGCGTGTCGATGACCCCCGCCCGCGAGGCTGTGCGGCGTCTGTCAGCCGAGGGCGCGTTGCAAATTTCCAAATCGGGCCGCGTTAGCACGCCAGAACCCAATAATGACCGTCTGGAGGAGCTGGCAAGCCTGCGGGCGTTGCTCGAACCCGAACTGGCCAGCCGTGCTTTGCCGCGCGCCCATTCGGTGCTGATTGACCGTATGGAGGGCATCAATGATGCCATTGACCAAACCATATTGAAAAACGATGCAGCAGGGTATGTGCGCCTGAATCAGGATTTCCACCGCAGTCTGTATTTGCGCGCCCAAGCCCCTGCAATGTTGGCGATGGTTGAAACCGTTTGGCTGCAATCCGGCCCAACCATGCGGCAGCTTTACGGGCAGAAACAACGGCAACTGGCGTCCATTAACCACCGCAAAATCCTTGCGGCCCTGCGCGCGGGCGATGAGCCGGGTTTGCGGCTGGCAATGCGCGAAGACGTGACAAACGGGCTGCGATTACTGGGGAGTTAGCCCCCAAACCCCCACGCGCCGGATGCGCCGATTTTTATATTTGAAAAGGTTTGGTCTGCGTGGCGCATACGGTGGCTCAGCAGTTTTTGGGTCAGGCGCAGCAGTGTGGCCGAATAAGCCGGATCATCTGCCAAATTTTGCATCTCGAACGGGTCATTTTCCAGATCAAACAGCAACGCTGGCAAGCCGCCGTTAAAATGCACCAGCTTAAAACGGGTTTCGCGCAGGATAACAAAATTTGAGTCCCGCTGGCTGGTGCCGGTTGCCAATTGACGTTTTGTCGGCTGATCCGGCTCGCTGTAATCCAGCTCCAAATGGACATGATCGCGCCAGTTTTCAGGGGTTTCACCTGCCAAAAACGGTTTTAACGAGGCCCCGTCAACCCCGGATGGGCAAGCTTGGTCCCTCAAATCCAGCAATGTCGGCATAAAATCAACCGATTGGGTCAGCGCAGAAACATTTTGGCCAAACTGGCGATGATGCGCCGGATCCCGAATGATAAGAGGCACCCGAAACGATTGATCATAAAAGGTTTCTTTGCCCCATTGATGATGATCCCCCAGCATTTCGCCGTGATCAGCAGTAAAAACGACAATGGTGTTGTCGTACTGGCCGCTGTCTTTTAAAAACTGGATAATCCGGCCAAAATGCTGGTCCAGTTCTTGCGCCAGCCCCAGATATATGGCGCGCAGGGTTTGCATGGCTTTATCATCGCGTGGGTTGATCCGGCCTTTGAATCCACGGGTGATTGTCTCCATCGTAACCGTTTCCATCACGCCGTTAACATAGGGATGCACCGCGCGTTCCTGTTCTGCGCTCTCCATACGGCTGGGCATTGGCAGGCTGTTTGGATCAACAATTTTGTTAAACGGTTCAGGGGCAACCAGCGGCGGGTGGGGGCGGATAAATGTCGCCATGGCCATCCAGTTTTGATGGGTCCGTACCGACAGGTTTTTGATCAGTTCATCGGTTAAAAACGCGGTGTCACTATGCTCTGCGCGGTAAAACGCGGGGTCATCCAAGGCGGCTGGCTGATTGGGGTCGCTGGGCACGGGCCGGTAAAAATGCGCAAAATCCGGCAGGTCATAGCCTTTGGATGTCAGATAAGCCCGCCACGGATAACTTTCCATATACCGCATTTCCAATACTTCGCGAAACCCGGGCAGCACGCTTTCCTCGGTGGCCAAAACCGGATCACTGGGATGGTGCATGTTTGGATCAAGCGCGGTATCGGTATAGCCAAACAACATCGGATCATACCCCGATTTACGCAGCTCCGACGCGATATTCGGGATACCAGCCGCCAAAGGCGTGCCATTGCGCATGGAGCGGTGGTTCATCACATAGCGCCCGGTCAACAGGCTGGCGCGTGACGGTCCACAAGGGCTAGCGTTGGAAAAATGATTGGTAAAGGTAACACCCTCGTGCCGAAATGCCTGAATGTTGGGTAAATTGGCATGCTGGGCCAAGGCACCCTCAACACAATCGGCACGCAGCTGATCCACAAGAACCACAAGAATTTTCTGAGCATTGGGCATGGCGAAATTCCATTACTGATTTAGCGCAGCAAAAACCGAAATTTCTGTGTGGTCAACCAATAATTTACTTTGGAAATAATTTGTGTACAGGCCTTAGGTATTTGCCAAGAGCCTTGCGTCCGTGTGGCCGGTTATTTTTGTCGAAACAATGCGGCCGATTTCTTGGTCAGCTGCAAAAATCACCTCGGTGAATCCTTCGGTGCGCCCCATGCGGGGGGTTTCCATCAGCACGTTATGTTGCATATTGATTTGTGCCGATAGATGTTGGCGAACGGCCTGTTCGCCAAGCCCTCGCAGCCGTGCAGCGCGCTGTTTGATTATTTTGCCATTCACGGCCGGCATACGCGCCGCAGGGGTGCCTTCACGTGCAGAATACGGGAAAATATGCAGCCAAGTCAGCCCGCATTCCTCAACCAGCCTCGCCGAGTTTTCAAACATCGCGTCAGTTTCCGTTGGAAAACCCGCAATAATATCGGCGCCAAAAACAATGTCGGGGCGCGCCTTGCGCATATCGCTGCAAAACGCGATGGAATCCTCACGGCTGTGGCGGCGTTTCATGCGTTTCAGGATCATATTATCGCCTGATTGAAACGACAGGTGCAAATGCGGCATCAAACGATGCTCACTGGCGATGGCGTCTATCAAGGCCTCATCTGCCTCAATCGAATCAATCGAGGAAATCCGCAGACGCGGCAAATCCGGCACCAGTTTCAAAATACGTTGCACCAGATTGCCAAGCTGTGGTTGCCCCGGCAAATCAGCGCCCCAGCTGGTCATATCAACACCCGTCAACACAATTTCGTTAAAGCCTTTGTCAACCAATCGCTGGATTTGCTCCACCACAACCCCTGCCGGAACACTGCGCGAATTACCGCGCCCAAACGGAATGATGCAAAAGGTGCAACGATGATCACAGCCATTTTGCACCTGCACATAAGCCCGCGCGCGGGTGCCAAACCCGTCAATCAAATGCCCCGCTGTTTCGGTGGCGGCCATGATGTCATTGACCTGAATTTTCTCGGTTTCGCCGATGAAATCCGTTTTTTTAAGATTGCTCCACGTATCTGCCTGCATTTTTTCCAGATTGCCCAGCACCAGATCGACCTCGGGCATCTGGGCATAGCTTTCGGGGTCAATTTGGGCAGCACAGCCGGTGATGATCATTTTTGCATCGGGGTTTTCACGGCGCAAATGCCGGATGCGCTGGCGAGATTTGCGCACAGCCTCCGCCGTGACCGCGCAGGTATTGACCACAACAGTATCACCCATACCGATGCTCAGCTCTCGCATGGCCTCGGATTCATAGGCGTTTAGCCGACAGCCAAATGTTTCAAAAATCGGCGGTTTCATTTTACGGCCGCCAGAAATTCGGCTGATAAAATGCCACTGCCCACCAGCATGGTTGGCCCCGTCATCCACACGCCGTCATTACGCCAGTCAATTTCCAGCACGCCGCCATCCAGCGTTACATTTACGCATCGCTCAAGCAGCCCTTTGCGCCCCCCCGCAACCACCACAGCACAAGCACTGGAGCCGCTGGCCAATGTATGCCCAACCCCGCGTTCCCATACCTTTGCCCGAATATTTTCACGGTCCAGAACCTGCACCAATTGAACATTGGTGCGCTCTGGAAAAAGCGGATGGTTTTCTATGCGTGGGCCAATTTCAAGCACATCAATGGCCGCGATATCCTCCACAAAAAAGGAGCAATGCGGGTTGCCCATGCCGGTGGCGGCTGGGCTGCCCTCGATCGGCAAATCGACCGTATCCATGGCCTCTGCCAGCGGAATATCCTGCCAACCGGTTTGTGGCTGGCCCATATTGACCCGCACCAATCCATTGCCCGCATCCACACATGTCAAATCACCACGCCCGGTGCGCAAGGTCACGGCTGCAAGCCCGGTTTCGGCCATCAACAGCCGCGCCACGCAGCGGGTTGCGTTGCCACAAGCATCCGACATACTGCCATCGCTATTCCAGAAATCCACCGCAGCAGTTACGCCAGTTTCACCCCGAATGACAGCCAGTTGATCAAAGCCAATGCCAAAATGCCGATCTCCAATAGCCCGCGCCAAGGCAGGCGTAACAGGGTCATTGCCGCCCCGCGCGTCAATCACCACAAAGTCATTGCCAAGCCCGTGCATTTTCAAAAACGCCAAGCTATCTGTTGATTCTGCAAAATCCATCATATCGCCCCTATAACAATTGAAAATCCCGATTGCCAGCGTGGCTGTATCAATCTGTTTGCAAATAGATTGGCATTTGCCAGCAATAACCCGATTTCGCCCTTGACCCGCAACGCTGTGCCGCCTAAATACCGCCTCGGATGGGCCGGTAGCTCAGTTGGTAGAGCAACTGACTTTTAATCAGTAGGTCCCGGGT
>CAZCDC010000060.1:12729-14104 GCA_964497195.1 uncultured Rhodobacterales bacterium | reverse complement strand
CAATCCTTGCGGATCACATCATCCCTTCGCGTTGCAGTTTCTTGCGCGCTAATTTGCGCGAACGCCGCACGGCTTCGGCCTTTTCACGGGCTTTCTTGACGGAGGGCTTTTCAAAATGTTGCTTTAGCTTCATTTCACGAAAAACGCCTTCACGCTGAAGTTTCTTTTTCAGGGCACGAAGCGCCTGATCAACGTTGTTATCACGAACCATTACCTGCATGGTGTAGTCACCACCTCTCTAATAAAGTTGCAAAATTGCAGGAGGTCGCCGTATATCAGCGGTAAGGAAATTTGTCTAGGGTGCAGCAATGGCCAAGAAAAAGAAATCTGAGTCCGATCACATCGCCGAAACCACCGAAAAAGTGGTGCTGGCAGCACTGGAACATGTAATATTTGATGGCTGGAGCGAAACCGCGCTGGAAGCTGCCATCATTGATTCGGGCGTTGACACAGGGTTGGCAAAACTGGCGTTTCCGCGCGGCGCGATGGACTTGGCACTGGCATTTCATTATCGTGGTGACGCTAAAATGACGCGGGCCATGGCAGCGTTAGACCTTGAAAACATGCGATATTCCGAGCGTGTCGCCAAAGCTGTATCGCTGCGGCTGGAGCTGGCTGTGCCACATAAAGAAGCCGTGCGCCGTGGCATTACATTTTTCAGCCTGCCCATGCACGCTGCTGATGGCGCGCGGGCGGTTTGGCATACATCCGATGCCATCTGGAATGCGCTGGATGATACCTCGCGCGATATCAACTGGTATACCAAACGCATGACGCTCTCGGCGGTATATTCATCTTGTGTGCTGTTTTGGCTTGGCGACGAATCAGCGGGGCATGATGATACCGAGGCTTTTATAAATCGGCGTATCGACAACGTCATGCAGTTTGAAAAAACCAAAGCAAAGTTTCAGGGCACAGCACTGGGCAAAGCATTTGCCGCTGGCCCGGGCAAGTTTTTTGCAACAGTAAAAGCGCCAATATGGCCCGAAGAAAATAACAAACAGGAATAAAAAATGCCCCTAAGCGACAATATCTGGACATGGTATAATGGTGACTGGAAGGCCGGAAACCGCGCCATTATCGGCATCGCCGATCACGGCGCATGGCAAGGCACCATGGTGTTTGATGGCGCACGGCATTTTGAAGGCGTCACGCCGGACCTTGATCTGCACTGCGAACGCATCACCAAATCGGCTGAGGCCATGGGCATGTTCAGCCCTTATACCGGCCCCGAAATCACCAAACTAATCCGCTCTGGCATCCGGCTTTTCAAAAAAGGCACCGATATATATTTGCGCCCGATGATGTGGTCTACCGAAGGGTCAGCCTCGATCATTGACGCCAACCCCGATTCAACCGCTTTTGCGGTGTGCCT
>CAZCDC010000060.1:0-12629 GCA_964497195.1 uncultured Rhodobacterales bacterium | reverse complement strand
AAACCAAACGGCACATTTCTTAATGGCATCACCCGCCAACGGGTGATCGGGCTACTGCGCGATGCTGGCCATACCGTCTCTGAGGAAACCCTGAAACCAAGCGATTTCGAGGGTGCGGAAGAAATGTTCATGACCGGAAATGCCAGCAAGGTTATGCCTGTCACCCGCTTTGAAACCCGGGATTTACCAACAGTTAAGGGCATGATGGCCCGTGGGCTTTATTGGGATTATGCCCATGCGGGCGGTTGAAATCAGCCAATTCGGCGGGCCGGAAGTCCTCCAACTGATTGACGCGCCGGTCCCGACTTGCGGGGCTGAGGATATCTTGATCAAAGTCAAAGCCGCCGGCGTCAATCGCCCCGACGCCCTGCAACGCGCCGGCGCATATGCGCCCCCGCCGGATGCGTCCCCTTTGCCCGGGTTAGAAGCCGCCGGCGAAGTTGTCGCCATCGGTTTAGGCGTTTCACGCTGGAAAATCGGTGACAAGGTTTGCGCCCTGTTGCCCGGCGGCGGATATGCGGAATTTGTCACCACCCACCAAGACCACGCGCTGGAAATCCCCGCAGGTTTGACAATGGTGCAAGCCGCAGCCCTGCCGGAAACTTTTTTCACCGTTTATAGCAATGTCTTCATGCGCGGCGGCCTCAAAGCTGGCGAAACATTCTTGGTGCATGGTGGATCATCGGGCATCGGCACGACAGCCATCCAACTGGCAAGTGTATTTGGCGCACGGGTTTTCACCACCGCTGGCAGCGCGGAAAAATGTACCGTCTGCAAAGAGCTGGGCGCCGAACGCAGCATCAATTATCATGACGAGGATTTTGTCAAAATCACCAAAGACCTGACCAATGGCAAAGGCGTTGATTTGATCCTTGATATGGTTGGCGGAGATTATATCCCGCGCAATGTGCGCGCACTTGCAGTCACGGGTCGTTTGGTCATGATCGCCTTTTTAAACGGTGCAAAATCCGAGCTGAATTTTGCACAGATCATGGTCAAACGGCTAAGCCTCACAGGGTCAACCCTGCGGCCTCAATCGGTGCAGGCTAAAGCCGAAATAGCCGATGAATTACGCGAGAAAGTCTGGCCACTGATTGCATCAGGCCGCATCGTTCCGGTTATAGATTCGATATTTCCGCTGGCACAAGCTGCTGACGCCCACCATCGTATTGAAAGCAGCGACCATATTGGTAAAATCGTGCTAACCCTCGATTAGGCTGCGCAATTCGGGTAATATATCAACGGTTTTTTCACGGCGTAATTTATCCAGCTGCGCAGTGATCGCACGAAATTCTTTACGCAATTCCGTCTGTTCGCTATCCGATATCGCAGAAACCTTTCGGTCCATGCGATCTACCATCAACGCCAAAAATCTGGCTGTGCGGCTGTTGCGGTCCTGCGCATATAACTGCGCAACATAGGCCTCGATTTGAACGCTGGCTTTTTCCTTTATATCCTTGGGCAGGATCGAAATATCATAGTGTTTCGGGTTCTGAACCGCGTGAAAATTAAACATATCCGTATCCACCTCACAGTCCGCCACCAGCGTTTTATGCAGCTCAACAATATGTAAAATATTCAACACCGAAACCGTCACGCCAATATGCAATTCCATATGCGGAATCTCTTTTTTCAACCGTGCCAGATTGTCCTTCATCACCTGCCAATCGAACCCTTTTCGGATCAGCGCACCCGCATCTCCGATCGCGTCAATGCTGACCTCGATATAAAGATGTTTGAAGTTTTTCCACATGTTAACAAGGTCATGGCCTTCAAAATTCAACAATGAGAGGTTTGTATTGAATGACAGCCGGATGTCGGTTTTCTGGTTGGCAATCAGGTTTTGCAAAAGATCATAATATTGTTGCTCCATCAACGGTTCACCGCCCGCAAAATAAAGATCGGTGATGTTTTGGCCAATGTCATTAAATTGCAATAACCCGTCAGCGTCGCTGTCAAATGCCGACAAAAGCGCCTTGCTGCCTTCGGTTTTGCCCATAGCCTTTGCATCCGAAAACCAGCGAGAGCTGGCCCCGTGATAACAGGTCCGACAGCGAAAATTACACAGGTTTGAGAACCGGAAATCCAGATATTCCGGGTCAGGAAAATCGGTTGTTTTGCACGTTTTCGGCAGGACAGATTCATGAATATTGTTAAAGCGTTTGCGCAGGCTAATCGTGCCAGCCTTTTCCGCCTGCCAACATTTCCAGCAGGCTTTGGCCTTTGTGCCCGCAGCCAGTTTTCTACGTAATTCCTGCAAGGGTTTATCTTGCCAAATCTCACGCAATGTCTTTTCTCGCAGGCTACCGATTTTGCCGTCATATTCGCAACAAGGCGCAACATCCCCCGATGCCGCGACCGACATGGCGGTGATTGCCGCTGCGCAAATTGTATCCGGGTTCGGTTTTTTGGGCATGGGTTACCTTTGTATCTGACGGCGGGTTAACGCCATTTCAGCAAGATACCGCGCAGCCTCAACCGCACCGTTATTTTGTTGATGCAGAATGCATTGATGGGTCATTTCTTTGCGAATTTCTGTATCCAGCAAATCATTCAACCCCGCATTGGCTGCATTCAGATCATCGCTATAAGCCATGCGTGCCATGCCCTTAAGCGCGGCATATTTGGCCCGAAGATGCTGTTCATCCTGCTGGGGGTTTTGGTTGGGAACAAACAATGTGGGCAGGCCCGTATGCAGAACCTCGTGGTAAGAATTATAACCAACCGCGCCGATCGAAAAATCAAACGCCTTGAACAATTTAGACAGCGGAAATTGTTGTAACCTGATCACTTGATCTGGCAGATCAACGGTTTGATCGCCAATCAGCCAATCCGCCCAGACCACCGACACATCTGGCGTTGCAAGCAATTTTTCCAACACAAAATCACGCATTTTCCCCATGTCAAAATTATTGCCGGAGCCCAGCTGCACCAACACGGCCGTGCCATTTTTTGACAACCCGATTTCACGGCGTGCAGCAGCACGGCCCAGAATTTCATCTGGTTCCAAAAGCCGGATCGGCCCGACCCCATAGGTTTTATCACGGTGGCTAATGGTTAAACCCCTGTCCCACTTTCCGGCAATTTCGCCAGGCTCAATAACTGCGTGAAACTTTTTTTCGCGGCCAATATGGTTGGCACCAGCGCCCGGTGCCCACATGCCACGCCGCATCCAAACCCGCCAAATTGCCGGAAATTTATCCAGTGCGGCCAGCAATCCGCTGTAAGGAACATTGCCATCAAACACAAAAACATCCGGTTGATGAAACGAAATCGCCGCATGGATTTCATGGCTTAGATGGTTGTTCCATTCGTCATTATTGGTTTTGGTGACTTTGTGAAACGGCAGATATTCCGCATGAATGCCCGCCTCCTCCACCAAACCAAACGCCTTTGACAGTGTCAGAAAAACCGGCTCAACAATGTTGGGCAGCCGTCGCGCCACCGCCAAAGAGCGGGTTAAATGCCCCATGCCAACCCCGTTTGAGGTGAAAAACATAACTTTTGGTTTTTGCACGGGTTTTGATACATGTTCACGTTTGCGCACCGGTGCGCCGATCAGTTTTTGCACGCGGCTAATCAATACTTGCGGGCCAGCGATATCTTTGGCCACCGCAATGCCGCGCGCTGATTGTGCTAAAAACAGCTTTGGCGATTTATGCAGATTCCGAATGGCTTGTTGCGCCATTTCTGGCACAGCATAAATCGCACCTTCGCCAAAAAGCGGGCGAAAATGCGGGTGTAAAACCGGCACTGCACCCGAGGCCATCGCCTCCAGAATGGAGCGCCCATAGGCCTCCACCCAGTGGGGATGATGGTAGTAAACGAAAAAATCGATCGAGGCCAAAAATTCTCGTGGTTTCATACCGTTAAACGGCAGAATTTGCCAATTATCCGGTGTTTTTCCAACCAGTTCCGCCAGTTTATCCCCGTATCCCATCAGTTTGACATCAAAATGCGGATCATCGGGATAGACCTGCAAAAACGCTTTTTTAGTATCGGGCCATTTCAAAATATCAGGGCGGCTGTGGCGACCTATTACGGGCTGCGCAGACATAAACCCAGCGCGCGGCACCTGCCATTTTTCAGGCTCGATAACGTTTGTCCAATCCTGCGGGTGCAGGTTCGGGGCATCCATACCGGCAAATTGTTGACGCACTTTTGGCCCAACAGGCGCCCAGTTAACCGGCCCGAACATATCCGATACAGTCGTATCAATCTGTTGCCAGTCGTAAAATCTTTTGCCCGTAGAATCGCGCAGAGGATGATGCACAACCAGCAGGGTTTGCGCAGCCTTAACCTGCCAGTTCTTATGCGGCCATTGCCCAAAAACCTGCGGATGATGCAGCAAACACAAGGCACATTCCACTGGTTGGTCCGCCGCAATTAATGTGGCGTGCCCATCATCCAAAACCTGGCGAATTTCAGAATGAATTGGGTGGGGGAATTTCAAAACTGGCCCGGCAGTGGAGATCAGCCCAACGCGATATCCTGCTTTGGCCAGAATCGCCGTTTCAGCGGCAATCGCGGTGGATGTCCCGCCGGGAAACCGAAAATCACCAATGGTTATGATATCAAATTTCATAAACTTCCGAACCGTTTGCAGCCGCGTTTTTTCTGTCCTACTATGTTAGGACCAATTTTGCAGAAGCGAAACAAAACAATGTCAAAACTGTCAAAACGATTTTCCGAGGCGTTGACTGCGGGCCGTGTCACCCAAAATGGCCCAGCCCTTGCGCCTAAACAATATATTTTGGCGGCTGTGTTTGATCTTGACGCTACAGCCGCCGCCAACGCTGTTTCCAGCATTCAGAAATCAATACCAAATGGGACTGTTTTGATTTTGGTCACCGATTTACGCGACATTGCGCTTTTTCAACTTACAAATTGTATTACCGAATTTGTACCAAACCTTGATCAGCTAAAAGCGCGGTTTCCGGGTAAATCTGCCAGTACCTATGTTTCAAACCGAATGGCGTTATTGTTGCAAAAATGGCAACCTGTCCAGACAATTGCGATTGGCCCGCGTGCAAATGATCTTTTCGCAAAAATCTGAAAAACCAACACTTCTTGGAATTTCAAGCACTCTGTGGTAGCGGTAAGAAAACAACTTGGGGAATGGTAATGACAAAAAAGATCTCAAGCTGGGCAATGTTTGTACGCGCCTTTGTTGTGGCGCTTTTTGCCGGCTCTGCAACAGTTAGCGCGCAAGGCACAGATTTGACCGATGACGCCGCATGGGCGCAGGCGGTTTCAGTTGGCACGTCTGACGCCATTCGTGATTATTTACGTAATTTTCCAACAGGTACTCATCTGGATGAGGCCGTTCGCTTATTGCTTAGCCTTGGTAAATTGCAAGGCACTGGCGGGGCAGCGTTGCCCGGGCTGTTGGCCACCCCTGGATCTGACCTTTATTAATCGCAAAGGAAACCCGATGTTTTCAACGTTTTCAAAGCTCGTTTTTGGTGCAGGAATTGCGCTTTTTGTTTCATCTTGTGATATTTATATCGTGGACGGAGAATCGCGAAATCTGGCGCTGCGGTATGTTCAACCTAATATCACACCTGAAAATGGTGCGATTTTTCGCATTGGCGATGATTACAACAAAAGCTTCAGTGCGGCGCAAAAAGATCTGCGGGGCGCCGGATTTTCGATAATATCAGCCAACGCCCAAACCGGCATGATTGAAGTCGCGTCAAACCTGAACGCCACTATTGATTGCGGTCAAATGGCGGTTGGTGAAAACGGCGCATTGCGCGTGTTTGATGCCAATAGCAACGCCGCCGCGATTGAGGTTCCAATTGACGAGAGCTCAAGTTTTGTATCCCGTCAAGTTTTGGTTTCCTCAACCGCATCCATCAGCATCGGGGTTGATGCAAGCCAGAATAACGCTGTGTTTGCGTCGATTTCCGAAAGCCATACCGTGAATTTATCGCTACAGGACTTCAACGATGATTCTACTCTTTTTTCCCAAACACTGCAATTTTCCGGTACTGGAACTGTAAGGTTCGGGCGTGGTTTGGTCTGTGGTTCTGCGCGGTACGTACGTGCGACTTTGGGGGGTTAAACCACACCCCATATCCAATCCGCAGCTTCGCGGTTTCGCTGGCTTAATATTTTTCCGGCTTTGCCTAGGGTTTGATATTGCACCGCCAACGTCTCAAAAACCGATCTTTGAGGCATCAAAAACTTATTCTGCTTGAAAAACCGGCTTTTTTGGCTGCTGATAAACCGTGCGTCCAGCCCGTGTTCCAGCCGCAATTCCCGATACAAATCTTCCAGCCTTTGCCGCATTGCGCCCTTTTCTGCGGTTAAATCTTTTTCCTTAAGATAGGCAAAATGGGAATCCGTATCCCCTAAAATTGCGCGCATAATTCCCAATTGCCACCAATCACAATATTTTGTGTCCTGCCCGATTGTGGCAGAAATTAGCAATTTTTGGTCGATCGCTTTACACGTTAAACCAGAATATTGAAGACTTGTCACATATGCCATCCCCGCATTAAACGCTGCGCCGGACGATGTGTTAAATCGCCAATCCGCAAGGCAATCGGGCATCAATGCCACCCGATCTGTGGTTTTTTTGTTCAGTTTTTCAGGGCTGAGCGCCTCCAGCAATACACCCCGGCGCCATAATTCCGGCCCGGGTTTGGCGGTTATTTCACCGGTAACGGCGTTGCGCGACATCCATGCCAACCGATATTCTGCATCCAGCAAAATCGCATCAGGTTGCACATTTGCCAGCCCAATTTTTGGGATCACAAAGACAGGCAGCACCAAAACAAACGCGCCCTCCATGGTGTTCAGCACTTTGATCTGCTGATCGTACTTGCTGGCCATGGCCAGTTTAGCGTGTGGGAAAACCGCGCGGAGATCCTCAGCGCTGGCTTTGTCTGCACCGCGCGGTTGCAAGGCAATACAATCAAATTCTGCAAGCGTTTTCATGCGCGCCCCTGCTTTTTCAGCAATATACCCTTTGGATCAAACCCGCGTTTTGCGGATAAAAGCTGCAACATATCAGCACGCTTATTGCCGGTTTTGCTATCAAAAACCCCACGCAGCAGTTCAGCCAGATGATAAGGCGCATAGGTTTCGCCCATCTCGATCGCGCGTTCATAAATCGGGATGGCCGCTTTTGCATCAGCCTCCTGCCCCTCACCCAGATGGACCATACGCGCCAAATTGGTGGTTGAGGACGCAATGCCGTTGATTTCCCCGATCTTGAACAATTCCTCGGCGCGGCTTGGGTTAAAATCAACCCCAACACCTTTTTGATACATATAGCCAAAGGAATCGCTCATCCACCAATCAAGGGTTTCTGGCTCTGCTTCCTTAAAAAACTTGCTGTCCGCCGGAGAAAGGTCAACCATTTCCAACCCCATCTGGGCCTCAATATTTTGACCAAGCGCAATTATCTCACCCGCCAACTTGGCAGCATCCCAGCTGAAATCCGTATACGGGCATTTTGATCCACCGGGGCCAAATCGTAGGCTAATCAGATCCTGCCAAAAACTGTCAAACCAGCCATAAGAATTGATCAACGTAAAATCCCAGTCCGACGCATGGGTCATCCAAAGGCCAAGCCGTGTGCCATAAATCAGCCAGTTTCCGTGCTGGACATCAGCGCCAAGGCTGGCACAACTGGCCAAGCGGCGCAATTGGCGCGCAGGCAAACGCGATACGTGCACCCGATTATGCACACCATCCGAGCCGCCAAGCGATAGGCGCACGCCTTCGCGAAACCCGCAACGAAACCCGTGATACGGGGTCAATGCCGGATTCACATCCGCCTGAACACTGGGCAGGGAAACCCGCGGATTAACCCGCATACCTTTCATATTTGCGCCCACCGCATGGTCCACCGAAACCGTGCCTTTGGGTGAGTTTTCATGAGTACGCATCGATTTTATCATCGCATCAGGCCAGCATTTCAATGACCCGTTACCGTAAATCTGCCCGTTCACCAGATTTTGGCTCGGCCATTCAATCCGGCAATGGGGCCGCAAAAATTCCGCCGGAATTTCCACATCAAAGAACGAGCGCCGCACCAATGTATCCGCATCCACGGTAATCACAAATTTGCCACCCCCCGCTTTCAGCGCGGCTTTGTGGCAGGAATCCAGCCCTTTGACCCCGTGAATACGTTTGGCCCAGGGGGCTTTGCGTTTCAGATCTCGCCAATATTCATCAGCCCACGGCTCATCATAGGACATAAAAACAATCGGCAGATCAGCGGTTTTCATAGCTCAGCGGTTAACCAGATTGAAATCAAGCACGCCATATTCGTCAATCCACGCTTGGGCGGTTTCGCGCGCCAAATTCAAACCAGCCTCGGACATGGTTTGATCAAGCCGCATCATGCGTTCCGTCACAGTGGCAGAAACCTTACGAGACCCGTTTGTGTCGCGGATCAGCCCGCCCTCATAGGCAATGATATAATTGGCATAGGCTTGGGGCAAATCCGCCGCGATTCCGTCATTGCCTTCATACATCTCGCCGATTTTCATATAGGCATCAACAAAATTCCGTTGGGCTGACAATTTGAAATAAGCCAAAGCTTGTTGCGGGTCTCCCTCAACGCCCCATGATTTTTTGAACATGCGACCAAGGTGATAAGCCGAATACGGGTTGCCTTCACCGGTGGCGCGGGTCAGCCAGAATATCGCTTGTTGCGGGTTTTGTGGCACGCCTTCACCACGTAAATACGCCATGCCGACATTGTTCATGGCATCGCTTTCGCCATTTGCCGCAGCGGTCAGATACAGGTCGAGCGCTTTGGCATAATCAACCTCCAACCCGTGGCCACGCCGGTAAATATCACCCAAAGCGGTATAGGCATTAAACTGACCGTTCATCGCCGCAATTTCAAACCAGCGGCGTGCTTCGGAATATGATTGCGGCAAGCCCCAGCCCTCGCGGTAATATTCCGCCAGCGCCACACGCAAATTGCCATTGCCTGCCAAGGCGCCAAGCCGCATAAAATCAGCGGCTTTTTCATAATCAATTTCGACGCCACGCCCGATGCGATATGCGCCTGCTAGCCCGCCATATGCATAGGTATAGCCGCGATCAGCCGCCAATTGCAGATAGAAATTGCCCTCATCATAGCGTTCTTCCAAAATCAAAACCCGCGCCAAAAGCCCCATCAGCCTTGCATTGCCCGGATCATCCTGAAGCGCTTGAATACAAGACCGCATCGCGGCGCGGGTATTCACCAGATCATGCGGAACCGCTTCGACCAGCGCATAGGGGTCATGGTCGGGTGTCGCCAAAATATCGCATTGGGTTATCAAAGTTGATAGCCCGTTTGGCACCGTTTGATTGGGGTCAGCGACCGCAAAATCCATGGTGCGAATAGGGTCATAACCAGATTGGCTGAGCAATTGAATTTGCCGCGTGGCCACGCTGGCCAATTGATCCTCGGGAAATAAATCCACAAAAAGCTGGAAATCAGTTTGATCATTTGATGTATTAATCGTGTTCCACGTCACCGAGGCCAAATCAATGGTATCGCTTAACGCTGCGCGATCAGTTTCTGACAGGAAAATCTCCGGATTTGGTTCCAGCCAGATTTCATCGGTCACATTATCCAAGAACCACGGGGTTTGCTCGCCGCCCGTGGCACGCCGCACTTTGGCGCGCACCAGCCGTAAAACATCGCGAAAATCCTGACGCGGGCCATCAAGCGTAGACGCGAGCGCCACAGTAAACGGGCTGTTTGCACCTGCGCCGTCCAGCGCCACATCGCCGGGCGCAGTGGCGTATGAAATAATGGTGTTATCCGGCGCATCGGTCAGGGCCAACCCAACGCCAAAGGCTTGATCAGCGCCAAAAGGCGAATTTCGGCAAGCGTCCAGAATAATCACCAGTTTATCGGCACCAACATCTGCCAGATCCGCAATAATTTGCTGCGCTGAAATTGCTTGGTCTTGCAAAAAGTCAGCAGAATTTGGCTGGATATCCGTAGGCAAAATATAATTTATGCCCTCATGCTGCACCCCGTGCCCCGCATAGAAAAACAAGCCCAATGCCGTGTCGGCTTGCTCAGATTTTATCAGTGCCATCTCTGCGTTGATCTGTTCTCGGCTGGCGTTTTCGATCGAATAAACCGTGAATCCCATCGCTGACAGTGCCGCAGTCATGGTGCGCGCGTCATTCAAAGTATTCTTGAGCGAGGAAACATTGCTGCTGCTATAATCCGAATTGCCGATAATCAGCGCCCAACGGTCCTGGGCCAATGCAGCACTGGAAAACCCGCTGACTGCCAGAAACAACACCACTATGATTCTTGATAACATTCGCCAGAGAATATCTTTGCAAATCATTAAATTATCTCCAAAATTTGTGAGTATCAAAATGGTTTTTTGATTTTATTTGCAACAGATTAACCCAAAACCTGTCAAAAATCGAGGTAATTTTTTGCAAGGCTAACCACGGTTATTACAAATTATTGTCGCCCGATGGAATCATACAAAAACCCGGCTTTGCGCGCCTTTTCAGCATGATAGATATTACGTAAATCAACTAGGCGCGGCGTTTTCATGTGCTGTGCCAGTTTCTCCAAATCAAGCGATTTGAACAAATCCCATTCCGTCAAAACCACTACCGCAGCGGCTTGGCTGGCGGCATCATAAGGATCATCTTGCCAATCAACATTTGTGAAAATCCCTTTGCCATCCTCTGCGGCCATTGGATCAACCACGATGATTTTTGCGCCCAATTGCTGCAAAGCAGGGATTATCACACTGGCGGCACTATTGCGTAAATCATCGGTATTTGCCTTAAATGTCGCCCCAAAAATCGTGATAATTTGGCCTGAAATATCACCATCACAAATATTTATGATCTTTTTCAGCATCGCATCCTGATGTTGGTCATTTGACTTTATCACCGCCTGAACAATCGCCAGCGGATGGTCATTTTCGCGCGACTGATACGCCAAGGCCCTGATGTCTTTAGGAAAACAAGACCCCCCGATTCCGGGACCAGCTTGTAGAAATTGCGCGCCGATACGCGGGTCCAGCCCGATTCCTTTGGTCACTTCGTCAATATCCGCGCCTACAGTTTCACAATAAAGCGCCAGTTCATTCACAAAAGCCAGCTTGGTGGTTAAAAACACATTCGCCGCATATTTTGTCAGTTCAGAACTGGTCGGGCTGGTTTCAACGATCTGCGCGGCTGGCAGGTTTAGCGGCGCATAAAGCTGCTCCATCAGGGCAAAACCCCGCGCGGTATCCGCTCCGATAATCAACCTGTCTGGCTGCATAAAATCAGCCACCGCACTGCCTTGGCGCAGAAATTCAGGGTTACTGATGGTTTCAATGCCGGTTTTTACCTGAATTTTGCGCGCAGTGCCCGGCGGCACAGTAGATTTGATAACAATCACCTTTGGCGGTTTTTCCAGTGCGAAAATTTGCGCCGCCGCCTCAAATATTTGCGAAAGATCCGCAGCACCCATCTGCCCTTGCGGCGTGCCAACAGCGATAATGCAAATATCAGCAATGTGCGGAATGGTTGAAAAACTAAGGTCAGGATTGGCCAGCATCCGCTCCAGACCCGGCTCATGAAAAGGTATAATGCCGCGGCGCAACTGGTCAACTTTGCCAGCGTCAATATCCACACATTGCACCACATGGCCAATATCAGCAAAACACGCGCCGCTAACCAGCCCGACATATCCACATCCAAAAACAGTTACCTGCATTACTTCTTTCGCTTCCATTTTTTCCTCGGTAGTCTTGCCAAATTCGCGCCAGATTCGCAACCTTTTTGATGGATAAATCATGCCCAAAACGCCGCTGCAAACCACCACACTTGGTGCCTTTCCCAAACCAAAATATGTTCCGGTGCGGGACTGGTTTGATTATTCGCGTGAAACGGGCGGCATGAATACCAGCCAAACCACCAAGGATTATACAGCCGATATTGAAAATGTCGGCACAGATGCCGAAACCCTGTTTATCCGTGCGGCGGCTGAGGTGATCACCCTGCAAATCAACGCTGGCATTGCAATTCCTACCGACGGAGAAGTGCGGCGCGAGAATTACATCCATTATCATTGCCGTCACCTAAACGGCTTTGATTTTGACAAACTTGAACACCGCGTGCTGCGCGATGGCGCATATAAAGCAGACCTGCCCGCCATTCGTAAGGCGGTTATACATTCCGGTAAAACCTATGGCCCGCATGATTATCTGGCCTCACAAGGCGTCAGCCCGCTGCCCGTGAAATTCACCCTGCCCGGCCCGCTGACGATTATGGATACCACAGCCGATTGTTTTTACAATGACCGGCCAAAGCTGAATGCGGCGCTAGCCGAAACCGTTAACCGCGAGATCCTCGCGCTGGTGGACGCAGGCTGCCAATATATCCAAGTCGACGAACCCCTGTTCGCCCGCAAAGTCAAAGACGCGCTGGATTTCGGCATGGAGGGGCTGGAGCGCTGTTTCCACAACGTCCCCAAACACGTCACCCGCGTGGTGCATATGTGCTGCGGATACCCTGATCATCTGGATGATACGGACTATAAAAAAGCCAACCCTGACAGCTATCATCAGCTTTCAACCGCGATAGACGAGGCCGCCTTCGATCAGATTTCGATTGAGGACGCCCATTGCTGCAACAACCTC
>CAZCDC010000059.1:0-14360 GCA_964497195.1 uncultured Rhodobacterales bacterium | reverse complement strand
TTTTCCGCCATATCCCGAAATTACGGTATTATTAGTTCTTTCGTTCAATGATCGAATCGCTAATGAAACGGCTGCTCATCAATTGTTTTTGGGTGGACAAAGCTTTGTACTGAATAAATCCGCGGCAAAAAATACCGTTTGTGGAACACATGATTTCTATTGTGAGGCAATTTTTACTGCTTAAAACCACAAAAAAGGGATTAAAAACACAAATTTATAGGTAAGATTGCAGTTAAATGGCGGAATTTGTTAGTAATTGATAATTTTTTCAAGTTCAGGTATGCTGTTTGTAATTTTAGATGATAGTTGGTTTTTTAGGCAATGCGCTAGTTTGAGCGCTTAACTCTTAAATACACGAGATTGACATGAATTTTATACAAAAAATGCGATATATTAAAGACGAAGCAGGCGCGATTTCCGCGTTTGTTATGATTCTATTACTGACAATGATCGTTGGTGGCGGCATGGGCGTGGATTTCATGTATCATGAGGCCGAGCGGGCGCAACTACAAGACGCGCTTGATCGTGGTGTTCTAGCGGCTACGTCTTTTGAGGTTTCTGATTTTGAAGGCGCCGATCCGATGGCGAGAGAAGCGTTTCTCGAGGCTAGGGTTGTATCCTATTTACGGTCTAATTCTTTGCTGGCCCGCCGGAACCCGAATATAACTGTTAACGTAGATATTACTCAGTTTAAACGCAGGATTACTGTTGAAGGCAGCTATGAAATTGATACATTTTTCCTGAAACTGGCTGGCATCAATACGTTGAGTGTTGCGGGCGCAGCAGCAGCCGAAACGTCGCGCGGCAAAGTTGAAATTTCGATGATCCTTGATAATTCCGGTTCTATGCGTAACGCCAAAATAATTAACTTGCGTGCGGCTGCAAACAATTTTGTTGATTTGATGCTCAATGCTAATACCGTAGATCATACAACCATTTCAGTTATCCCGTTTGAGGCGGCTGTAAATGTTGGACCCGTTTTGGCAGGCTATTATAATCTGGATCAATGGCATGGTTATTCTGAATGCTTTGAGTTTGAGGATTCAGACTTTAACAGCACAAGTTTGTTAAACACTGATCTCTACGCCCAGGCGCAGCATTATTCGCTTTGGGTTACCGATATATATGAATGCCCCCAAGGCGCTTCTATTCTTGCATTTTCCAACAATCAGCCTGATTTAAATGCTGCCATTAATGCGATGCAGGCTGGCGGTTTTACCGCGTCATGGGCCGGCATGAAATGGGGCGCCGCCTTGCTTGATCCGACGACTCAGCCAGTGGTAACAGCAATGATCGGTGATGGCTTGGTTGACCCGCTTTTCGCTGGTCGCCCTGTCGCTTGGGATGATGAATTTGGCACCAAATTTATCATATTAATGACGGACGGGGATAATACTTTACACCGCGTAATGAGAACCGATGAAGCCAATTATAACCAGATGGGAACTACCCCTTGGAATAGCCAAGAAAATGCTGATTTTTGGGACGGTAGATTAAATGCGAATACTTTCGCGTTAGATGGTGCCGCTTCAATAAACGGCACTGAAGGTAATGTGCGTTTGCAAAACATCTGCGATGCTGCAAAGGTGGACATCCCGGGCACAACACGAGATCGGATCATTGTATTTACGATTGGATTTGCCGTAAGTGAAACCTCTACCGCATACGATCAGATGCGCGCATGTGCTTCGTCACTCAGTAAATTCTATCATGTTACCGATGGTGATTTAAATTCGGCTTTCACTCAGATCGCCGCATCGATCAACAAGCTCCGTCTTACTGATTAATCAGGGATTATAGAATGCTTCGTAAATTCCGCACCTTCCTGAAGGCCAGCTCTGGGGCGGCAACGGTAGAATTTGTGATAATTTTCCCGTTGCTGATTGCGATTGTGTTTTCAACATTTGAGCTGGGCTGGATTACAACCCGCCAAATGATGCTTGATCGGGGCTTGAATCTAACAATACGAGATTTGCGCCTTGGCAGAATTCCTAACCCCACGCATAACACGTTAAAAGCGCTGGTCTGTGACAGATCATTAATATTACGGGATTGTATCAATTCTATCCATATGGAACTGATACCGATGTCCCTGGCTACGGGCTTGCCAGCCGCCCCGACGCAATGTGTTGATCGCACTGGTGTAATTGCGCCAGTAGAAAACTTTACCGCTGGTGTAGAGGAAGACATCATGTATGTGCGTGTTTGTGTGATCGTTGATCCATTAATGCCTGGCATGGGTCTTGGTGCGGCATTAAACAAAGATGCATCAGGCGGCATGGCTATGGTAGCGTTTTCCGCCTTTAAGCGAGAGCCATAAAAATGAAAAAATTCCTGAAGCTGCTAAAAAAGCCGATTGCTGCTCAAGATGGCTCCATCACAATCGAATTTTTGTTTTGGGCGCCATTGCTGTTTTTCTGGCTGATCGGGTCGATTGTTTTTTTCGACGCGTTTAAAACACGCGGACAGCTTACGTCATCTACCGCAACGGTTGCAGATATCATTTCGCGCAACAGCGAGGCAAACCAACCTTATATAGACTTGTTGGAATTGATGCAGTCAGCAATGATGCCACGAACCCAGGGAAATGGGTTACGTGTTAGTAGCATTGAATTTACCGACGGTCCGCCAACGTATACTGTCCAATGGTCTGCGATTTCTGGCGCGGCGGTTGATGTATTGATTGACACTGATATCGACATTCCGTCGCTGCCAAATATGTATGATGGCGAAACAATTATACTTGTTGAATCAACGGTTCCTTATGTTCCATTGACCACTTTTCTGGGTGTTACGCTACAAACCTTGCGAACCGAAATTGCGATTAGCCCACGCTATGAATCGCGTGTTGTCTGGGTTCCCTAGGCTTATTGTCGCTTTTTGCATTGTTTGGATCGTACATGTCTCCTAAATCCCTTGCTGACCATCCTTTGCGGTATCAACTCGCAAACGAGCTGCACGCACGGCCATTTCCAGAAATCGTCGCGCCAAGCCGCGCTGCGTATTTGGCCATCAAACAGCCCTCCAACGCTGCAAAAAGAGACCGCGCAGAAGATCGTGCGCATCTTATTGCTCTCTTAGATCGATTTGGCGCCAGCCATCCTGCGCCGGATGCGGTGCATTATTCCGGCCCCCTTGCAAAAGGCTTTCTCAAATGGGAGATGCATTCCGAGTTTGTCAGTTATACCTTATATGATGCCGGGGTTTGCGATGTGGCGTTTGATGGTTCAGCGTTTCAGATGTTTCCCGCTGATTGGCTGGCTGAGGCTCCCGGTGTTGTGCTTAGCTCGGTCTTGCTGCGCATAGAAACAGCCACTGGCAGCTTGGATAGCCCTGAAATCCGGAAAAAATTTGATGACTGGTTTGTGCAAGAAAGTATCGCAGCATCGTTTGTTGTGGATCGTGAGGCCGTTATTGCCAGCGATTTCCGGATTGATGCGCTTGGCAATGTGCGATTTTCAATCATTGCAAGCCCGGGCATAAGTTCGCGCCGCTTAGGGCGTATTGCCCAACGTTTGTTAGAGATCGAGAGCTATAAAACCGCCTCGATGCTGGCTTTTCCCATGGCGCGCGATGTTGCAAATAAGCTGAGCAGGCTAGAGGAGGAGCTTTTAGGTGTATTCCAGCGGATGACGGCAGATAAAACCGCGGATAGCGAAACATTGGAACAATTGTTGCGCATGGCGGCAGAGATCGAAAACCTGTCATCTAGCACAGCATTCCGGTTCGGAGCTACTGAAGCATATGCAAAAATTGTTGCACAACGCATAAGTGTTCTGCGTGAGGAGCGTTTCCAGGGCCGCCAATTGGTGGCGGAATTCATGATGCGCCGGTATGACCCTGCGATGCGTACCTGCATTTCCACCCAAGAACGCTTGCGCGATATATCCGCGCGTGCCGAACGTGCTGCAAATCTTTTGCGCACACGGGTTGATGTGCAAACAGCGCAACAAAACAATTTGGTGTTGGCACGCATGGATGATCGTGCAGAATTACAATTGCGCCTTCAAGAAACCGTTGAAGGGCTGTCGGTTGTAGCGATCAGCTATTACGCTGTGTCATTACTGGGCTATTTCCTGACACCGCTAGCAGAGCCGCTGGGGTTGGAGAAATACCATATTATCGCAGTAATTACTTTGCCGATTGTCGGGCTGGTCTGGTTTTTGGCGCGCCGCGTGCGTAATCGGTTGAAATAACTTGCGTGCCGCTGGTCTGCCGTTTATAGCGCTTTCATCGCCGGATGATCCGGCAGAAGTCACCGACGACCTTCTTTAAAAATACGGGTAAAAACTATGACACGTGGATTAATCGCTGGCGTTTTCGCCATGGCGGCAATTGTTGTTGCCTCCAATATTCTTGTACAATTTCTGCTGGGGGATTGGCTGACATGGGGGGCGTTCACCTATCCGTTTGCCTTTCTGGTTACAGATTTGATGAACCGGCTATACGGCGCAGCGCAAGCGCGCAAAGTTGTGCTGGCGGGGCTGGTTGTGGGCATTGCCTGTTCTTTCATCGGTACACAGATCATCGGCGAATATGGCGCCCTGGTTAGCCTGCGCATCGCCATTGGTTCTGGTACCGCATTTCTGATTGCCCAGCTTACGGACGTGGCGGTTTTCGACCGTTTGCGTGGTGGAAAATGGTGGCGCGCGCCCGTGGTGTCGTCACTGATCGGCTCAGCCTTGGATACAGTGATCTTTTTCACCATCGCTTTTTCCAGCACATTCATTTTCTTGGACGCCTCAGAGCCAAACAGCTGGGCGCGCGACATAGTGCCAATGCTGGGTGCTGGCCCTGAACTTCCGCTGTGGATCAGTTTGGCTGTTGCTGATTTTGGCATCAAAATGGCACTGATCTTGATTGCTCTTATTCCCTTCAAATTGTTGGTCAACAGATTGCAACCACAACACTGAGTATTTTTCTCTTTGAGAATTCGGAAATTGGGGCTAACCTCGGTTTATCTGTAACTTTGAGAAAGGAGGTGCCAATGTCTTTTGGGAACTTGGAGAATTTGGTTGAGGTTATTTGCGAGGTGCAAATCTAAGGGGGCAGCCCCCTTTGGGCACACATCTGGCATGGCGGAAATTTCCGGCTTTGGCCACCTTCATACTCAAGTCTGGGCCTTCCCGTTTTGCGGGTGGGCCCTTTCTGTGATAATTACGTTAAAAACAAGAAAGCCGCGATATGCCAATCCAGTTTGATAACAGCTTTGCCCAACTGCCCCCGCAGTTTTTCAGCCCGCAATTGCCTACAAAAGTAGTCGCGCCGAAATTGGTCAAGGTTAACACTCATTTGGCCGCTGAAATCGGCATTCCCGATGCCGCGTTAACACCCGAAATCTTGGCGGGGAATGATATTCCCGATGGTGCAACGCCGATTGCAACGGCGTATGCTGGCCACCAGTTTGGCGGATTTTCCCCGCAGCTTGGCGATGGGCGTGCGATTTTACTGGGTGAGATTATCAGCCCCAGCGGCGCAAGGCATGACCTCCAGCTGAAGGGGTCAGGCCCGACGATGTTCTCGCGAAATGGTGACGGGCGCGCCAATATTGGCGCTGTGATCCGCGAATATGTTGTGTCCGAGGCGATGCATTCGCTTGGCATTCCGACCACGCGGGCGTTGGCAATTGTAACTACCGGCGCGCAAATCCAGCGTGAAACGGCAACACCCGGTGCGGTGCTTGCGCGTGTCGCCAGCAGCCATATTCGGGTCGGGACATTTCAGTTCCATTACGCGCGTCAAGATAGGGCAGGCCTGCGAACCCTGACGGATTATGTGATTGAAAGACATTTTCCGGGCGCAACCGGGCCGATTGAAATGCTGGCTCAGATTATTGAAAAACAAGCGCATTTAGTTGCAAAATGGATGGGTGTCGGGTTTATCCACGGGGTGATGAATACCGATAATATGTCCATTGCCGGTGAAACGATCGACTATGGCCCCTGTGCATTTATGGATGAATATCACCCTGAAACGGTATTTAGCTCCATTGACCGGCGCGGGCGCTATGCTTTTGCCAACCAGCCAAAGATCGCATTATGGAACCTGTCGCAACTGGCGCAAACCCTTGTGCCGCTGGTCGGAGAGGCTGCGATTCCCGACATTGAAGCCGCGCTTGACGGTTTTGATAAAATATTTTCGAGGGCATTTGACGACGTATTCAATAAGAAACTCGGTTTTAAAAATTCACAGCCCGAAGATAAATCGCTGATTGAAGATCTGTTGGTAATTATGGCTGAAAGCCAGATAGATTTTACAATTATGTTCAGCATGTTGACCCGAATGGCTTCTCGTGGTGATACCAAGGATGCGCGTGCGATTTTTGACGATCCATCTGCGTTTGATGGCTGGTTAACCCGCTGGACTCAACGCGCACAATGTGAAAATCCGATAAAGCGGAGCCTATTGATGCAAGCCGCCAACCCAGTTTATATCCCGCGCAATCACCGCCTTGAAGAAGTTATTCAAGCCGCAAACTTAGGTGATTACACCAAATTCGAAAAGCTCATGGAGGTTTTGGCGCAACCCTTTGATTATCACGCAGGGCATAAAGATTTTGAAGCGCCGCCCAAGCCCAAAGAAATTGTCCGCGCTACCTTTTGTGGTACATAAGCAAGTTTCGATTTTGATTGGCGAATCTTCAAAACACCGTATAATGAGCAATATTCGCGCAAAACGAATGCTGAAAATGCGCAATACGAATATTCCGAATGTGCTGAGGCCTCTGTGACTTCTGAAAATACTGATACTATCTACGATCTGTTCATTATCGGCGGCGGCATTAATGGCTGTGGCATTGCGCGGGATGCATCTGGGCGTGGGCTTTCGGTGGTTTTGGCGGAGATGAATGATCTGGCATCGGCCACGTCTTCGGCTTCGACCAAGTTGTTTCATGGCGGTTTGCGCTACCTTGAATATTTTGAAATCCGGCTGGTGCGCGAGGCATTAAAGGAACGCGAAACTTTGCTTAAAGCAATGCCGCATATCAGTTGGCCGATGCGTTTTGTTTTACCGCTGCACAAAGATATGCGGTTTGAGGCTGGCACGCCTACGTCGCGGGTTTTGGGTGTTTTTATGCCGTGGTTGCGCGGGCGCCGTCCGAATTGGTTGATCCGGTTTGGGCTGGTTTTATACGATAATCTGGGCGGACGTAAAATTTTGCCGGGGACAAAAACGCTGCGACTTCAGGATGATATCGCGGGCGGCCCGTTGCAGGAAAAATACACCAAGGCTTATGAATATTCTGATTGCTGGATAGAGGATTCGCGGCTGGTGGTGCTGAACGCGCGCGATTCTGAAAACCGTGGCGCGCGGATCATGACACGCAGCAAGGTTATTTCGGCAGAACGCATTGATAATATTTGGCAAATCACAGTTGACCAAAATGGTGAAATATCAATTTACAAAGCAAAAATGCTGGTGAATGCGGGCGGCCCCTGGGTTGAGGATATCATCCGGAATACCGCGAAAATCAACACATCTGAAGGTGTGCGGCTGGTGCGGGGCAGCCATATTGTTACCAAAAAGCTGTTTGATCATGACAAATGCTATTTCTTTCAGGGCAGCGACGGACGGATTATTTTTGCAATACCGTATGAGAATGATTTCACTCTGATTGGCACCACCGATGCCGAACATCAGGACGCAAATATCAAACCCGAATGCACCGAGGCCGAGGCGGATTATCTACGGAAATTTGCTTCTGAATATTTCAAAAAACCGGTTGAGAAAGACGACATCGTTTGGACATATTCCGGCGTGCGTCCGCTTTATGATGATGGCGCAAGCTCGGCCACGGCGGCCACGCGGGATTATGTTTTGACGGTGCGGGCTGACAAAGGCGCGCCGATGCTGAATGTTTTTGGTGGCAAGATTACCACCTATCGGCGGTTGGCGGAATCTGCGCTGGAAAAGATTGCGCCGTTCTTTCCCGGCTTGCCGGATAAATGGACAGCAGGGGTTGCGTTGCCAGGGGGCGATTTTCCGGTGGACGGGGTGGCGGATTTGATTGCTGCCCTGAAGTCCGAATTTGAATTTCTCGATGATTTCTGGGCGCGGCGGATGGTAAAGGCATACGGAACACTGGCGCGGGATGTTTTGGCTGGGGCCAAGACGGCGGATGATCTGGGGCAGGATTTTGGGGCCAGCCTGACCGAACAGGAAGTGCGCTGGCTGATGGCCAATGAATATGTAGTGGCGGTTGAGGATGTGATCTGGCGGCGCTCAAAACTGGGATTGCGGATGAGTGACGTGGAGAAGGATAGGCTTGAGAGTTGGTTTGTAGCGATGTCGTTGAGCTAGCCGTGGTTCTCAAAAACCCGTAGGGTGCGTGGTTCCCACGCACCGCTCGTGTTAACAGGTTAGCTTAACAATTTAGGTGCGTGGAAACCACGCACCCTACCGTTCAGGCAAGCTTTCACCATCACTCCTCGTAAGCATCCAGCGGTGGACAGGTGCAGACCAAATTCCGGTCGCCATAGGCGTTATCCACCCGATTAACCGGCGGCCAGTATTTGTCTACACGGAAGGCTCCGGGGGGGTAACATGCTTGTTCTCGGGTATAAACGCGGTCCCAGTCTCCGACCAGATCTTCAACCGTGTGGGGGGCGTGGTGTAGGGGGCTGTCCTCATATGCGATTTCGCCGTTTTCAATATCTTTGGCCTCGGCGGCTATCGCCAGCATGGCTGTGATAAACCGATCAATCTCGGCTTTTGGTTCCGATTCTGTGGGTTCGACCATCAGGGTTCCGGGCACCGGCCAGCTCATGGTTGGAGCGTGAAAACCGCAATCCATCAGGCGTTTGGCGATGTCGTCCACGGTCACCTGCGCGCTGTCATTCAGGGGGCGGGTGTCCAGAATGCATTCATGCGCTACGCGGCCTTTGTCTGATTTGAACAGAATATTGTATGCGCCGGAAAGGCGTTTGGCCATATAGTTGGCGTTAAGGATCGCAACCTTGGTGGCTTGGGTCATACCCTCACCGCCCATCAGCAATATATACGCCCATGAGATCACAAGAATGGAACCCGACCCAAGCGGCGCCGCTGAAACCGGCCCTACCCCGCCACCGCGCGGATCACCGGGCAGGAAAGGCTCCAGATGTTTGCCAACACCAATAGGTCCCATGCCGGGACCGCCACCACCATGGGGGATGGCGAATGTTTTGTGCAGATTCAAATGGCTGACATCACCGCCGATTTTTCCGGGTTGGGCAAGGCCACACATGGCATTCATGTTGGCGCCGTCAATATAGACCTGCCCGCCATGATCATGGGTGATTTTGCAAACTTCGGTAACGGTTTCCTCAAATACCCCGTGAGTAGAGGGATAAGTGATCATGCAAGCCGCCAGATTTTCACCTGCGGCTTCGGCTTTGGTGCGAAAATCTTCCAGATCAATTTCACCCGCATCATTGGATTTTACCACCACAACTTTCCAGCCAACCATCTGGGCCGAGGCAGGGTTGGTGCCATGGGCCGAGCTGGGGATCAGGCAGATATTACGCCCGCCTTCGCCGCGCGATTTGTGATAATTACGGATGGTCAACAGCCCCGCATATTCGCCCTGCGCGCCCGAATTAGGCTGAAGGCTCATGGCGTCATAGCCGGTGATTTCGCATAATTGCTCCATCAACTGGTTGGTCAGCTCCGTATAACCACCGGCCTGATCAAGCGGCACAAACGGGTGCATATTGGCAATGCCAAACCATGTCAGCGGGATCATTTCCGCCGTGGCGTTCAGCTTCATGGTGCAAGATCCAAGCGGAATCATCGCGCGGTCCAGCGCTAGATCGCGGTCGGCCAGACGGCGCATATAGCGGGTCATCTCGGCTTCCGAACGGTTCATATGGAAAATCGGATGGGTCAGGTATTCGTCGCTGCGCAGCAGGGCTTCCGGTAGGCGGTGTTCACGGTTTTTGGCGCTATCGTCTTTCATATCGCCGCCAAAAGCCCGCCAGACGGCCTCGATGGTTTCGGGATAGGTTTGTTCGTCCAATGAAATGCCGATGCGGGTTTTTCCAACCTTGCGCAGGTTGATTTTGTTTTTAACAGCCGCGTTCATAATCACACCTTGCAGCGCGCCAACCTCGACCGTGATGGTGTCAAAAAACACATCGGGCGTAATTTTGAACCCGAGGCTTTCTAGCCCTTTTGCCATCCGCGCGGTTTTGCGATGCACCGATTGCGCGATGGCTTTTAGCCCCGCTGGCCCGTAAAATACCGCATACATAGATGCCATTACCGCCAGCAATGCCTGCGCTGTGCAAACATTGGAATTGGCTTTTTCGCGGCGGATATGCTGTTCGCGGGTTTGCAGCGCCAAGCGATAGCCTTTGTTGCCGCGCGCATCAATAGAAACGCCAATGATGCGCCCGGGCATGGCGCGTTTTAACTTATCGGTGGTGGCCATATAGGCGGCGTGCGGGCCACCGTAACCCATCGGAACCCCGAATCGCTGGGTGGTGCCGATGGCAATATCGGCGCCCATTTCACCCGGGGATTTCAACAGGCAAAGCGCCAATATATCTGCTGCCATAATGGCAATGGCTTTGTTTTCGTGCAATGCCGCGATACAGGGCGTAAAATCGCGCACGCGACCATAAGTGCCGGGATATTGGAATATTGCGCCGAAAACGGCAGTCGCGTCCATATCGGTTTCGGGGCTGGCAACGATGATCTCGATGCCCATCGGTTCGGCACGGGTTTTGATTACTTCGATGGTTTGCGGGTGGCAATTTTCATCAACAAAGAACGCGGTGGCTTTGGATTTACTGCTGCGCTTGGCCATGGCCATGGCTTCGGCGGCGGCGGTGGCTTCGTCCAGCAGGCTAGCATTGGCAATTTCAAGGCCGGTCAGGTCCGAAACCATGGTCTGAAAATTCAGTAATGCCTCCAGACGGCCTTGCGCGATTTCAGGTTGATAGGGGGTATAGGCAGTATACCAAGCAGGATTTTCCAGAATATTACGTTGAATAACCGGCGGTGTCATGGTGCCGTAATAGCCTTGGCCAATCAGGCTGGTCAGGACTTTGTTCTTTTTGATGACCTCGCGCATGTGGTGCAGCACGTCACGTTCGGACATGGCTTTTTGTAACACAAGCGGGTCTTTTTGGCGGATGGAATCGGGCACCGTTTCATTGATCAGATCATCCAGAGTAGCCACGCCGATCACGTCCAGCATTTCCTGCATTTCGGCTCCCGAAGGACCGATATGGCGGCGGTTGGCAAAATCATAGGGTGTGTAGGGGGTCAACTCAAACGACATGATAAAATCCTTTTTATGCGATGAAAGCTTTGTAAGCGTTTTCATCCATCAGGCTTTCCAGATCGGCCACATCATCCAGTTTTATTTTGTAAAACCATGCATTGCCCTCTGGGTCCTCGTTTACAGAACCGGGGTTGTCTTCCAAAGTGGTATTGGTTTCCAGAACTTCGCCAGCCAGCGGCGCGTATAATTCTGACGCGGCTTTGACGCTTTCGACAACGCCGATTTCGTCGTCTTTGTCAAAGGTATCGCCGGCTTCTTTTAGCTCAACAAACACCACTTCGCCCAAGGCTTCGGCGGCGTGTTTTGTAATGCCCAGCGTGGCGGTGTCGCCCTCTACCAGCAGCCATTCGTGTTCTTCGGAGTAATAAGTAGACATCGGAATTCCTTTTCTAACGTTTGTAATTTTGCGCCACAAAGGGCAATTTTATGATGGTGGCCGGCATGGATTTGCCACGAATAAGCAGATTAACGGATGTGCCTTCAGCCGCATGTTCAGCACTGATATAGCCCATCGAAACGGGGCCGCCGAACGTGGGACCAAAGCCGCCGGATGTGATGGAGCCAATGACATTTCCCTCATTGTCAGCAACCTCGACCCCGCGCCGTGCCGGTGCGCGGCCTTCGGGTTTGATGCCAACAAGACGCCGCGATGGGCCGTTTTTCAGTTCAGCCAAAATACGTTCTGCCCCCGGAAACCCGCCATTTTCGCGCCGCGCTTTTTGCATGGCCCAAACCAGATTTGCCTCAACCGGCGAAGTGTCATTGTCGATATCATTGCCATAGAGGCAAAGCCCCGCCTCCAGCCGCAGGCTGTCGCGCGCGCCAAGCCCGCACAGTTCAAGGTCAGGATGTTCAAGAAACGCCCGCGTAATCTCAATAGCGCGGTCATTGGGCAAAGAAATCTCGTACCCGTCCTCGCCGGTATAGCCCAGCCGAGAAATCCGGCATTCAGACCCCATCAGGTCCATCAGTGCGGTTTCCATGAATTTCAAATCGGCGGCTTTAGGCGCGATTGCCGACACAATTGCCTCGGCTGCTGGCCCTTGAATAGCGATCAGGCTGCGGTCAATTTCACGCACGTCCAGATCAAGCGTGCGCAGATGCGCCACGTCTTGTTCGCGCATCGACGCATTGACCACCAAAGAGAAAAAATCACCGGCATTAGCGACAATCAGATCATCCATGATCCCGCCCTCGGGGTTGGTGAAAAACGTATAACGCGCCTTGCCAATGGGCAATTTACCAAAGGATGACGGGCAAAGTGTTTCCAGCTTGGCCGGAATTTCTTCGCCGTGCAGCTCAACCTGCCCCATATGCGATACATCAAAAAGCCCAGCTTTTTCGCGCACCTGTTTATGTTCGCCAGCCACGCCAAGCGCGTAATTCACCGGCATCATCCAGCCCGCAAAATCAACCATTTTGCCCGCCATTTCGACATGCAAATCATAAAGCGGGGTTTTTCTCGGGGCATCGGTCATGGGCATTCTCCATTCAAGATAACACTGCAACAGGGTTGCTGATTCGATCAACGGTATACACTGGTCTACGCAAAAGTTTCCTATAGGAAACATAGTTTCCATACAAGATTTATTCGTAATGGCAAACCGTAACATTGCTAATCCTGGAGAAATATTTCATGGTCTTGGCAGATGAATAATCGCAGAGCAATAATTGCGGTCATCAATACCGCCATTTGGCACCAACGGAGAGAAATGAAATGATGAAACGAACATTTTTAAAAGCAGGCCTGATGGCTGGTTTACTGGCCTCTGGCATTGCTGCATCCGCACAGGAAATCACCTTGCGCATGCATCAGTTTTTGCCACCTCAAGCGACTGTGCCATCCCAAATCTTGATCCCGTGGGCAGAGGCCGTGAGCGAGGCATCCGATGGTCGCATCAAGGTAGAAGTCTATTCCGCAATGGCACTGGGCGGTTCGCCCCCGCAATTGATGGACCAAGTTATTGACGGTGTGGTTGATATCGCCTGGACTTTGCCGGGCTATACCCCGGGCCGTTTTCCACGGGTCGAAGTTTTTGAACTGCCCTTCATGATGACCAATCCGGGGGCAACATCGCGCGCTTATTGGTCACTATATGAATCCGATATGGCCGACACTGATTTTGCTGATGTCCATGTTTTGGGCGCATGGGTGCATGGTCCAGGTGTGATCCACGTCAAGGGTGACCCGATTGAAACCGTGGCTGATATGGAAGGCCGCAAATTGCGTGGGCCAACCCGTGTGATCAACGGCATGTTGAATGAACTGGGTGCCACGGCGATTGGTATGCCGGTTCCGGCCTTGCCCGAAAACCTTGCAAAAGGTGTGATTGATGGCACGGTTATTCCTTGGGAAGTAACGGCCTCATTGAAAATTGCGGAGCTAACGGATGCGCATACCGAATTTGCCGGTGAATACGCGCTTTATACAGCGGCCTTTGTTTTGGTGATGAACAAAGCCGTTTATGAAGGCATGCCAGATGATCTGCGCGCCATTATCGACGCCCATTCCGGCGCTGATTTTTCAGCCAATGCGGGTGATATAATGCTGGCGGGTGATGCGCCGGCGCGGCAACTTGCGATTGATGAGGGCAACACCCTGATCACGGTTGAGGGCGATGCGCTTACCGAATGGGAAGCCGCTGCACAGCCAGTGATTGACCGTTGGATTGAGGAAATGGATGCCCAAGGCATTGACGGCGCTGACCTTTTGGAACGCGCACGCGCATTGATTGCTGAAAACAGCATGTAAATATTTCCCGCCGCAGTTTTGCTGCGGCGGGGATTTTCGACATGACAAATGATGTAACGCTTGGCCTTGGTTTATTATCCATTGGCAGGATATGGGGCACGCAATCAGTTGCGCCTCCTAGCGCTAACGCGGCGCAAGAATTGCTAGAATATGCGTATCAAAACGGCACCCGGTTTTTTGACACTGCCCCCGCATATGGCACCAGCGAGGCCCGGCTAGGGCGGTTTTTGGCAGGCCTGCAACAACGTGACACGGCGTTAACAATTGCTACAAAAATGGGCGAACAATGGGATTCTGAAAGCCAAATATCATCTGTTGACCACAGCTATGACGCTTTGA
>CAZCDC010000058.1:0-14576 GCA_964497195.1 uncultured Rhodobacterales bacterium | reverse complement strand
GAATAGGCCATGGCATAACGCACCTGTTCGCACAGCTCCATTGTCGCCTGAAAATCGCTTTCTTCCTCCTCAGGGAAACCAACGATAAAATCACCCGATAAGGCAATATCAGGCCGCACCGCACGGATTTTATCCAGAATTTTCAGGTAATCCGCGGCAGTATGTTTGCGGTTCATGCGTTTCAAAATTTTGTCACTGCCCGACTGAACCGGCAAATGCAGATAGGGCATCAGTTTTTCAACATCGCCGTGCGCTGCAATCAGATCATCGCTCATGTCAGCGGGGTGCGAGGTGGTAAACCGAATACGTTCCAACCCGTCAATCTTGGCCATTTCACGAATTAGCCGCGCCAAGGTCCAATCATCCGCCAAATAGGCATTCACATTCTGGCCTAACAGGTTGATCTCGGCCACGCCGCGTTCTACCAGATCACGGGCCTCAGCCAGCAATTTTTCAGCCGGGCGCGAGACCTCGGAACCCCGCGTATAAGGCACCACGCAAAAGGCGCAAAACTTGTCGCAGCCTTCCTGAACCGTCAAAAATGCGGATGGCGCACGGCGCGCTTTTGGGCCGCGCGGCAGATGGTCAAATTTATCCTCAACCGGAAAGTCCGTATCAACGGCGCGCTCGCCTTTATCAACCTTGGCCAGCATTTCGGGCAAACGATGATAGGCCTGCGGGCCAACAACAAGGTCAACCATCGGCTGACGATGCATGATTTCCTCGCCCTCGGCCTGTGCAACACAGCCCGCCACGCCGATTTTCAGATCGGGCTTGGCGTCTTTGAATTTGCGATAACGGCCCAGTTCTGAATATATTTTCTCGGCCGCTTTTTCACGGATATGGCAGGTGTTCAGCAAGATCATGTCAGCATCATCGGGCTTGTCGACCAGCTCATAGCCGGTGGACATAATGGCGTCCCCCATGCGTTCACTGTCATATACATTCATCTGGCAGCCATAGGTTTTGATAAACAGTTTTTTGGCAGACATAGCCATTCCCCGATTTTAAATTGCTTGCCGCCCCCATAAACGATGCGCGCGCCAAGAGCAATCAATCAGGGTTTGCGGCGTTTACCCAAGCCGATTTTTTTGGCCAGCTGCTGACGGACCAACGCATAATTCGGCGCCACCATCGGATAATCCGAGGGCAGGCCCCATTTGGTGCGATACTGATCCGGTGATAAGCCAAAAACCGTGTTCAAATGGCGTTTGAGCATTTTCAGCTTTCGACCATCCTCCAGGCAGATCAGATAATCATCCTGAATCGATTCAGCCACCGGAACAGCCGGGCTTGTATTGGCAAGCTTGGATTTATTAAGCAAACTTAGGTCCAGCAATTTGGCGTGGACCGAGGAAAGCAAAGTCGAAACATCACCCACGTCAACCAAATTATTACCAACATGGGCTGCAACAATGTCTGATGTCATCTTAAGCAGCGTACAGGGGTCAACCTCTAAGGTTTTGGTATCCATACATATTCTCCGTCAATCTTTTTAGCAACACAGCCAGCGCGTAACACATATTTTTTGCGCCGGATATTATAACAATATGAATTACGCCAAGCCGGACTCCTCCAACTCAGCCATTGTTAGCTATTGAGCATGCATGAAAATTCTGCTGAAAACAATCCATTAGCCAAGGTTCAATGCGCTACCTAGAGAAATTCGACACTATGCCAAGTTTTATTGACTTAAAAATTAAGTCAGCGGTGCAAAAATGTGTCACTTTCCCGTAAAACGTCCGGAAGTTTAGTCCCATTCAATCAATGGCTGTGCAAGTCTTTGATATTATTCAAGAATCGCAATTTGTATTTAATTTCCGTGTGTTGCTCGGAAAAATTCCAACTTGCCAAATTCTGTGATTTGCCGCACCACGAGGACAGATAAAAAGGCGGTATTTATGAAACCCAAAAGCAGCATACCCGGACATCGGCTAAACCTCTCGGCGGGGTCTGCATCGGTGTTTGTGGCGATATTACTGGTGCTGCTGAAATTATGGGCGCTGAATGCAACTGGCGCGCTCTCGGTTGCGGCAAGCCTGCTGGATTCAGCGCTTGATCTGATCATCTCCCTGTCTGGTTTGCTGGCGATCATTTATTCTGCGCGCCCCGCAGACAAAGACCATGCCTTTGGTCATAATTCAGCAGAAGATATTGCCGCCTTGGGCCAAGCCGCGTTGCTGGCTCTATCGGCTTTAGCAATCAGCTGGATGGCAATTTCCCGGCTTTTGCGGCCCGAACCGCATTTGTTAACCGCTGAAGCGCAGGGCATGATGGTCATGGCGGCCTCTGTGGTTTTGACACTGATGCTGGTCCTGTGGCAGCGCCGGGTTTATCAGCAGACGGGTTCCAAGGTGGTGCAGGCAGATAGCGTGCATTATCTGGCGGATTTGATCCCGAATTTCGGGGCGATTCTGGCACTGGCTGCATCGGGATATTTTGCTTTACCACGGATAGATTCGATTGTGGCACTCATCGCTGCGGTGGTTTTGCTCAGCGGGGCCGTGAATATCGGAAAACGCGCGTTTGATGCCTTAATGGACCGAGGGGCCGATTCCGAAACATTGATAATATTGGTGGAAATTTTAGAAAATTGGCCCGGCTTATACGGCTATCATGACCTGAAAACCCGCACCGCTGGCGCACGGATATTTGTGCAGGTTCACATCGAACTGGATGGCGCGCAAACCCTTGCGGCCGCACATCAAATCAGCAAAAATCTGAAGGCTGAAATTGTGCGAAAAATCCCGCAAGCAGATGTGATTGTCCACAAAGACCTAAAGGATTAACCGCCCGAATCAAGATGGCTGGAGATTTCGGCAATCAAGCTTTTTAGTAAAACCGGCTTGGTCAAAAAGCCATCCATACCAACCGCCAAACAATCTTGCCTGTCAGAATCAAATGCATTGGCAGTTAAGGCAATTATCGGGGTTCTTGGCAAATTATGCGCGGTTTCAAATATGCGAATTTTTTGCGTTGCTTCAAGGCCGTCCATGACCGGCATTGAAATATCCATCAATATAACATCTGCCGAATTCGCGGAAAACATTTCAAATACCTTTTCACCATTTTCTGCAAACGCGAATGTAACATCCTGTGTTTCAAGCATTTTTCTAAGGATAAACTGGTTGGTTACATTATCTTCAGCGATCAGAACATTAAGCGATTTTGGCAAATGTGTTGGATTCTCCGACGTTTTGACCACGATCTTTTCGACATGTGTAGCCTTGGAAAATTCCGCAGAAAACGTAAATATCGACCACATCCCTTCACGGGAACTTAGCGTGATATCCCCGCCCATTTTCACCGCTAGCTCTTTGCTGATGCTCAGGCCAAGCCCGGTTCCATCTGCGTTGCGTGTTGATTTGCCGTCTACCTGTGTAAAAGCTTCAAAAACATGGGCTTGCTGGTCCGCAGGAATACCAATCCCGGTATCTTCTACAGCAATCGAGAGCCAAAAACATTCCGCCCGGGTTTCACAGATAGCAGTGATTGTAACCTGACCTTTCTTGGTAAACTTTATCGCATTTCCAACCAGATTGACAATTATTTGCCGCAATCGACCCGGATCCCCAATTAAATCGGGCAGCCCATCGCAACAAACATTCAACACCAGTTTCAAGTCTTTTTGATTGGCCACCGGCTCCAACAAATGATGCACTGATTGTAACAGCTCCATCGGCGAGAAAGCGATTTTGGCAAACACCATTTTGCCCGCCTCCAGCTTTGAATAATTTAGAATATCATCAATTATTGTTAGCAAAGCAGCGCCAGAATCAGTAATGGTTTGGGCAAACTGGGATTGTTCAGCCGACAAGTTTGTATGGCCCAACAGGTCTGCCATGCCAACAATGCCATTCATTGGCGTGCGTATTTCATGGCTCATGGTGGCCAAAAATTCGGTTTTGACCTGCAACGCATTTTCAGCCGCCAGTTTTGCATTTGCCAACGCCACTGCATTCTTTTTGGCAATCGAAATATCACGTTCCACGCCGATATTCAGAATATGCTTGCCGTTCGCATCAAAAATCGGGGTAATACTGGCCTCAACCCAAATGCGTTTTCCTGATTTGGTTTTGCTTTCAATCTCTACCCTTGTGTGTTTCAAATCAACTGACACATTGGCGATTTGATCAAGCGTTTTTTGCGATGTCCATGGGCCGTCCAGCAACGGCCCAACCGGTTGGCCAACCGCCTCCGCAAAGGAATAACCTGTAATCGTCGTAAAAGTAGCGTTCACCCAGGTTATGATACCTTTGGGTGTCGACATAACAATGCCATCATTTACATTCTCTGCCACCAAGGCCAGCCTTTGTGCCTTAACCCTTTGCTCCTCAAGGTCGGAATTGGTGATTTGTGCATCGCGCTCAGCAACAATAGCCTTGCGCATCGCTGCCCGACTATAGCCCTGATAATCATAGAGAAAGTCCAAAAGCCGAGAGATAACATAAGCCAGAACCAAAGCTGCCCCGAAATCTACAAACAGGATATCATGTGGCGTAAGGTTTTGACTAAAATCGACAACAAATAAAGTAAGCATCGCCACAATAAAGAGAAGCTGCTTCAGCCGCGTGATGAGCCGGAAATAATATACCGCCATACCCGCATCAATTGCAGCACTTGTAATCACAACAAGCGCAAAGAAATGCGCAGGCGGGCCGCCATAAAGCCATGCAATGACAATCGAATAAGCAATAGAGCCGGATTGCAGCATCGCCGTAATCACCGCAGGCGTGCGAAAGCTCAGGAATTTTTCGGTTTGAAACCGTTTTGTCATCGCATATTTTAGGGTCAATGTATCCAAAACATCAGCGCTCATTGTTAGAAAATATGTAAGGAGGCCCCAAAAAGGCGTCAATAAAAAGCCAATCGCAAAACCTGCACCAATCAAAGTAATTTGACGTGCCCAAAAAAACTTTACCCTGCTGCGGCAGTACCGCCAAAACAGCCCTGCCGGTGAGGAATTTTTGTCAAATTTTTCGAGCGCCGAGGAAAATTTTGGCGAAGGACGGGTCATTAATGGCAATTCCGTTATCAGGTACTCCCGTCTATTAGCAGCTTTCAGTTAATAAAATCTGACGGTGCTTACGCCAATCCGCGCCCTTTCAGCAATGCATCTGCGTTGGGTAATGCGCCCCGGAATGCACGGTACAATTCCTCTGGATCTTTTGAACCGCCGGCTGAATAGATGTGTTTCGCAAGTTTCATGGCGGTTTCAGGATCAAAAATATCACCAGCCTCAATAAAGGCTTCAAACGCGTCCGCGTCCATTACTTCGGACCACATATAAGAATAATAGCCCGACGAATATCCGTCCCCGGCAAACACATGTGCAAAATTCGGAGTGGCGTGGCGCATACGAATGGCCGCTGGCATTTCAAGATTTTGCAGAGTTTCAGCTTGTGCTTTCATTGCATCTTGCGGCGCTTCACCACTGTGAAAATCAAGATCCACCATCGCCGAACCAATGAATTCTACCGTTTCGAATGCAGAGCTGAAATTTTCAGCAGCCTTGAGGCGATCAAGCAATATTTCCGGCATCGGTTCATTGGTTTCCACATGCAACGCATGTTGGCGCAAAATCTGCGGATGTGCGCCCCAATGTTCAAATAACTGGCTGGGCAATTCAACAAAATCCCGCGCCACAGAAGTGCCGGAAATAAAGCCATATGTCACGTCGGACATCAAGGAATGCAGCGCGTGGCCAAATTCATGAAACAATGTACGCACATCATCAAAGCCCAGCAATGCCGGCGCGCCCGCAGCCGGTTTTGAAAAATTGCACACATTCACCGCAATGGGGCGCACATCATTGTCCATTTTTGACTGGCCACGAAACCGCGAACACCACGCGCCGGAGCGTTTTGAGGGCCGCGCGAAATAATCGCCAATGAAAACCCCGATATGTTTATCCCCCCTCAAAACCTCCCACGCGCGCGCATCTGTATGGTAAAGCGGGGTTTCAATGGGTTTGAACGACAGGCCAAACAGTTTTGCAGCCACATCAAACGCCGCATTAATCATGCGATCCAGTTCCAGATATGGTTTGACCTCGGCATCGTCCAGATCATGTTCGCGTTGTTGCAGAATCGCTGCGTAATACCGCCAATCCCATGGGGCGAGATCACCGTTTATGCCGTCCTCGTGCAGTAATTCTGTCAGCTTTTCAGCGTCTTTTCCTGCGGCCAGTTTGGCTGGCGCCCAGACTTTTTCCAGCAAATCCCGCACGTTTTGCTGGTTTTTGGCCATTTCGCCATCCAGCTTAAACGCTGCAAAATCAGCAAACCCCAGCAGGTTTGCACGTTCATACCGCAAGGCCAGCATTTCATTGGCGAGGCCCCGATTATCGGTATCGCCCCCATTGGCACCCCGCGCCACCCACGCCTCATAGGCCTGTTCACGCAATTCCCGCAGCGGCGAAAATTGCAAAAATGGCACAATCAATGAGCGTGACGTGGTGATGATATGCCCGTCAATATCACGGTCCTGCGCGGCTGCCGCAGCGGCGGAAACCAGATCATCCGGCAGGCCCGTCAGCCCATCTGCATCCAGCTCCATAAACCAGGTGCGCTCATCCGCCAGCAGGTTTTGGGTAAACGCTGTGCCACAGCTTGCCAGCGCTGCCATAATGTCAGCCAACCGCGTTTTGGCATCAGGTTGCAGCGCCGCACCAGCACGTATAAACATTCTGCGATACAGTTTCAGCACCCGTTTTTGTTCATCGTTCAACCCGCGATCCGAAATCGCGGCAACACGGGCAAAAAGCGCGTCATTCATCAGCAATTCCGATGAATACGCCGCCAGCTTGGGGGATAAATCGCGCTGCAATGCCTCAAATTCCGGATTGCTGTCAGCGCCGGCAATATTAAAGAAAACCGAGGCAACGCGGTCAAGCAATTTATCGGAGCGCTCCAAGGCCTCAATGGTGTTTTCAAAGGTTGCGGGAAATACATTTGCCGCGATTTTGGCACTGTTGACCCGCCCCTCAGCAAAAGCTTTTTCAAATGCCTCTGCGAAATCCGTCACTTTGATCTGGTCAAAGGGCGGAATTTCAAACGGGGTATTCCAGTCGGACAGCAAGATATTCATGGGGTGGCACCTTTCAGTTGGTGCCAGCCTAATCTGCCAAGATAAAAACGGCCAGCGCATTTATACGCTGGCCGGCATTGATTATTCCATATCAAACACAAACCGGGCGCTAACCGGGAAGGTGCGGGTTATGGCGGCCAGACTGGCCAGTTCTTTTAGAATATCTATGCCTGCATCAATTTCCAGATCACGGGTCGACAGGAACGCCATGCCATCAGACACCAGCATCACGCGGGTTTCCGACAGGCGCACCGCAATCATTGGCGCATCAAACCCGGTTTCAACACCCATCAGGTTAAGCGTTGCATCCACCATCACGCTGGTTATATCACCAACAGCCAAGCCTTCTAGCGTTTTGATATCCACCGATGCGGATACAGTTGCCGCTGCCATACCATGGAAAACATGCTCTATTACACGTTCATCACGGATATCGATGTTGGTTTGAATGCTGCCAAGACCAATGCTTACAGTTACATTCCCTTCAGCATCTACCGTCCCCGACAAATCAGGAAACCTATGGGTTTCGCCCACAGCAGTATTTTTGACAGAGCCAAAAGAAATGCTTGAGTCAGAGCCATCAAGCACCCAGCTGCCGGCACTTGCTAAAGTTGCAGTTGTTGCCAAAATACCCGCAAAAATGCCTGTGATGATTTTATTCATTGAATGATCTCCCTGATCAGATAAGTTGACCTCGATTTTACGAAGCCTTAAATCCTTAACACGCGGGGGCAGCATTATATTCGGCGCATCTGATAAAATAATTCGCAATGCGCTGGTCGAAATGCACCCACGCCTGTGGCGGTTTGCCTATGGGCTGGCCCGCAGCCGCGCCGGTGCAGATGATTTGACCCAAGCCACCTGTCTGCGCGCGCTTGAAAAATCCGCGCAATTCCAAAAAGACACCCATGCGGATCGGTGGATTTTTACGATTTGTCGCAATATCTGGCTGAATGACCTGCGCAGCGCCAAAATTCGGCTGGGGACAGGGGTTATTCCGGTTGAGGAATGTGACCTGCCGGCAAAAAACTGTGATCCGGTCAAGAATATTTTTGCCTCTGAGGTGTTGAACAAAGTGATGGCCCTGCCCGACGCCCAACGCGAAACCGTTTTGCTTACCTATGTTGAAGGTTTCAGCTATAAAGATACAGCAGCAATGCTGGAAATCCCGATTGGCACGGTAATGAGCAGGCTTTCAGCGGCGCGCAAGGCCCTTGCGGCGCTTAATAAGGATGTTGAGTGATGTATTCTGACGAAGAATTAACCGCCTATCTGGATGGCGAATTACCAGATAATAAAACACAAGAAATCACCGCCGCGTTGGCGGCTGATGCTGATTTGGCCGCGCGCCTCGCCGCGTTGGATATAGATATTGCCTGCTTGAAATCTGCTTTTCACAGCTTGCCCGTGCCTGAAATTAACTTGCCAACAACCAAACCGCGCTGGATATTGCCAGCATTAGCGGCATCTGTGGTGCTGGCTTTGGGCATTGGCATTGGCGTCAGCTTACTAGCCCCCAAAACGGGCTGGGAGGTTGAAGTAGCCCATTACCAAGCGCTTTATGTGACGGATACTTTAATCGGCATTAAGCCTGATGCTGAGCGGCTTGCGCAGCAAATAGCCACGGTCAATCAATTGCTTGGCCTTGAAATGAACACCGAAGACCTGAATGGTTTTGACGGCATGACCTTGCGGCGCGCGCAGGTTTTAGGGTTTGAAGGGCAGGTGCTCATTCAAATCGCCTATACGATGGATGACGGCACACCGGTGGCATTTTGCATTCTCAAGCGGCAAAATTCGGTTGACCGGCCGGTTAGCAGCACTGAATTAATCGGACAAGCCGTTGCAACATGGCAAACCACAGATCACGGGTTTTTAACCATTGGCGGCACAGATCAAAAGCTGATGGCGGATTTTGCGCGGCATTTGGCAGCGGTGCTTTAGCCTTTTGGCGCAGCCCTCATTTTGGTTTCCAAACGGCGCAGCAATAATGACAGGCTGACGGTCATGATCAGATAGATGAACGCCACAATATTGTATGTTTCCAGATATTTATACGACCCCGCCGCGTATATTTTGCCAAGCTGGGCAATATCGGCGACCCCCAGAATAGACACCAGCGAGCTGTCCTTGATCAGGGCAATAAAATCATTGCCAAGGGGGGGCAAAATGGTGCGGATTGCTTGGGGGAAAATGATTTTTTGAAACCGCTGCCAGCCATTTAGGCCCAGCGCCTTGGCGGCCTCTATCTGGCCGGTATCCACCGATTGAATGCCGGCGCGAAAAACCTCGGCAATAAAGGCCGAATAGCCGATGGTCAGCGCAATAACCGCCCGCCAAAACAGCGACAGATCACGGGTCTTTACCGGATCAAACCCCAAAGGCTCAATCATCCAGTTCAACCCCGCCACCAATAGCGGCGCACCAACAAAAGAAACGTAAATCAACATCACCAAAATAGGAATGCCGCGAATGATTTCGATATAAAACCGTGCCAGTTGGCGAAATATCAAAAACCGCGACAAAGACCCAACCGCCATTAACAGCCCGATCAGCGACGCTGCGAAAAACGAAAATACCGTGACAAATATCGTAACCCAGATGCCGCGCGAAACAATGCGAATGATCTGGGTGTAAAGATCATCGGTAAAAACGCGATACCCCAGATACAAGCCAATAGCGACCGCAACCAGCAGCCAATAAGGGAAATCTTTGGAATCGTTTTGAGGGGTCAACATATCAAAAACCTGCCCCCGCGCCAACGGGGGCAGCCATTGGGCTTAACCGCCCATATCATATTCAAGGAACCATTTGATATTCAGCGCCTCAATGGTGCCATCAGCCTTCATGCTGGCAATCGCGGCATTAACCGGCCCGACCAATTCAGACCCCAGCGGAAAGATAAAGCCAAAATCCTCGGTGCCCATCGGATCACCGATCAGTTTGAACACATCAGGATTAGCGCGCACATATCCCGCACCGGCTGTGCCGTCGGTCAACACCACATCAACATCGCCAGCCTTAAGGGCCTGAACGGTAATGCCAAAAGTTTCAAACAGCTTGATACGCGGGTTGGCCTCATCAGCATCCAGCATATTGTATACGGCCACATAAAACGGCGTGGTGCCGGGCTGTGCGCCAACCAAACCATCTTTGAATGCGGCAAAGCTGGTCCCATCGGTAAAACGATCCTCATCAGCACGCACCAGCATGAACATTTCCGAACGCATATAAGGATCCGAGAAATCAACGATTTCAGCACGATCATCGCGGATGGTAATGCCGGTCATGCCCATATCATATTCACCACCGGAAACAGCAGGGATCATCGCATCCCAGCTAATATTTTGATATTCCACGGTAATATTCAAACGGCTGGCGATTTCGGCCATGGCGTCATATTCCCAGCCAATGGCATTGCCGGTTGACGGCTCCACAAATTGCAGCGGTGGATAGGCGTTTTCGGTTACGACAACAACCGTTTGCCCACCCAGATCGGGCAGGTCTTGGGCCATGGCGGTTGTGGATATCAAAGATGCAGCACATGCCGCCAGAATCAAATTGGTTTTCATTTCTTCCTCCGGTTTATAAGTGACAAGACTATGGCGCAGGTATTGCCGACTGACAAGCTGCACAAGCAGCGTGGTCGTTATCGTTTGACCATAGGTCGGGCAAGATAGCTTGCCATTTCAGGGTCGAGGGTAAAAGCTAGGGGAATCAACACAACGGAGCGCCCCAAATGAAAACCCATGTCAAAGCATGTATCGTTGGTGGTGGTGTTGTGGGGGCAGGCATTGCCTATCATCTGGCCAAAGCCGGCTGGAACGATGTGGTTTTGCTGGAGCGCGACGAGCTGACATCAGGCTCAACATGGCACGCGGCGGGGCTGTTACCGCTGTTTAACATGGGCTATGCCACCAGTCATATCCATGATTATTCGGTGCGGTTTTATAAGGAACTGGAGGCGGAAACCGGCCTGAATGCCGGATTTTCAGTGGTGGGAAATCTGCGCATGGCCCAAACTCAAGACCGCATGGACGAGTTCCACCTTTATTCTGCTACTGCTGATACGGTCAATATCCCGCATGAATTTCTGACCCCTGCCGAGATCAAATCCCGCTGGCCGCTGATCCATTGCGAAGACCTTAAGGCTGGGCTTTTTCACCCGACCGATGGCTATATTAACCCCGCCGATGTAACCATGGCGATGGCCAAAGGCGCGCGGCAACGGGGGGTGAAAATCATCCGCAAACGGCAGGTGGATTCGTATGAATGGGCTGGGGATCACTGGATTGTGCGCGGGTCTGTGATGGTTGAAAAGGGCGGCAATCTGGTAGCCTCGGCTGAGACTTTTGAGATACATGCCGAACATGTTGTCACCGCCACGGGCAACCATTCGCAGCGCACCGCGCGCCAGCTTGGCATCAAAATGCCGGCCATCCCTGTTGAGCATCAGTTTATCGTCACCGACATTGACAAATCTCTGGCCGAATGGCGCCTGACCAACCCCGAACATCCTGTTATCCGCGATGCTGATGCCCAAAGCTATGTGCGCGAGGAACGCGGCGGCTGGATACTCGGGGTTTATGAAAAACACGCCCCCGCGCGGTTTGAGCATGGCGTGCCCGACAGCTTTCGCGCCGATCTGTTTCCGCTGGCGCTGGAGCGGATCGAGGCGCAATATATGGCGATGATCCACCGTATTCCGTCTTGTGAGAATTCCGGCCTAAAAGATGATTTCAACGGCCCGATTTGTTATACACCTGATGGCAATCCGCTGGTTGGGCCCGCGCCGGGGCTGCGTAATATGTGGCTGGCTGAGGGGTTTAGCTTTGGTATTACAGCCGCGGGTGGTGTTGGGTATTATCTGGCGCAAATGATGGTAGAGGGCGAAGCCGAGATCGACATGGCGTCACTTGACCCAAAACGGTTTGGCGACTGGATAACCACCGAATTTGCAGCCCGTAAAAACGAGGAATGTTACGACCACGTTTATATTCTGCACCACCCCGATGAGGAACGCCCCGCCTGTCGGCCATTGCGCACAGCCCCCTGTTATGAGCGCATGAAAACCCGAGGCGCGCAGTTTGGCGTGGTTAACGGCATGGAGCGTCCGAATTATTTTGGATCAAAGGATGCACCGGATAATTTTGACCCTGACGCACGTTCTTTTCGCCGTGGTGGCTGGTGGCAATATGCGGTGGAGGAGGCCAAGGCCATTCGGACAGGCGTTGGCATGATTGATGCTACGGCATTTACCAAACACCGCGTCAAAGGCCCGGGCGCAACGCAATTTCTGGATTGGTTTACCTGTAACAAACTGCCGCACATTGGCCGAATTAACCTGACCTATGCGCTGACAAATGCCGGAACCACTCGCACTGAATACACGATTGTGCGCGAGGCGGAGGATGAATATTACCTCGTCAGTTCGGGTGCTTTAACCGATTATGACGGTGATTTCCTACGCAAAGCCGCACAGGATAAAATCGCTGAATTTGGCTATATCGAGGTGCAAAACGTCACCACCCAATACGGTGTGTTTGCTATCGCCGGCCCCAAATCCCGCGAAGTTCTGACCAAAATCATCAATGACGCCAACCCCGCCACCGCGCTGTCCAACAAGAATTTCCCGTGGCTGTCCAGCAAAAATATCGAGCTTGGCATGTGTCCGGTCCACGCTATTCGCGTAGCCTATACCGGCGAGCTGGGCTGGGAATTGCACCATCCCGTCGAGATGCAGAATTACCTGTTTGATCTGATGATGGATGCGGGCAAGGAACACGGGCTAAAATTGGTCGGCGCGCGCGCCCAGAATTGGCTGCGCCAAGAAAAATCATACCGCGCCTTTGGCACCGAGCTGGGCCGTGATGCCACACCCGTTGAGGCTGACTTGCCGCGCTTTATTGACCTGTCCAAAGATTTCAACGGCAAAGAAGCCATGCAAGCGATTGGTATGCGCTCTAAATGCGTCACCCTGCTGATTGACGGGCCATCTGATGCGGACCCATGGGGCCGCGAGGCGTTGTTTGTAGACGGCAAAAAGGTGGGCCGCCTGACCTCGGGTGGATATTCCGTGCATTTTGAAAAATCCATTGGTATGGGCTATGTCAGCCCCGAACTGGCGGTTATTGGCCAAAAGCTGCAGGTCAAAATGCAAAACCGGCTTTGGGAATGTAAAATTGTTGAGGACAGCCCCTATGACCCGAAAAACACCAGCATCCGTAAAGACATCATCCAGTGACTTCCTAATCATCGGCGGCGGTATTGCTGGCATTAGCGCCGGCGCGCGGCTGTCGGTGGATGCTTCGGTTACCGTGCTGGAAATGGAGAAATCCATCGGGTTTCATTCTACCGGACGTTCGGCCGCGATGATTATTCGCAATTATGGCAATGCTACGCTTCGGGCGCTGAATGTTGCGTCTTTTCCATTTCTGGAGCAGCCCGAGGGCGTATCCGATTGCAGCCTGCTTTCCCCGCGCGGTGAACTGATGGTGGCAACCGATGAAGAATTGCCAAGTTTGGAGGAGTATCTTGGGGGAAGTGTTGGCGTTGAGCGGCTCTCGGGTCAGCAAGCCCATGAGCTTGTGCCGATTCTGAGACCGGAATTAATCGCAGCCGCCGCCATCGAATGGGACGCGCAGGAAATTGATGTTGATCGGATGCTGCAAGGCTTTGCGCGGATGTTGCGGGGCAATGATGGGCAAATTATCAATGACGCTGCCACCAAAATTACCCGCAAAAACGGCATTTGGTATGTCACCACAAAACAGGGCCAACATTCCGCGCCGGTGTTGATAAATGCCGCCGGAGGCTGGGCCGACCCTATCGCCAAACTGGCGGGGGTTACCCCTAAGGGTATCCAGCCAATGCGCCGTTCTGCGGCCTTGATCCCGTCGCCGGGTGGCCACGACATCAGCCAATGGCCGCTATTCGTCAGCGCCTCCGAGAGCTGGTATGCAAAGCCCGAAAGCGGTCAACTGATGGTCTCGCCTGCTGATGAAGATTACGTTGACGCCCATGATGTCTGGGCCGATGACATGGTATTGGCAGAAGGGATTGAGCGGTATTCTCGGATGGTGACCACCGAAGTCACCCGTATTAACCACAGTTGGGCCGGCATGCGCAGCTTTGCGCCTGATCGAACATTGGTGGTTGGGTTCGCGTCGGATGTTGACGGGTTTTTCTGGCTGGCAGGCCAAGGCGGCTACGGCATTCAAACCGCAGCCGCAGTATCAAAGCTGGTGGCAGAACTTTGCCTTGGGCAAACACCACATTTGCCCAACAAAGTTATTACTGCCCTTAGCCCTGAACGGTTTACGTAAGGGTTTTTAGCAGCGCGGTTTCTTCACCTGAAATTGTTGCATGCGCAACCGCAATTTCACTGTTGCCGTTCTTGTCCAATTGTGGAAATAGGCACAACACCTCATCACGGCTTTGATCTGACAAATTATCAATCGCAGATTTGCTCGGGTGAAAGCTCTCAG
>CAZCDC010000057.1:0-15321 GCA_964497195.1 uncultured Rhodobacterales bacterium | reverse complement strand
AACGAAAGGCCGCTTAAATGAGCACCTGGGCCGGCACTAAAGCGGGACAGGTCCATTTTTAGATAGTGTGGTGGCGGTTTGCGTCGCCTCGCAAGAGGCGGCAACAATTAGGCGGAAATCGTTTCTATTCAACGCTTTGCTTGGATAGCACAGTACACCTCTTAGATGGTGTACCTTAGGTGTACCCTAAAACCTTGTTTTTGGGTGCCATTTGTCTCTGGTATTACGGGTTAAAGGACAAATAAATCGTCGGTGGATTGCGATAGCAGTCGCCAACAGGCTCAAAGAGCCATATTCCATCCCAATCAGGGGTGGAAACAGTGAATTACTTACACATATTGTTTCACATTTACGGATATTACAAAAATTAGATATGTAATATCAAGTTGGTAGATGATAGCTATGCTGCATCATAATCCGCGTGTCGGGGGTTCAAGTCCCTCTCCCGCTACCAACACTTTATCAATTGCCTCCAAATTTGCCTTGGCACTGAATAACCTCAGTCTATTCAATTTCAACAAACTTGCGCCTAAAAATTAACTGCCTTTGAAGGAAATCATCAATTAGCCTCAACTCTTTGGGATGCAAATGCCAAAATTACCAAATGTAACAGTTTTCGCAATCGCTTCGTAATAAGTTTGCGACAGAACCAGAAGTCCTAGGGCGTAGACCTATAACCCGCATTGTGGTTCAATGTATGAAACAGGGAGGGTTTCATGTCTGGAACATTTTGGTTAACCGAAGAACAATTCAGCAAAATCAAGCCATTACTACCAAATAAGCTACGCGGAGTGCCAAGGGTAGATGGCCGAAAACCCTGTCGGGCATCATTTTCTGCCTGCAACCTGGCTATCGTTGGTCGGATATTCCGTCGAAATATGGCCCTGCCAAGACGCTTTATAATCGCTACAAGCGCCCCTCTCGGGCATGCCTGCATGCCCAGCTGGTCAACGGCTCCGAGGCGGGTGTTTTTGAACAGATTCTCAATGCTTTGACCAAAAAAATACCGGCGACGGCCGGGCAATAGGGCCAACAAAAGGTGGGTTGAATTCCAAACTTCATCTGGTTTTCGACAGCCTAGGCCGTCCAGTTCGCATCACGGTTTCTGCGGGCAATGAGGCGGATATATCTTATGCAAAACAATACCTTGCACTAATTATTAGCAAAGGTGCAACGGTCATTGATGATCGGGGATATGACGCAGATCATCTGCGAGACTGGCTACAAAAATGCAAAGTCAGGGCCTGCATTCTACCGCGTAAAAACCGCAAAATACAGTATCGATATTGCACAACGCTCTACAAAACCCGCAACTTGGTCGAACGGTGTTTTAATCGCATCAAAGACTGGCGATCAATTGTCTTTATCAACCTTCCGATGCCCTGAAACTTTCCTTGCAGCCGCCCACCTGGCTGCAATCGTTATTTGGTATTTATGAGACTACGCCCTAGGGGCGCAGGTCAATAAAGCATTGAATGGCCATTATGAAACAAATGCACTTTTTCAGGTTTGGCACTTAACCTAATATTTGACCCCCGCAAATCACGCACAATTCCGGGGAGCTTGGCGATGATCGGATCAGCTCCGACCGCGGTAGAAAAATATATCTGGGTAACCTCTCCCAACAATTCGGTGTAATTAACAGTGCCAGAAAAAACCGGACGGGATTCTGTTGCGATAAGATCTTCGGGGCGAATGCCGACGTTTACCCTTAACCCCAAATCGGAATCCTGTGTTGGCACCGTTGAAACCGCCACGCAGCCATTGCCCAGAGCAATCTGCGTATTTTCCCCTGTTGCGGTAATTGTTCCCGGCCACAGATTCATCGCCGGTGACCCGATGAACCGTGCCACAAATTCGTTTTCGGGGCGTTCATACAAGTCAAGCGGCGTGCCGACCTGAGCAATGCCTTTATTGGCCAAAACCACGATGCGGGTGGCCAGTGTCATCGCTTCCACTTGGTCATGGGTTACATAGATCATTGTGGTGTCAGGCATGCTTTCCTTAAGCTGGGCAATCTCGATACGGGTCGCCACGCGCAAGGCCGCATCAAGGTTGGAAAGCGGTTCATCAAACAAATAGATCTTGGGGTCACGCACAATTGAACGGCCAATCGCCACGCGCTGGCGCTGCCCACCTGACAAGGCTTTTGGCAGGCGATCCAGATAATCCTCCAGCTGGAGGATTTTGGCGGCGTTATTGACTGCGGCCTTAATTTCTTCTTTGGATTTCTTGGCGATTTTTAAGGCAAAAGACATGTTTTCACGCACCGTCATATGTGGATACAGCGCGTAGGATTGGAAAACCATTGCAATACCGCGCTCACTTGGAGGCACGTTGTTGACCACTATGCCATCAATCTCCAGCGTACCTTCGGTGATTTTCTCAAGCCCGGCAATCATACGCAAAAGCGTGGATTTTCCGCAGCCCGAAGGACCAACAAACACAACCAGCTCGCCGGGGGTTATGTCCAGATTGATGTCTTTCAGCACGTTAACATCGCCGTAAGATTTCATAAGATTTGTCAGTTTGAGGCTGGCCATATCCGTTCCTTTAATCGACTTTACGGGCAAGGCAAAATTGCCATGCGTTAAGCGTTGATGTCATGTCATGCAGTGGGTTGCTGTTTAAATCTATACCAATTTGTTGCCAATTTCCCGGCGGTAGTTGGATTTTCACAGGGGTTTCATCCAAATTAAAAGCGCAAAAAATAGTTTCGGATAAGCCGGTTCTGACAAACTGAAAAACCCCTGAATTGGCTGAAATTGCATCCATGCAGCCGGAAGACAATGCTTCATATGTGTGGCGCAAACCGATTGCCGCGCGATAATGGTGCAGCAATGATTGCGGGTCATTTTCCGCATTTTCCGCCGCATGGCCCAGATGTTCTGCGGGCACGGGCAGCCATGTTTCAGCCTTGCTGGAAAACCCACCATTGTTGTTTGAGCTTTCCCAAACCATCGGGGTGCGACAGCCATCACGGCCTTTGAATTCGGGCCAGAATTCAATGCCGTACGGGTCTTGTAGACTGTCAAACGGCACGTCGGCCTCGGACAGACCCAGTTCCTCGCCTTGGTAAATGCATGCAGAACCTCGCAGGCACATCAGCATGGTGATAAAACACCGTTCTGCCGCGGGGTCCAATGACCAGCGGGATTTATGGCGTTTCACATCATGGTTTGAAAACGCCCAGCAGGCCCAGCCATCATTCGCAACTTTGTCGACTTTTTTAAATAAATCAACCAAACTTCTGGCGGTGGGGCGTTCGCCTGACAGCAATTCAAACGCATAACACATTTGCATCAAATCATCACCGGCGGTGTATTCCCCCAAAATTTCCAGCCCCCGTTGGCTGTCGCCGACCTCACCCACCGCAGCGGCGTTATAGCCATCCATCAGGCTGCGCAAACGCTGTAAAAACCCCAGCGTTTCTGGGCGATTTTTGTCATATATATGTTCTTGGTAATTATACGGATTAACTTTTGGCGCGATGGATGCGTTGCGCTGGCTTTCAGGCAACGGGGGATTATCGCGCAATTCCTGATCAGCGAAATAAAAATTGATGGTATCAAGCCGAAAGCCATTAACCCCACGATCCAACCAGAAACGCGCAATGTCCAGCAATTCATTCTGCACCATGGGTTCATGGAAATTCAAATCCGGCTGCGAGGTTAGAAAATTATGCAAATAATACTGGCACCGCCGCGCCTCCCACTGCCACGCTGAGCCGCCAAAAATTGACAGCCAGTTATTCGGGGGTGAGCCATCGGGTTTGGCATCGGCCCAGACGTAATAATTGGATTTATCGTTCGGATCAGTTTTTCGGCTATCAACAAACCATTCATGTTGATCCGACGTGTGGCTAAACACCAGATCAATCATAACTTTCAGGCCCAGTTGATGCGCCGCCGCGACTACCGCGTCAAAATCCTCCAGCGTGCCGAAAATTGGATCAACATCGCGAAAATCCGAAATATCATAGCCAAAATCAGCCATCGGAGAGGTGAAAAACGGCGAAATCCAGATTGCATCCACCCCAAGATCGGCAATGTATGGCAAACGTCGCACGATGCCGCGCAGGTCGCCAATACCGTTGCCGGTGCTGTCTTGAAAGCTGCGCGGGTATATCTGGTAAATCACTGCGCCGCGCCACCAATCCGCATTCGGGTTGGTGTCTGTCAGGGGTTGCATTGCCGGATTAATATTCATATTCAAACGCCCATTCTATTTAACCGAGCCAGCCAAAAGGCCGCGCACCAGATATTTTTGCATCGCAAAGAAAACCACCAACGGCACCGCAATGGAGACAAATGCAGAGGTCGCCAAAATCTCCCAATTGCCGCCGCGCGTGCCTAATAGTTCTACAATTTGTTTGGTCATCACTGTGGTGTCTCCGGTGGAATCAATCAAGAATACAAGGGCAACCAGCAGGTCGTTCCATGTCCACAAGAATTGGAAAATCGCAAATGACGCCAGCGCGGGAAAGCTGAGCGGCAGGATGATTTTGACAAAAATCTGAAAATCGGACGCACCGTCAACCCGCGCGTTTTCAATGATTTCACGCGGCAAACCCACCATATAATTGCGCAATAGATATATCGCCAAGGGCAGGCCAAAGCCGGTATGGGCCATCCACGCACCTAAATATCCTTTGCCAATGCCAATTTCATTGTGGAATTTCAAAAGCGGAATTAGCGCCAATTGTAAAGGCACCACCAGCAGCCCAACAATCGCGGCAATCAGCAATGCACGGCCCGGGAATTCCATCCATGCCAGTGCGTAGGCTGCAAAAGCTGCGATCAAAATCGGAATTATTGTCGCCGGAATGGTCACGGTTAATGTGTTGAAAAACGCTTTGGCCATGCCTTCGCGATTGCCGGGGTCAAACAAAACATTCTGATAATTATCCAGCGTAAATTCCGGCGGCGTGGTGGCGGTGACAAAAATTCGCTGGCCACGACGGCCCTCAAACGGCTCGGTATTGGTCATGCGATAATGGCCGCCGGCTGAGACCGTGATATTGCCGCCCTTTTTCAGCTCGCCAGTTTCGCCTGCATTAAACGCGCTAATCTCGCGCGAGGAAATACCAAAAACTGTGATCAGTACCTCAATTTCAGGGTCAAACAGATCCCCCTCAAGCACATAAATATCCCCCTCCTGCACCTGCATTTCCGGCGCATCGCTGCGTAAAATCAGGTTTTGTTCAGACGGGAACATTGCTTTCCACCAGCCACTGGTAGAAATTTGATCAGAGGTGCGAAATGATGAAACCAATAGGCCAACTGTCGGGAATATCCACAGCAATACCAATGCGATAACCGATATATGCACCGCCCATGTCAGGCTGGATTTACTGCCGGCAATATTGTTCATACCCGCCCCCTATCGCATTTCTTTGCGCGCATTGCGCACATTCCACACCAGAATCGGCGTCACCAACAGCATAATCACCATGGCGCTGGCAGACCCAACACCCCAGTCATTGGCGCGGAACAATTTATCAAACATATAATTCGCCAACACTTGCGTTCCCCACTGGCCATTTGTCATGGCAAACACGATGTCGAATACTTTTAGCACCACAATCGTAATCGTGGTCCAGACCACCATGATGGTATTTTTGATCTGTGGCATTTTGATCTTGAAAAACACCTGAAACGGGTTGGCGCCATCCACAATGGCGGCCTCGATGGTTTCCTCGGGAATACCGCGCAGGGCGGCTGACAAAATAACCATGGCAAATCCGGTCTGAATCCAGACCAGCACCGCCATCAGGAAAAAACTGTTCCAGATTGGAATGGTTAGCCATGTTTGCGGTTCGGACCCGCCCAGCCCCAGATAAATGGCGTTCAAAACGCCGATTTGGTCCTGCGTAATTGGCCGCGTGTCATAGACCAGTTTGAAAATAACCGCCGCGCCAACAAATGAAATGGCCATTGGCATAAATATCAGCGATTTGGCGATATTTCCCCATTTAATCCGGTCGGTCAGTTGCGCTGCCAGCAGCCCGAATCCGGTGGCCAAGGCGGGCACAAATAACAGCCACAGGGCGTTATTACGCAGGGCCTCCCAAAATTTGGGTTCATTCATCATTTGTTTGTAATTATCCAAACCCGCCCAGTTATAGGCGGTGGTGCCATCGGGCAACGTGACCCGCTCGGTCAGCGATAAACGCAAGGTTTCCACCACCGGATAGGCCAGATAAAGCCCCAGCGCCAACAATGCGGGCATCAAAAACAGCCAAGGGCGAATGAGATTGGCCAGGTTAATATTGCGGCCCGCGTTTTTACCGCGCGGCGGGAATAAAACCTTGTCCAGAAACAGGTTGGAGAAATAGAAATAAGCAACGCAGCTGCTGACACCGATTATGATGAACATAATTCCCTGTAAGGCTGGGTGCATGATGATCTCCGGGCAAAATGGCTGCGGAACCCGTTGCCGGATTCCGCGTTTGTATTATTTCAATGCATCCCAGGATGCCTGAATTTCGTCTGCGACTTCTTGCGCAGATTTGCCACCGGCATAATCAACCATACCCGTCCAGAACGACCCTGCACCAACGCCGCCCGGCATCAGGTCAGAACCGTCAAACCGGAACGTGGTCGCGTTCAGCAAGATCTCGTTCATCTTGGCCAAAGTCGGATCACTGAATACCGAGGCATCAACCCCCATATGCGGCGTCAAGAAACCCTTGCGCGCCATCCAGATTTCATGGGCTTCGGCTGTTTTCAGATATTCGATAAGCGCTTGAGCGCCGGGGCTGTCATTGGTGATGGCCCAAACCGTGCCTGCACCCAATACTGGCGCGCCAAGGTCTTTGCCTGCAAATGCCGGGAAGTAAAAGAAATCAGCGTCTTCGCCAACAACTGTGCCTTCGGGGAAAAATGCCGGAATGAACGAGGCCTGACGGTGCATATAACATTGCGCCGGAGAGCTGAACAAACCTTTGGGACTGTCCCGGAAATCGGTGGAGGCCACCGCACCGGAACCGCCTGCAACATAAGCATCATTATGGACAAATACGCCAAATTCCTCAATCGCTGCAACAATGCGCGGGTCATTAAACGGAATTTCGTTGGTTACCCATTGGTCGTAAACATCTGGGGTTTGCGTGCGCAATAACAGGTCTTCGACCCAGTCGGTTGCCGGCCAGCCGGTTGCGCCACCTGAACCCAGACCAATGCACCACGGTGTGCCGCCATCCGCAACAATTTGGTCGCTAAGGGTGATCAATTCTTCCATCGATGTGGGAATATCATAGCCAGCGTCTTCAAAGTTTTCCGGCACGTACCAGACCAGTGATTTCACGTCAACTTTGTAAAAGAACCCGTACAGGCTGTCAGTGCCATCCGGCCCCGAATAGGTGCCAAGATCAACCCAAGATTGGCCTGCAGCGTAATTCTCGCGAACCCAGTCAGCCGTGCCATCAGCCAGCGGTGTCAGGAAGCCACGTGCGGCCATGTCTGATGCCAATCCCGGCTGTGGGAATGCGGATATATTGGCGGCCGAACCAGCCTCTGCGTCCACCAGAATTTGTTGTTCAAAACTATCGGAGCCAACATAACGCACATCCGCGCCCGAGGCGGCGGCAAAACCGGCCAGAACCGCCTCTACGTTTTCTTGGTCGGGGCCAAGCCATGGACCAAATACGGTGATCTGCTCATCCGCCAAATGGCCAGCGGCGTGGCCCATGCCAGCACTAAGCGCCAGCGCAGCCGCGCCAGCATATAAAAAATGTTTCATACTTTCCTCCGGTTCGGGCAATACCGCCCTTGTTTTCTTTCTCAAAAGCTTTTCCAAAGCGCTTTGAATGACTTTAACCTTCAATGTTTTTTAGATTCTGTCAACGATTCATTTCTTAAGGCCAAATATAAAAGGTATTTCTAAATCTGGTCTTTGACGTAGCTGCGGTATTCAGATATGCAGTAATTGACCATAACAAAAGCGCTTTGGAATGAACCTTAAAGAACTATCAGCGATATTAGGGATATCCCAAACCACGGTTAGCCGTGCATTAAACGATTTTCCTGAGGTAAACGAGGCCACTCGGAAGCGCGTAAAAGCCGCAGCGATAACCCATAATTACCGCGCCAACCCCCGTGCAAAAAGCCTTGCAACCGGACGGTCAATGGCAATAGGCCATGTTATCCCTATTTCCACCAAACATGAGATCGTCAACCCGATTTTTGCTGATTTTATCGCAGCGGCGGGTGAGGTATATTCCAGAAATGCCCATGATATGCTGATGTCTGTTGTCGCTGATATCGACGAAGAACAGACCTATCGCGATCTTGCCAGCAAAGCCTCGGTTGATGGCGTAATTGTGCATGGCCCAAAGCCAAATGACCCACGGATTGACCTGCTTAAAAGCCTCGGGCTGCCTTTTGTGGTGCATGGCCGCGCCAGCGACGGTGACACGGATTACAGCTGGGTTGATGTCAATAATCGCCGTTCATTTGAACGCGCTGCGAATTTTCTGTTTGATCTTGGCCACCGACGTATTTCGCTGGTGAATGGGTTGGAATTTATGGATTTTGCCCTGCGCCGCAAAGAGGGTTATTTGGCAGCACATAAATCCCGTGGTATTTCTGTTGACCCAACGCTGATGTTTAGCGATGAAATGACTGAGGATTTTGGGTTTCGTGCTGCGAAATCCATGCTTGGCCGCACAGATTATCCAACTGCGTTTATTGTTTCGTCGATGATTATGGCCATCGGTGTGCGCCGCGCAATTGGTGATGCAGGGCTGAAAATGGGGCACGATATTTCGGTGATTATCCACGATGATGCTTTGTCATATCTGCCCAATGGCGCCGAAATACCGATGTTTACCGCCACCAAATCCTCGGTGCATCATGCGGGGCAGCTTTGTGCGCAAATGTTGCTGGATATCATTGCCGACAATGACAAAAAACCGCGCCATATTCTGCTGGAAACCGAACTAACGGTCGGCGAAAGCACAGGGCCGGTATGATAACCCGCAGCGATTTCCCCGACGATTTTTTGTTCGGGGCTGCAACATCTGCTTACCAGATTGAGGGCCATGATTTTGGCGGTGCTGGCAAAACCCTGTGGGATACATTTGCGCAAACCGATGGCAATGTCATAAACAACGAAACCGGCGCAATTGCCTGCGATCATTACCACCGTTTTGAGGCAGACCTAGACCTGATGCGCGGCTTTGATGCTTATCGGTTTTCCACCAGCTGGGCGCGGGTTATGCCCGATGGAAAAAATGTTAACCCGCAGGGGTTGGATTTTTATGACAGGCTGGTTGATGCCATATTAAAACGCGGCCTAAAACCGTTTTTGACGTTGTATCATTGGGATATGCCTGCGGCTTTGGCTGACAAGGGTGGCTGGACCAACCCCGATGTGATGCATTGGTTTGGCGATTTTACCGATGCTGTGATGGACCGTATCGGGGATCGCGTGGCGTCTGTGGCCACCATTAATGAGCCGTGGTGTGTGACATATCTGTCGTATTTTCTTGGCCATCACGCGCCGGGTCTGCGCGATATTTCAGCCACAGCCAAGGCGGTGCATAACGTGCTGTGCAGTCACGCTGAGGCTATGGCGCGGTTGCGGGCGCGGGGTCAGGAAAACCTCGGGATTGTCTTGAATTTTGAGGCAGTGATGGCGGCCAGTCAAACCCCCAAAGACCTGATCGCTGCTGATCGGTACGGTGCAATCATGAATCGGCTTTTTCTGGATCCGTTAATTAATGGCCAATACCCCACGCCAGTGCTGGATGTTTTTGCCCCACATTTACCCGCCAATTGGCAAGACGATATGGCGGTGATTTCAGAGCCGCTCGATTGGCTCGGCGTTAATTATTACACCTGCCAAACCATTGGCGATAACCCGGATGTTGCATGGCCAAACCTGCGTTTTGAACCCTCAAACCATCCAAAAACCCAGATGGGTTGGGATGTTTACGCGGATGGATTACAGCAAATATTACAATGGGTTGAACAGAATTACGCCAAAGGCTTGCCGCTTTTTGTAACAGAAAACGGTATGGCCTTAGCAGAGGTTCAAAACGACACGGCGCGGGTGAAATTCATCACGGAGCATCTGCAAAAAACCCTGAACGCAATCCAGAATGGCTGCAATGTTCAGGGCTATTTCTATTGGTCATTGCTGGATAATTTCGAATGGGCATTTGGCTATGAAAAACGTTTTGGCCTTGTGCATGTGGATTTTGACACCTTGGAGCGTACCCCCAAAGCCAGTTTTGAAATGCTGAAAAAACTGGCTTTGGCTTAGCCGAATATCCCGACTGGTTGCGCGGTAAAATCCGGGAACATGCGCGCCGTGTCCGCCGTTTGCATATGGGTGGACATGATTTCAGCCAACACATGGCGGTAATCGGTTGTGATTGCCAAATCTGCACGATCATCCAAGGCATCATTGGCCAACCCCGGCCATTCGCCCAGCATTTTACCACCCCGAACACCTGCGCCCAGCACCATCATGGCATTGCCATAACCGTGGTCTGTGCCAGCCGACGTGTTGGAGCGCAGGCGCCTGCCAAATTCGCTCATCACCACAATATTTACCCGCGCGGCCTCAGCCCCTAGATCACGCCAAAACGCCATTAGGCTGCTGGAGAGCGTATTCACGTTATCAGCGAATTGCCCCGCTTGGTCCTCATGGGTGTCCCAGCCGCCGAAATCCAGCGTGGCAACCCGCAGGCCCAGATCCATTTTGACGGCGCGCGCCACAGTCATGAATGATTGCGCTAAATCGCTGGTGGGGTAATCAATTGACGGCGTATAATCCTTCAGGTCACCATTCGGGTTCATGATCCGGTTTTGCAGGGTTGAGGAAAGCTGAATAAGCCGCTGAATCGGCGCGCCGATCAATGGGTGCTGGCCAAAACCCTGCGCCATGCGGTTGCGCAGCAAGGGCGCGAGATCATGGCCTCGAGCCAGAATAAGATCCTCCAGCGCATCGGTGACTGCAATATCGCGCGCGCCGCGCAGGCTGTCAGGGGCTTGCCCCATGGCCAAAAGCGGCAGAATACCGTCGCGCGGTTGATCAGCAAACCAACGCCCCAACCAACCACCGGCTGAGCCATTTTGGGTGGCGCGTTCCATTTTGGCCTCAGCATCAAAATGCGAGCGCGTGCCATCGGTCAGGCCCGATGCGTGGATCACTGCCAATTCGCCAGCATTGTACAATTCCGACAGGCCTTGCGCCTGTGGGTGAAACCGGAAATCAACGTCTGCGGCCATGTCTGGCATGGCAAAACCAACATCGCCAGCTTTGCGCAATACCCGCATGGCCTCGGGTCGGGCAGCGATATAATCAGTATCTGCTGTTGGCGAAATCAGGTTCAGGCCATCCGCACCGCCACGAAGGAAAACAACAACAAGAATTGGATCATTTGACATTTTTAGCCTCCTAGCGGAACATAAAGCTGGGGTTAAGCGCCGCCAGCGCAATGGCGTTATTGGCGCCCCAAAGCAGATATTCAGGGTCATCTGTCAGGGGGTCATTGTACCTTAGCTCCATGCCCTTCAGGAAATCTTTGGTGACGGTATCGGGTGCGTGCAAAGCATCCGCCCAATATTGCGCAAATTTACCCCATGTCAGCGCGCCGGTTTGCGGGCTAAACACAATGCCCTCCATCCAGCCATCAAACGCATACAGTGAAAAATCGATCATGCCGTTCAGGGCACGGGTATTGGCCCAATCTTCGCTTTTGTCTGAGTGTCCGGTGGGCGGGCGCACTTGGTGTTGGGTCCAGCCCATGCGTTCCAGTTGCCAATGCAGATCAAACTGGGGTTCTTTGGCTTCTGCGCCAACTGCACGATAAAGCGCGATCACAAATTCCAATGGACGGCGCAATTTGTCAGGTTTGGTACTGGCGAATTCATCGCTCAGGACAATGGTTCGGATCACCTGTGCAATCTGGTCATCATCCTGAACAGCCTTTGCAAAAACATCAGCGACCTGTGCTTTCAGGCCAGCGCTCGGGTTTTCCAAACCCAGACGCCGGAGGATTTTTTCAGTAACAAACCGCGCCGTTGCGGGATGAGCCGCCAGCATATCCAGCACTTTGTCGCCGTCAGCCATCGGCGCGCTGTTGGAATCAAATTCCACACCGAGGATGCGTTTTTGATACGGGTCATGCCAGATTTCAGCGTAATGGAATTCGCCGGTAACAGGTTTTTCACCGCCGCCATCCATCCAGTCGCCGTCACCAACGGTCCAGCCGGTAAAGGCGCGCGCGACCTCGTAAACGTCTTGGTCGATGTAACCAATGGCCATGCCATCCTCTGCGCCCGGCACCTCGCACCAGTTGTCATACAGATCATTCAGGTAATTTTCAGCACCCATTGTGTGCAGCTCCAGCAATTCCCTTGCATAGTTTTCATTGGCAGGGCTGGCAAAGGACGAGGCGTTATTCAGATAATACAGCATGGTTGGCGCGCGGCTGACCTGCCCCAGCATCACACGGAAATTGCCAAATGCATTGCGCCGCATGATCCGGTCATATTCCGGGAAAAACAGCGCGGTTTCGGCGTCTTTCAAGGCGTTAACACTGAAATGTTCATGCCAGAACTGGGTCATAACCTCGCGCAGTTGTGCATCGGCGTGGGTGGTGCGGATAAAGCTGGCGGCGATGGTCTCTGTGCCGGGGCGTTCGCGTTCCGCAAAATCAAATGCTTGTTCATAATCCAGAAATTGCACCAGTTCGAGCGGCGTGGCATCCAGCATTGTGTAAGGGCGCATTTCATTAACCGCATCCCAAGTTTCACCGGAATCCGAACTGCCTGCCTCATATTCGATATGCAGGCGCGCGGCGCTTAAGCGACGATCCAAGGCTGGGTCACTGATGGGTTTGGCCAATTCCTGATCCAGCCATGCTCCAAGCCCCAACTGCGAAAATTCCGTAAGGCTGGTTTCGGTTGCGCCATATGTCAGGCGATTAAGATAGCCCAGATCGGACAGTTTTTCGCCGCTTGCCCATGCCCGACCAGAGGTCATCCCCAGCATAGCCAGCCCAAAAACCCCTTTGTGAAAATCGCGGCGCGTTACCATCTTTTTGCCCCCGGTTGTTAGAATGTCATTAGTAACGGTTTTGTATCTGAGTGCTATAAGTGTTTGAACGTTCAGCTATTTATTGCCTAATGCGCCAATATTTGGCCGCTTTCAGCCAGGATAAAATCAAGAAATGAGCGTGCTGCCAGTGATAATCGCTTGCCACGCAAATGCACAGCGTACCAGCGCCGCACCAAAAGTAACCGTGGTTATACCGCCGTTTGCCCACAAAGCCCGCAACCTGAAAGGCCACGGTATTGACCCGATCGAGGCCAGCAAAATGGCAATGGGGCGGTCCCTGTCGGATGATGCAGATATCCGCGCGACGCTGGACGCCGCTGTGGAAATGATTCTGGACGAAATGCCCGAACTGGCGCGCCGGCTTGCTGCCGCCGCGTTTTTATCCCGAATGGGATTAAGGGTGTGACAACCTATTGCATCAGCCTTGACCCCAATGCGGATGACTATGTCGCTGACATAGTTGGGCGCAATAATTTCACGGTGATTGCCCTGATGGCTTATAAATACCCGATGGATAGAAATCCGGACATCAAATATGGTCAAATTCGGGCAGTTTTGCCCCAAAAAAATTCTACCACCCTCGGTTTTGTTGGCCAAGGGCAGTAATGCCACCATGCGTTATATTCAATAAACCCTATGTTTTTAGGGATACAGCATCGTTTACAGCCCCGTGTTTCCCCAAAAATTGCGCGGCAAATAAATAGTTGAAAAATTATTTGAGATACTAATAATTTGCCAAAATACGGCCCCATTCATCGCTATTATAGGAACTGTACAAGGAACCTTTAACCATTGCCGCCGTGTAACTATTACTCCTTGTACACCTAGTTAGTTAGTATTTATTTAGTTGGTTTTTATTTTTACAAGTTTTAGGCGTCAGACATTTGTTCTGGCGCCTTTTTTATCACCAAGAAATTATTGCATGGAACCGCAGGACAACAACGTCAGCTGACCTGTGTATGCAATCTCATCCTGAAAAACCAGGATTGGGCAAGCCGCAGCCATTTACCGGCGTTTAGGTAACCAAAACTGCACGTCTTTCTGCCATAGCCTGACGCATAATCTGGGTTGCACTGGTCAGGAAAAGCCCTGCCATAATGCCTGCGACAATCAAATCAGGCCAGCCCGTGGCTGTGCCCCACACAGCCAGCGCTGCAATCATCACGGCGACATTGCCAATCGCATCATTGCGCGAACACAGCCAGACCGAGCGCACATTGGCGTCTCCGTCTTTGTATTTCACCAATAACAGCACCGAAGCAACATTGGCCGACAGCGCCAGAAATCCGATGATCCCCATAATATGGGCTTCAGGGACACCGACAAAAAATACTTTGTATATGGTCGAACCCAACACCCAAATGCCCATTGCAAACAATGTCATGGACTTGAATAATGCCGCATTGGTGCGCACCGCAATCGATGCCCCGATTGCCGCTAGCGAAATGCCATAAGTGGCCGCATCCCCCAGAAAATCCAGCGCATCCGCCTGAAGCGCCTGTGATCCGGCCAGTTGACCAGCCGTCATTTCCACAACAAACATCACCGCGTTGATCACAATGACAATCCATAATATCCGCTTGTATCGCGGGTCCATGCCGTCAAATGTTTTTTGCGGGCCGTGGCATCCACATTCATCCATATTCCGAATCCTTTTCATTCCGTTGCAATTGTTGTAATTCCTCTAGTAACTAGAGGTTCAAGGGGTTTATTGAAAATGTTTAGCATTGGTCAAATCGCGCGGAAAACCGGCCTGAAAATCCCGACGATCCGGTATTATGAGCAGGAAAAACTGGTGGAGGTCATTGGGCGGTCTGCTGGTAATCAACGGCGGTATTCACAAGCCGAGCTGGACCGGCTGGTTTTCATCAAACACGGGCGCGATCTGGGGCTGAGCCTTGAAGACATTCGTGAACTGGTGAAATTGTCCGGTGATCCGCAGCAATCCTGTGCACAAGCTAACAAGATTGCAACGGAGCATCTGGTATCCGTGCGCTACCGTATCGAAAAACTGCAAGCATTGGAGCAAGAATTAGACCGCATCGCAAACAATTGCCACGGCAAAACGATTGGTGAATGTTACGTGATCGAAGCTCTGTCAAACCACGCGCTGTGTAAGCATTCCCATTGACGGGTTTGGTGTCTAATCAGAAACCTACTTTCAACCGAAAGCTGTGATGTATCAGACACTGAGAAATGGCCATTGCCCTGCGCAGTCCGCCCAAAGGTTGTGTTCACCATTCTGAT
>CAZCDC010000056.1:0-15365 GCA_964497195.1 uncultured Rhodobacterales bacterium | reverse complement strand
CCGCATATGCATACCATGCCGGGGCTGGAGCCATTTACGCGCGGGCCACGCGCCACCATGTATGCGGGCCGCCCGTGGACCATCCGGCAATATGCGGGGTTTTCGACGGCTGAGGAAAGCAATGCGTTTTATCGGCGTAATCTGGCGGCTGGGCAAAAGGGTGTTTCGGTGGCGTTTGATCTGGCGACCCATCGGGGCTACGATAGCGACCATCCTCGGGTGGTTGGCGATGTTGGCAAGGCTGGCGTGGCGATTGATAGTGTCGAGGATATGAAGATTTTGTTTGACGGTATTCCGCTGGATAAAATGTCGGTTAGCATGACCATGAACGGCGCGGTTATTCCGATTTTGGCCAGCTTTATTGTGGCCGGAGAGGAGCAGGGCGTTGATCGCGCGGCCCTGACAGGCACCATTCAAAACGATGTTTTGAAGGAATTTATGGTGCGCAACACCTATATTTATCCGCCCGAGCCATCCATGCGGATTGTCTCGGATATTATTGCGTATACCTCGGCTGAAATGCCGAAATTCAATTCGATTTCGATTAGCGGATATCATATGCAAGAGGCCGGCGCGAACCTTGTGCAGGAGCTGGCCTATACGCTGGCGGATGGTAAGGAATACGTTAAGGCGGCGATTGAAGCGGGCATGGATGTGGATGCTTTTGCGGGGCGGTTATCGTTTTTCTTTGCGATTGGCATGAACTTTTTCATGGAAGCCGCGAAGCTGCGCGCCGCGCGGTTGTTGTGGCACCGGATTATGACAGAAATGGGAGCGCAAAAAACCAGCAGTAAAATGCTGCGCACCCATTGTCAGACCTCGGGCGTTAGTTTGCAGGCGCAAGATCCGTATAATAATGTGATCCGCACGGCGTATGAGGCCATGTCGGCGGCTTTGGGCGGCACCCAAAGCCTGCACACCAATGCGCTGGACGAAGCCATTGCCTTGCCCACCGATTTTTCAGCGCGCATTGCGCGCAATACCCAGATTATTTTGCAAGAAGAAACCGGTATTACCAATGTTGTCGACCCGCTGGCAGGGTCTTATTATGTTGAGAGCCTAACCGCTGAACTGGCGGATAAAGCTTGGGATTTGATTAAGGAAGTTGATGAAATAGGCGGCATGACCAAAGCCGTGGCGACCGGTATGCCAAAACTGCGAATTGAGGAATCTGCGGCGCGCCGTCAGGCAGCCATTGATCTGGGGGATGAGGTCATCGTTGGGGTTAATAAATATCGTTTGGATAAAGAAGACCCGATTGATATTCTGGATATCGATAATGCAGCAGTGCGCGAGGCACAGGTGAAACGGTTAAGTCAGGTGAGATCGCAGCGCGATCAGGCGGCTTGTGATGGCGCGCTTGTCGCGCTTGAGCAAGCCGCCCGCACCGACGGGAACCTGCTGGAATACGCGATCGAGGCGGCGCGGCTGCGGGCCACTGTGGGGGAAATATCGGATGCGCTGGAGCGGGTTTTTGGGCGGCACAAGGCGGAGGTTAAAACCCTGAAAGGGGTTTATGGCGCAGCTTATGGTGATGATCCGGCATTTGCCGAACTTAAAGCGAAGATTGAGTATTTTTCAAACAAAGAAGGGCGGAAACCCCGTATGTTGGTGGTGAAAATGGGGCAAGACGGCCATGATCGCGGGGCCAAGGTGATTGCCACGGCATTTGGGGATATTGGTTTTGATGTTGATGTTGGCCCGCTTTTTCAAACGCCGGAGGAAGCCGCCGAGGATGCGATTGCTGCCAATGTGCATGTGGTCGGGATTTCGAGTCAGGCAGCGGGGCATAAAACCCTTGCGCCTAAATTGATTGAAGCCCTCAATGCCGCTGGTGCTGGGCATATTATTGTGGTTTGTGGCGGGGTTATTCCACCGCAGGATTATGAATTCTTGTATTCTAAAGGTGTTCGCGCGATATTTGGTCCGGGGACCAATATTCCCGAGGCCGCAGATAAGGTATTGCGGTTGATTCAAAGGAAAAATTCGTAGAATGGGCGTTCGTACCCACCACTAATCCAAAGGAAAACCATGACCGATAAGCCATCCGACACACTCAAAGCTGCTGCGCTGCGTTACCATGAGTTCCCAAAGCCTGGAAAACTGGAAATCCGCGCGACCAAACCTCTGGCAAATGGACGTGATCTGGCGTTGGCTTATTCGCCCGGTGTCGCGGAGGCCTGTCTCGAAATCAAAAAGGATGCTGCCAATGCCGCGCGATATACCGCGCGCGGTAATCTGGTGGGGGTGGTGACCAACGGGTCAGCCGCGCTGGGGCTTGGCAATATCGGGGCGCTGGCCAGCAAGCCCATTATGGAAGGCAAAGCCGTTCTGTTTAAAAAATTCGCCAATATTGATTGTTTTGACATCGAGGTGGATGAAAGCGATCCGTATAAACTGGCCGATATTGTTACCGCGCTGGAACCTACGTTTGGCGCGATAAACCTTGAAGACATCAAGGCGCCGGAATGTTTTATTGTTGAAAAACTGTGTCGCGAACGCATGAATATTCCGGTTTTTCATGATGATCAGCACGGCACCGCAATTGTGGTAGGGGCGGCGGCTAAAAATGCTTTGGAAGTTGCTGGCAAGAAATTTGAAGACATAAAGGTGGTTTCCACCGGCGGCGGCGCGGCGGGGATTGCCTGTTTGAATATGCTGCTGAAACTTGGGGTACAGCGGCGTAATGTCTGGCTGTGCGATATTGACGGGCTGGTTTATACAGGCCGCACAGCCGAGACCTCGCCGCAGAAAGACGAATTTGCGCAAGATACTGATTTACGTACGCTGAACGATGTAATTGGCGATGCGGATTTGTTTTTAGGCCTGTCGGGACCGGGGGTTTTGAAGCCTGAAATGGTGGCGAAAATGGCTAAGACGCCGATTGTTTTTGCGCTGGCCAATCCGACGCCGGAAATTATGCCTGATGAAATTCGCAAGGTTGCACCGGATGCGATTATTGCCACAGGGCGCTCGGATTTTCCGAATCAAGTTAACAATGTTTTGTGTTTTCCGTTTATTTTTCGCGGGGCGCTGGATGTCGGGGCGACCACCATTAATGACGAGATGGAAATAGGTTGTGTTAATGGTATTGCTGCGCTGGCCCATGCGCATTCCTCAGCCGAGGCGGCGGCGGCTTATAAGGGTGAGGAGCTGAAATTCGGGGCGGATTATCTGATCCCCAAACCGTTTGATCCGCGCTTGCTGGCAACGGTTGCCGGCGCGGTGGCCGAGGCTGCGATGAAAAGCGGCGTGGCAACACGGCCCGTGGCGGATATTGAGGCCTATAAGGAAAAGCTGGATAATTCGGTTTACCGTTCGGCCTTTATTATGCGGCGGGTTTTTGATGCGGCGCGCAATGCCAAACGCCGGATTGTTTTTACCGAGGGCGAGGATGAGCGCGTGTTGCGCGCCGCCCATGCAATGATGGAAGAAACCCATGATACGCCAATTTTAATTGGCCGCCCCGAAGTTGTGGCCAGCCGGATTGAAGCCGCAGGCTTGCCGATGAAAGTAGGCGTGGATTTTGAGCTGGTAAACCCCGAGAGCGACCCGCGTTATCGGGAATATTGGAGCGAATATCATACATGCATGGCACGGCGCGGCGTAACGCCTGCATTGGCGCAAGCGATTATGCGCACCAATACCACCGCGATTGGCGCGATTATGGTTAAACGCAATGATGCCGATAGCATGATTTGTGGCACATTTGGGCAATACTTGTGGCATATGAATTATGTTGAGCAAATTCTGGGCACTGATAATTTGCAACCGGGCGGGGCGCTGTCATTGATGCTGCACGAGACCGGACCATTGTTTATTGCGGATACTCAGGTTTTTCCTGAACCAACAGCCGAACAGATTGTTGGCATAGTGTGCGGCGCAGCGCGCCATGCGCGGCGTTTCGGGGTGGAGCCAAAAATAGCGCTTTGCTCGCATTCCCAGTTTGGCAACATGGAAACGGAATCCGGCCGGCGGATGCGTGCGGCGATTGCATTGCTGGATGCACAGGATGTTGATTTTGCTTATGAGGGCGAGATGCATGTCGATGCTGCACTTGACCCTGACATCCGCGAAAAAATCCTGCCCTGTGGGCGATTTGAGGGCCGTGCAAATGTGCTGGTCTTTGCCAGCGCTGATGCCGCTAGCGGGGTGCGTAATACCATGAAGATGATGGCTGGCGGCTTGGAAATTGGCCCCTTGCTGATTGGTATGGGCAACAAAGCCCATATTGTTACGTCCTCGATAACCGCACGTGGGTTATTGAATATCGCCGCCTTGGCTGGCACGCCAGTTACGCAATACGCCTGAGTTTCTGGCAAGAACCCGATCTGTTCATCATAACAAAGGTGCCGCAATCATGGCGGGAATGCGGCGCTTTAAAATATATGATTGCACGATTTGGCTAAAATTTTCCTAAATCATACGGCATAGCTGGTGAAGCCGGGTTTGAATTTCCGTTTCCCAAAAAAGCACTTTGAACAGGCAATTGATTTGTTTCATTGCCGATATTTGCTGCCGAGTTCATAGATTCACTATTCGCGACTAATCATCTGCGAAGAGCGCTTAGATACACTACCGCAGATAGTAATTTATGCTAAGATAACTGCTAAAACGCAAAGAAACTCTGTGGCTTGAAATTAAAAGGTATTAATTAATCTAACAAACTCATGGCATTAAGGATTCGTTAAGTATGGTTTCAAAATTGTTGCAGAAAATCTTTGCATTTTGCAAGGCATTTAATCCTAGAGGCATTTTGCAATTATTTTCATTGCCGATTGCTAATTGCGTTGAATCAGAGCCAATAAAAACGCGGACTGATAACGGCCCGATGCTTGCAACGGTTTTGGTGACGGACAACATAATCAGGAGGCCGAGATGGTCAATCTAATCGAAAAATCAAAATACTATTGCGCAATCGGTGTTGCGGCAGCGATTTTTGGGACGCCGGCATTGGCGCAAGACACAATGTTGACACTAACCAACACTATTACTGGCATGGTAGTAGAGATGAGCGAGGAAGCCTTTATGGGGTTGGATCAAGTAATAATGAATACTGAAAATGAATGGGTTGATGGCATGACCGCATTTGAGGGGCCTTTGGCGCGTGATGTTCTGGCCCTAATCACCGATTTTGACGCGGCGTCGGTTAAGCTGGTTGCGGTGGATGATTATTCTGTTAGCACACCGATTGAACACTTCCTTGAATTTGATGTGATTTTTGCCCACTCAATGGATGGCAACCGCTTGTCGAGCCGCTCCAAAGGCCCGATCTGGGTTCTTTATCCGCTAAGCGATAACAAAGAATTGCAGGATCCGGTTTATAATCAATACCAGATTTGGCAGCTGGCTGCGGTGGAAGTTCAGTAAATGAAACGGAAATTCCCGATATCCCGGCTTATAACTGTCAGCTTTTTTCTGATTGCTGTCGGGCTGGCCGGATTCGGGTTTTTCTCGTTCCAAAAAGACCTGGATGCTGTGAACAAAGCCAATCAGGAAAATATTTCCTGGTCGGCTGGGCGCTTGGAAATTGAGCTGTATCGATTTCGGGATGCCTTAATTGGATATCAAAATGGTTCAGGCACAACTGCGCGGCAGGTTAACCAGCGATTTGATGTGTTATGGAGCAAAGTCGAGGTTTTTCAACACGGCCGGATTGGCGCAAGATTGCAGGTTTATGCGAATGAAAACGGGGAGTTAAACAACCTGTTTGACTTGATCCAAGCAAGTGCAACGCAGGTTGAAAATATCGATCAGCTCGGGCTTGTTGAAATCGACGCTTTGATCGCTGCTTTCACACCGTTTTTGGATGACATGCGCGGCATTAGCAAAAAAGTCTTTGTCGGTGAGGAGGATGTTCTGTCGGGCATTCATGCGCAAATGCGCGTTAGCGCCAACACAACGCTTATCCTTAGTATTGTGTCGGTTGTGCTTTTGATGATGGGTCTTGGTTACAGTAACTGGCAAGGGCGGCGATTTAAATTATTGGCGCGGAGCAATGAATTATTGGCCATCGCAGCAGAGCAGGCAAGTCAGGCCAAAACGCGTTTTCTAACGATGATGAGCCATGAAATGCGCACGCCAATGAATGGTGTTCTGGGCTTGCTGGCGTTATTACGCCAAAGCAAAACTACTGAGCCACAGGAAAACATTATCGATCAGGCTGAACGGTCTGCGCGCCAGATGATCGGTATGCTGACCGATATCTTGGAATTTGCAGCATTGCAAAATGATGATATGGCGCTAGAAAATAAATCATTTGAATTGGCCAATCTTTCCAAAGCTTTGGATGATCTTTTTGGCCCCGAAGCCAAGCGGGCGGGTATCGGGTTTGAGGTTATTTGTAGCGATGAAAGCAATGTCCGCCTTAGCGGTGATTTCCGCCGGCTAAAGCAGATTTTTGCCCATTTGGCAGGCTATTTTGTTGATCTTGCGGGATTGCGAAGTTTTGCCTTGGAATTTCAGGTGCAGGGCGAAAAATTGATTGTTGAAATCAGCCTGAATTATGCATCAGGTGGTTCAGCCTGGACACCAGATTTGATTTTTGGTGAGCGGGTTGACCAAAAAGACAGTTTCGCTGCTGATGCGCTTGGCCCCGCGGTTGCGCGCGGTGTGATTGCCAAAATGAACGGGGAAATTCTAATGCGCAGTTCGCGCGGCGATCAAGTGGTTGTGGCTGTGGAAATTCCGATACAGCGCACACAAATCTCGGTTGTTAATGTGCGATTGGCCATGACGTCAGATGTAATGGCGACAATTTGTAAAACCTCTTTGCGCGATGCGCCGGTTGCTTTTGTTGATGAAAATACCGAAGAAGACGTGCAAATTATTTTGTATGAAACCGGCGGCATGGAGGAAGCAGAAACCATTGCTGCATTGCAAAACCGGTTCCCGAATGCCCTGACGGTAGCAATAGGCCGGCCAATAAACCCTGATATTTTTGATATGGCCGTTCCGGCCCCTGCTGAAATTTCAGCAAAGATCAAACCAATCATACAAGATCTCGCGTCATAAATTGCTAACTAATTTGCAATATAAGCGGTAAGATGCAACCTGTGGACGATTGGATTCGCCTTCAGGGCTTAATAGGATAGAAAAATGTTTACATCTGAAAACCCCGCTCAAAAAACTATGCCATCCAAAGCAGGCATGGTAACGAATGCGCAACTCCTCGGGCATGATATACGCTCTGCGCTTAGTGGCGTTTTGGGGGCGTTATCACTGGTTGATGCCGTGGAATTATCAGCCAGCAATAAAGCAAACTTTGATCAAGCGCAGGTCTCTGCCAAAATGATTTTGGCGTTGTTGGATGGTGCTAGGGAGATACTCGGACTGGGAGAAGCCCAGAGCCCGGCGCTGAAAGCTAAAACCAATTTGGAGGACGGGGTCAAAAACCTTAAACTTCGGTGGCACCAAGAAGCAAAGCAAAAAGGCATTACGTTAGATTTCACCTTACCAGAATCTGCTGTTGAAATTGGCATCACAAAACTGGATTTTGCGCGAATTTATAATAATATTCTGGGGAACGCCCTAAAATTCACCAATAATGGCAGCATTTTTGTTGAGTTTTCCGTTGTTGGCAATCAGTTGATAAGTAAAATTACCGATAGCGGCCCCGGGTTTTCAGATGGGGCGTTTAAGACGCTATTTTTGTTTGAAGGTCGGCCTGAAGGTGCCCAAAAACAAGGTACTGGTCTTGGGCTTTTTATCGCAAAATCGCTTGTTGAAGCGGCGGCTGGCAGTATTGAGGCTCGAAATAGCACCGGGGTTGGGGCGGTAATTACGATTACTTTGCCCTGTAGCGAAAAACGTAAAATCGCAAAGCGCCCTAGTACGGGTGATTTGCCAGACCTTTCGCATCTAAAAATTCTCATGGCGGAGGATAATCTAACCAACCAGATGGTTGCCAAACAGATGCTAAAAGCCATGAATGCCACCTGTGTTTTAGCATCGGACGGGGTTGAGGCCGTCGAGAAGTTTGAGGCCGAGGATTTTGACCTATGTTTAATAGATATCGAAATGCCCCGCATGTCGGGCCTTGAGGTTATGCGCAATATCCGCAGTCGTCCCGATGCACGTGCGGCAACGCCGTTGATTGCCTTAACGGCCTATGTTTTGCCAGAGCATCAGGAGCGGATAAACGCGGCGGGCGCCAGCGGTCTGATCTCTAAACCTTTGACAAATATCGCAGAATTTGGCCTGAATATCCTTAGTTTTGCGAGCCCTGTACCAGTAGCTGCACCTGAGGCATCTCAGGAAGAAGCAAACATCGACGGCTGTATTGACTTTACGATTTATGATGGGTTGGCGGATATGATCGGGCCGGAATCAATGAAAGAACTGTTGGACAAAGTAAAAACCGATATTGAATCGGTTAAATCCGGGGTGTCAGACGGGCTGAAAAACCAAGATACTGATGTAATCGGCTCTCATACCCATATATTGATTTCTGTTGCCGGTGCAATTGGCGCGGTTGGATTGCAACATCAGGCGCAATCCTTGAATTCATTGTCCAAAACCAGCAATTGGGGCGATATTGCACAAGGCGTAAACGCATGCGTTTCTGGATGTTCGGATGTTTTGGCTTTTGTTGAATCCCGTCTCTAGGTCGGTTAAAAGCTAATTATGGAACACTCAATTCTTTTGGTAGAGGACACGCCGTCGCTTGCGATGGTCTATAAGGCTGTTCTTAAGAAATCCGGAAATACTGTTGATACCGCCAATTCATTGTTGGAGGCGCGCAATGCAATTGCGGCGCGGGAATATGCGACAGTTGTGCTGGATTTGATGTTGCCAGATGGCGATGGTATGGATGTAATTTCTGATATTCTGGCCAAAGACAGCAATGCGCAAGTGGTTGTCATCACCGCGAATGGGTCTATCAACCGGGCGATTGATGCAATGCGCAAAGGCGCGTTTGACTTTCTTGTAAAACCGTTTGACGAAAAACGCTTGGTTGAGGCGGTGAAGAACGCCCAAAAAACCTATGTGACCGCTGGTCCGAAACTGGCTAAGCAACAACACACAACCAATGGATTTAAAGGCTTTATCGGGGTTTCACCGCCCATGGTGGCAATTTATAAGATGATCCAGAATATCGGACGATCTTCTGCGACGGTATTTATTACCGGCGAAAGCGGCACTGGCAAAGAAGTGGCAGCGCAATCCATTCACGATGTTTCTAGCCGCGCAACTGGCCCGTTTGTCGCGTTGAATTGTGGGGCGATTCCAGCGGATTTATTAGAATCAGAGGTGTTCGGCCATCTAAAAGGTTCATTTACCGGAGCGATAGCTGACAAAAAAGGCGCGGCGATGATGGCCTCTGGCGGAACATTGTTTCTGGATGAAATCTGCGAAATGGAGCTTAGCTTACAGACAAAACTGTTGCGATTTCTGGAAACTTCCACCATTCAGCCGGTTGGTGCAACTGCGCCGGTAAAAGTTGATTGTCGCATTTTATGTGCAACCAATCGAACGCCAGAGGACGAGGTTCGTAAAGGAAAATTCCGTGAGGACCTTTATTACCGTTTGCATGTGGTGCCCATGCATTTACCGCCATTGCGGGAGCGCCGCCAAGACATAATTCAAATTGCCGATGCAAAACTGCAAGAATTCGCTGCCGAAGAAGGCAAAGCGTTTGAACGGTTTTCAGATGAGGTGAAGGAGCAACTATTTTCGCTGAACTGGCCGGGGAATGTACGGCAATTGCTCAATGTTATTCGCAATATTGTGGTGCTTAATGACGGCGAAATTGTCACCCAAAATATGCTGCCAAAAGAAGTTGAGAATATGCAATCTGTTGCGGCTAACGCACCGGCTTCAGATGGATCTGAGGGGGAGGAATCGCAAGGGGCAGCAGTGGCCACAAGTATGGTTGGCAAAACGTTAAAAGATGTGGAACGTGAATTTATTGAAGCCACGATTGCGCATTGCGCGGGGTCAATACCACGGGCGGCGGATATGCTGGATGTATCGCCCTCCACGATTTATCGCAAAATGGAAGGGTGGAAAAACACCTGAAAACGCGCGACTTTGGCTTGCAAAAGGCGTGATCTTGCGCGCATAATCGCGCCTTGTTTCACAAAGGTTTGCACATGTCTTTATTTGATGCCGCGAAAAAAGTGCGTGAAAACGCGCATGCTCCATATTCAAAATTTCATGTTGGCGCAGCATTGCGCACGGCAACCGGCGCGGTTTTTTCGGGTTGTAACGTTGAAAATGCCGCCTATCCTGAGGGCACCTGCGCAGAAGCCGGCGCAATTGCCGCCATGGTAGCGGCTGGCGAACGCGATATCGTTGAAATCCTGGTGATGGCGGATGCGGATCAACCGGTTACACCTTGCGGTGGGTGCCGTCAAAAAATTGCTGAATTTGCAAAGGCGGATGCGGTGGTCATTATGGCGTCTCCTCGGGCCGAACAATTTCGCACCACGCTTGGTGAATTGCTGCCCGGGGCATTTGGATTAGGCCATTTATCAAAGACAAAAAGCTGATGTTAGTGCAAGAAATTATTGCTAAGAAGCGCGATGGTAAGGTTTTGAGCGATGCTGAAATATCGTTTATCGCCAAAGGGTTGGCAGATGAAGATGTGTCAAATGCGCAAGCTGGCGCCTTTGCGATGGCGGTATATTTTCAAAAAATGACCATGGAGGAACGGATATCTCTGACCAAAGCCATGCGCGATAGCGGCGATGTTTTGCAGTGGGATTTGCCCGGCCCCGTACTGGACAAACATTCAACCGGCGGCGTTGGCGATAATGTGTCATTAATGTTGGCCCCTGCATTGGCGGTTTGTGGGGCTTATGTGCCGATGATTTCGGGGCGCGGGCTGGGGCATACCGGCGGCACATTGGATAAATTTGACGCCATTCCGGGGTATCAAACACAGCCGGATATTGCGGTTTTGCGCAAGGTCACGCGCGAAATTGGCTGTGCAATTATTGGCCAAACAGGGCAGGTGGCCCCGGCTGACAAGCGGCTTTATGGTATTCGGGATGTTACGGCCACAGTTGAATCGGTTGATTTGATTACCGCGTCTATTTTGTCCAAAAAGCTGGCGGCAGGGCTGCAAGGGTTAGTGCTGGATGTTAAATGTGGCAGCGGTGCTTTTATGAATAATGTAACGCAGGCACGCGAATTGGCCCAAAGCCTTGTGTCTGTTGCCAATGGTGCGGGCTGTGCGACAACAGCATTGATCACCGATATGAACGAACCTTTGGCACGGGCGGCGGGCAATGCGCTAGAGGTCGAAAACGCGGTGAATTTCCTGACAGGCTCGGAAATAGATAGCCGCCTTTGGGATGTAACAATTGCGCTGGGTGCGGAACTTTTGGCAAACGCCGGGCTGGCCGAAGGGCCGGATCAGGCGGCAGAAAAAATGCGAAATGCGTTTCAATCTGGCGCGGCGGCTGAACGGTTTGGGAAAATGATTGCGGCACTTGGCGGGCCGGTTGATTATGTGGAAAATATGGAAAATTATTTGCCACGCGCGCAAATTGTTGAGGAAGTCTACGCGGATCGATCTGGTTTTATCTCAGCGATTGATACTAAAAATGTGGGTATGAGTGTGGTTGAACTCGGCGGTGGACGTCGGCGAACCAGCGATAAAATCAATTATTCTGTTGGTCTGGATTGGCTGGCTGGAATTGGGCAATCGGTAGATGCACAGCAGCCAATTGCACGTATTCATGCAAATGATTTGGACAGCCTTGCGGCTGCGAAATCTCGAATTTTAGCTGCCTACGAGGTATCGGAAACAGTACCAATCGAAACATCATTGATACTTGAGCGGGTCGGGTAATGAGGGCATTTTTGCTGATCATGGATTCTGTTGGTATCGGCGGGGCGCTAGATGCAGATGATTTTGGCGATGCGGGGTCAAATACCATAGGCCATATCGCGCGGGAATGTGCAGCAGGAAATGCAGATATAGGCCGCTCCGGATTGCTGAAATTACCCAATTTGTGTCGGCTTGGTTTGGGGTCCGCAGCCAAATTGGCAACAGGAGAATTGCCTGCGGGGCTGACGGAAAACGCAGCCTGTTTTGCCGCAGCCAACGAGATTTCGGCAGGCAAAGACACCCCCACGGGCCATTGGGAATTGGCGGGGGTTCCCGTGCCGTTTGACTGGCATTATTTTGCAGACACAAAACCGAGCTTTCCAGCCGATAAAGTTGCTGAATTCATCAAGCGAGCGGAAATTCCGGGGATATTGGGGGATTGCCACGCGGCTGGCCTGAAAATCATGGCAGAACTGGGGGCAGAGCATGTGAAAACCGGTAAGCCGATTTGTTATACTTCTGCTGATAGTGTTTTTCAGATTGCCGCACATGAGCAAAGCTTTGGGCTGGAACGGCTGTTGGAGATTTGCCAGATTGCCGCGGAAATCTTTCATCCGATGATGGTGGGGCGCGTGATTGCGCGGCCTTTTATCGGCGATGAAAACACCGGATTCAAACGCACTGCCAATCGGCGGGATTACGCGATTTCTCCGCCCGAGCCAACGCTTTGTGATCGGGTTGTTGCGGCGGGTGGCCGAACACTGGCTGTTGGCAAAATTGGCGATATTTTCGCCCATTCAGGCATTAGCCAACTGTTTAAAGGCAAAGATGATATGGCGCTGATTGACCATACAATTGACCTTACGAGTAGCGCCAAGGGCGGTGATTTTGTGTTCGCGAATTACGTGGAATTTGACAGTCTGTATGGCCATCCGCGTGACGTTTCGGGATACGCCCGCGCGCTGGAACAGTTTGACAAACGTCTGCCGGAGATTTTAACCAAATTAAAACAAGGGGATATGCTTATTATTTCAGCAGATCATGGCAATGATCCAACTTGGCGCGGATCTGAACACACCCGAGAGCGGGTGCCGGTTTTGGTGACGGGGTCGGGCATTAAGCCACAAAATCTGGGGCAGGTGAATTTCACGGATGTGGGTGAAACTCTTGCAAAACATCTTGGCCTGGAAAAAGGCAAACACGGGAAAAGTTTTTTATGACAAATTGGCGCGATATCGCAAAAACCGAATTACACCTTCATCTTGAAGGCGCAGCCCCGCCGGAGTTTATTCGGCAATTGGCCTCGGAAAAAAAGATCGATTTATCCGGCGTTTTTGATGATCAGGGTAATTATGTCTGGGATGATTTTGTGCATTTCCTGCGCACTTATGAAAAAGCTTGCGAAGTTTTGAAATCTCCCGAAGATTTTAAGCGGTTGATTGAGGCGGTTTTGGCACAATCCGCGAAAAACGGTGTGGTTTACACAGAAATGTTTCTTGCGCCGGATTTTTGCGGTGGCGGTGATTTGATCGCGTGGAAAGAATACTTGGCAGCCATGTCTGAGGGTGCGGCCGCCGCCAAGGCTGCATCGGGTATCGAGGCCCGATTTATCGCAACATGTGTGCGTCATATGGGTGCGGATCAAGCAAAAATCACCTCAAAAGTTGCGGCAGAAACTGCGGGCGGATTATTGACCGGCTGGGGTATGGGGGGCGACGAGGCCTTTGGCAACGCCAGCGATTTTACGTATGCTTTTGAACAGGCGGCTGAGGCCGGGCTTGGCATTACATCCCACGCTGGCGAGGTTTGCGATGCGCAATCGGTGATTGATACGCTTGATCATTTGCCGGTCTCGCGCATTGGTCACGGCGTGCGCAGTATTGACGACAAGGCACTGGTGTCGCGGTTGATTGACCAAGGCATTGTGCTGGAGATCAATCCTGGGTCAAATATTGCTCTGTCATTATTTGATGATTTGAGTGCGCATCCTATTGCTGCGCTGCGCGATGCAGGGGTTTTAATAACGGTTTCCACCGATGATCCGCCGTATTTTCATACCGACATGACCCGCGAATATTCAGAACTAAATCGTGTTTTAGGCTGGGAGGAGGGTGATTTTAATGCCATAAACCGCACAGCCATGCAGGCGGCATTTTGTGACGAACCAACCCGCGCTATGATGTTAAAGAAATTCGAAGGAGCCAAAAATGACTGAACATTTCACCCTTGTTGACCACCCGTTAGTGCAACATAAATTGACAAAAATGCGCGAAAAATCAACGTCTTCGGCGGTTTTTCGGCAGTTATTGCGTGAGATCAGCCATTTGCTGGCCTATGAGGTGACGCGCGGCTTGCCGATGACCACCACCAGCATTGAAACCCCGATGGAGGCAATGGAAGCACCTGTTCTTAAAGGCAAAAAACTAGCGCTCGTTTCGATTTTGCGGGCTGGTAATGGTTTGTTGGATGGTGTGCTTGAACTTATCCCGTCAGCGCGGGTTGGGTTTGTGGGGCTTTATCGTGACGAAGAAACGCTGCAACCTGTGCAGTATTATTTCAAGGTGCCAAAAGGCTTGGATGAGCGTGTGGTGATTGCGGTTGATCCGATGCTGGCCACCGGAAATTCATCTGTTGCGGCGATTGATCTTTTGAAAGAAGCAGGGGCCACCGATATTCGGTTCTTGTGTCTGCTGGCCGCGCCCGAAGGCGTTGCGCGCATGAAGGAAGCCCACCCCGATGTGCCGATCGTTTCGGCAGCACTTGACCGTCAGCTAAGCGATATTGGTTATATTCTGCCCGGTCTTGGTGACGCAGGTGACCGGATGTTTGGCACAAAATAGCGAATAAAGGCGTTGGAAGCCTACGCAAAATCCGGGTTTTGGGCAATGTTTTGCCTTGGTCTGTTTGTGTTTGGAATCCGTCTTTATGCAGATATAAATGGCGCGGTTATTATTAGCGGAGACGATATCTGGTTTCAACCAATTGTCTATAATTATGCAGAAACTGGCGTTTTGGCGCATCCGTTTTTGTCACCTGTAACAGAAAATCCGTCTGGCATTTTGGTCTGGCACGGATGGCTGATGCCCAAAATTACGGGGATGATACAAGGCTGGTTTGGCGGGTTGCACGGTATTGCACAGGCGAAATTTTCCAGCCATTTGGTGGCAATGCTGGTTTTTCTGAGCTATAGTATTTATAGCTATCAAAGGTTTGGAGCCGCAAAAACCCTGCTTTTTATGCCTATTTTCCTGACGCTTTTTCTATATCAAGTTGGGCGACCAGAAATTATTGCTTCCGGGCTTTTGCTAGTCTTTTTTGGGATTACCGGTCTTGCCCATTCGTTGCGCCGCTCATTGCTTTTCGCTGTTTGTATTGCTTTAGTATGCGTAACCAGCCCCGTTTTGGCGGTATATTTATCCATCATTACCGGCATTTTTATATTTTCAAGCGATTTGCCACGATTGACCAGTTGGCAGGTTATTTTGGTGCAGGTAATTGTGGTGCCACCGTTGGTTTTTGTCTTGACTACCGTGTTTACGGATATCCCTGCTGGGCAATGGTTTCGGGGGATATTTGAGCATGCACA
>CAZCDC010000055.1:6762-15549 GCA_964497195.1 uncultured Rhodobacterales bacterium | reverse complement strand
CCCGAATATGGGGACCGGAAGAGATAAAGCTTCCGGAAGTTGAGGGGTGAATATAACGGGTTTAACGGGGAGTCAATAACCTATAGGCTTACGAACTCGTATCGACACCCAACCGGAAAAACATGTCATTTGAAATATATTTTCAAGGATACTCTGAAACTGGTGAAGACGGAATTCTTTTAGCTGAGCTTTTAAGCAACTTTAGTGACGTTGCCGAGACTGAAAGCGATAGGTCTTTGTAATGCAAAAGTGCCGAGGTAAGTCATGTCAATAAATAATTAAATCAGTCAGACAATACTTGGATGGGCGGAATGAGTGGCGCACCCAGGTATGTAAACGGTTTAGGCTTAAGCCGCTTTGGCTTCATCCGAACAAAACAGGTGATATATAAATTCAACCATCAGGCTGGCGCGGGGGTCTTTGAGTGAATACAGCCGCGTGCGACCTTCTTTTCGGACAGAAATCAAGCGCTCGGCGCGCAACCTTGCCAGATTTTGGCTTATGGTGGCTTGTGGCAATGACAGCATGTTTATTAATTGTGTCACGCTTTTTTCGCCGCTGCTTAGGTGGCATAAAATCATCAAGCGGCCCTCATGGCCCAGAGATTTCAATAAATACGTTGCTTCGCAGATATGCGCCTCCATTTCACCGCTGGTAAATGGGGGCACAGTGGCATTTTCATGCATAGAATTGTCTAACATCATCATAATTCCTACAGGGGTTTGATTGGTCTGCTGGAATAAAATGAATAATTCTGGCGTAACGTGATTTTGATATATTCAGACGTAAATATTGATTCCGAGTTAATTAGTCAACTATTTATTCCGCCAGCGGTTTTCGAGCGTTGATGATATATCGATGTGAGGCAACCCGCTCCAAGCCCTTAAGAACTCCCATATGTCCGGCTTGCGCTTTTTTGATTTCAAACAGGTTCTTTTGCACCGTAATTTCCTCAAAACCGGAGGCTGTTAGCATGTCAACTATTTGCCCCGCGCGCGCACCTTCATTAAAATAAATCTGCTTGCGAATGCGGGTATTCAGCTCTTGCATCTTGGGGTCGGTACCTTCGGTGGAATTTCTGTTCAGCCAACGTAAAAACCGTTGCAGCAGGGTTTTTTGGGTGAAATCTCCGTCGATTACCAGCAGGCTACCGCCGGGTTTCAGCAGGGTAAACCAATGCGCAAATGCAGTGGCCGGATCCACCAATGTCCACACCAGATGCCGGTTGACGATAAGGTCAAAACTGGCGGTTGGCTCGCGGGTGCTTTCGGCGTCTCCGGTAATAAACCGGATACCGGATTCGCGCTCAAGTGCCTTTTTTCGGGCAATGGCGAGCATCGTATCAGACCAATCCAAACCTGTGACTTTCAGGCCATAATCATGCAATAAATGCGAGATCTCTCCGGTGCCGCAGGCCAGATCCAGCACGGCGCGGCCATTTGGTGCGCCAATTTGCCGTTCTAGCATCTTTAACCATGCCTTTTTTTCCGCACCGTCGCGAATCCCGTGGCCCGGTGAAGCGTCAAAATGGGGCGCGCGCAAGGACCAGTACTCCCTGATTTCGTCACGAATGTCATAGTTTGTTGGCGCTTTATCATAATTCTCTGGCATCTTACCGGTCTCCTGAAGGTGTGAATAATTCCTTAACTTCCTTACTTGACAAGTTTAGTCAAGTTAGATTATTAAACACCTGCTCCGGTTTGTAGCCAATTAAAACCAGTCAACGCTTGGAGAATGGTTCTAACGACAAACAGCAGGGAATCCCTGTAATCTGGAGGCTATCTTGTTTAATAACATATTGAAAAACATGCAAAAAAGCATGGGGACACTTGTGGGCGTTACCACAATTGCCCTAAGCGCAACCATGCTGACAAGCGCAGCAAAGGCGCAAGACATGATCACCGTCACCGACATGGCTGGCCGTGTGGTTGAGGTGAAACACGGGGTTGAACGCGTTATTCTTGGCGAAGGCCGGATGATGTATGCGATCGGTATTCTGGAGCGTGATGATCCGTTTGGCAATATTGTCGGCTGGAAAGACGACCTGATCAAATTTGATCCGGATGCGTTTGCAAAATATCATGCACTGTTCCCCGAACAGGCTGATGCGATCCAGAATTTTGGCAGCCCGATGTCGGGTGATTTCAGCATTGAATCTGCGATTGCCGCTAATTCTGATCTGGTTATTTTGAATCTGGCCAAGCTCTATCAAGCCCAAGAAGCCGGCATTATTGAAAAGCTGGAGCGCGCCGGTATTCCGGTAATCTTTATTGATTTCCGTCTGCGTCCGTTGCAAAATACTGTGCCGACCATGTTGATGCTGGGTCGGGTATTTGCGCAGGAAGAAAAAGCCATGGAATTTGTGGATTTCTATATCCAGCAAATGCGGGTTGTAACCAATGTGGTTGACGGGCTGGCGGACGAAGATCGCCCGATGGTCTTTATCGACCGTGCTGCCGGTATTTCCGGTCCAAGCTGCTGTAAAACCTTTGGCCCGTATAATTATGGCCAATTTGTCAATGATGCTGGCGGTATCAATTGGGGTTCGCGTGTGCTTTCCGGTTTTGCTGGCGAAGTCAGCTTTGAAGCCATCTTGGCCGAAGATCCTGAAATCATCATTGGCACTGGCGCTAACTGGTTGAAGTATAAATCTGACACGATGGCGGTTTTGCTGGGTTATGCGGCGGATGCGGATGATGTGCATGCCCGTATTGCAGCGCTTGCTTCGCGCCCCGGTTGGGAAACCCTGACAGCGGTGCAAGAGGGCAACGTGTTTTCGATTTACCACCAGTTCTATAATGGTCCGTATCACTTCATTGCGATTCAGGCGATGGCAAAATGGTTCCACCCGGAAGCGTTCGAAGACCTTGATCCGATGGCAACCTTTACCGAGATGCACGACCGCTTCCTAGCGATCGACAATAGCGGTATTTTCTGGGCGCAAATGCAATAGCACCCTTTTGCGGCGGGTATGAAAATGCCCGCCGCATTTTTTTGAATTCTTGAAATATTGGAAATTTGATGACCGACACCGTGTCAGAGCCGCAGATTGATACCGCGAAAAAATATCATAGCCGCACCAAAAAACGTCTTGTCATGATGGCGGTGGGCTTTGTTGTTCTGCTGGTGTCGCTGATTGTCGATGTGTCCACGGGGCCAAGCAGCCTTGGGTTTTTTGACGCGATGCAGGCTATTTTTAAGCCCGGCAGTTTGGGTGTGCGCACGGATGTTATTGTCTGGGATTTACGCCTGCCCATTGCCATATTGGCCATTCTGGTTGGGGCAATGCTGGGCCTTGCTGGCGCTGAAATGCAGACCATTCTGAACAATCCGCTGGCTGACCCATTTACGCTGGGCATTTCGTCCGCTGCTGCTTTTGGTGCCGCACTGGCGATTGTTTTGCAGTTTAATATTATACCGGGTGCGGGGCAGTATCTGGTGATGGCCAATGCTTTTGCCATGTCGCTGATTGCCTCTTTTATGCTGTATGCCTTTACCAAAGTGCGCGGTGTTACGGCCGAAACCATGGTGCTGGTTGGCATTGCGATGATGTTTACCTTCAACGCGCTGCTGGCGATGATGCAATACGGCGCTTCGGAAAACCAACTGGGGCAGATTGTGTTTTGGATGATGGGGTCCTTAAGCCGCGCAAGCTGGGATAAAATTGCCATCGCGTCGGTGGTGCTGCTTATTATCGTGCCGTTTTTTGTTAGCCGCAACTGGTCGCTAACTGCGCTGCGCATGGGCGACGACAAAGCCGCCAGCCTTGGGGTTAATGTCAAACGTCTGCGCATTGAAATGCTGATCGGTATTTCATTGCTGGCCGCCACTGCGGTTTCGTTTGTTGGCACGGTTGCCTTTGTCGGGCTGGTTGGGCCGCATATTGCACGGATGATTGTTGGCGAAGACCAACGCTATTTCTTGCCACTATCCGCATTTTCCGGTGGGCTGATTATGTCGCTAACCTCGATTGTCAGCAAATCAATCACGCCGGGGGTGATTTACCCGATCGGGATCATCACTTCGCTGATTGGCATTCCGTTTTTCCTTAGCCTTATATTGGCCGTGCGCCGCCGGAGCTGGTCATGACATTAGCCATTAAAAACCTGAATTTTTCCTATGCCAACAAGCCGGTATTGCATGATATATCGGTTGATGGTTTCCAGCCCGGGCAAGTAACCGCGCTGATCGGGCCAAACGCCACCGGCAAGTCTACGTTTTTTAGATGTGTGGCTGGGCTGCTAAAAACCAAGGGCGCGTCAATCAGCGTGGACGGCGCCGAGCAAGCGAGGGCCAAGCGCAGCGACTGGAACCGCAATGTCTGTTATATGCCGCAGCTTTTTTCCAGCAATGCGGCGCTAACGGTGTTTGATGTGGTGCTTTTGGCGCGCAAAAACCTGAAGGGCAAGCGGGTGTCGGATGATGATGTCGGCGCGGTTGCCGGGGTTTTGGAAAAGCTGAACATCAGCCATCTATCGGAATTTTACGTTGGTGATCTATCGGGCGGACAACAACAAATCGTGTCGATTGCCCAAGCGATTGTGCGTGATCCGGCGTTGTTTTTGCTGGACGAACCGACCTCGGCATTGGACCTGCGCCACCAATTGGAAATTATGACCATTATCCGCGAGGAGACCCGCGCGCGCGGTGTGGTGGCTATTGTCGCCTTGCATGATCTTAATCTCGCAGCGCGATTCGCCGACCATGTGGTGCTGATGCGCCAAGGCAAAATTATTCTTTCAGGCAAGCCCGAGGATGTCCTTTCCTCACCCGAGCTAGCGGAAACTTACGGTGTCACGATTGATATCCACAAAACCAAAACCGGCCTGCTCAGCGTGGCTGCAAGCCTATAAAGGATTTCTGTTATGAAAATTGCAACTTTTGGTCTAGCGCTGGTTTTATCCAGCATGGCCCTGCCGGTTTTTGCCGAAACGTTTATTGTCCGCATGATCAGCGAGGATTCAACAATTGACGGCGATACGACCATGGTTTTTGATCCGCCTCTATTGCAAATCGCAGTCGGCGATACGGTGATCTTTGAGCCAACGCAGACAGGGCATAACACGGCCTCTAAACGCGGGATGATCCCCGAAGGGGTGGAAAGCTGGAACAGCCGTTTCGATGAAGCGTTCGAGATTACGTTCACCCAAGATGGCACCTATGGCTATGTTTGTATGCCGCATTATTCCATGGGAATGATTGGGGTGATACTGGTGGGCGATTATACTGTTAATCTGGAAGAAGCCCGGGCTGTGCGTCATCGTGGTCAGGCCAAAAAAGCGTTTAGGGCATTGTTTGAGCAGATTGACGCGCTGTAATGCTCAACAATTAAAGAAAAAACAATGCAGGGTCAGGGCCAAAAGGTGACGACCGCGGGCACATTGAATTGATGTGGCATTAAATGTATCTATGGGCGGGGCTAAATGCCTGTTAACATGTGGTGTATGATCCATGTAACAAGGCCACATTTAATCCCGATGACTCAGTTTAAGGAAGTTTGATGAATCACCCGTTAATTCTGGCATCAGGTTCCGAAACTCGGGCCGAGATGTTGAAAAATGCTGGCGTAGAATTGGAAATTCTGCCGGCAAGGGTGGATGAAGCCGCCATCAAATCTGCGTTACTCGCTGAGGGAGCGCAGCCCCGCGATGTGGCAGATGCCTTGGCCGAGGCCAAAGCGCGGCGCATTTCAATGAAACATCCAGGGCGGCTGGTTTTGGGGGCTGATCAGGTATTGGACTTTCAAGGCGCCATATTTGATAAACCGGAAACTCTGATCTCTGCTCGTAACCAATTGATTTCACTTAGAAATTCAACGCATAATCTATATTCGGCTGCGGTATTATTTGAAAATGGACAGCCGGTTTGGCGCCATATTGGCCGCGCTACCTTAACGATGCGTGATTTTTCCGATGGGTTTTTGACGACCTATGTAGCGCAGCAAGCTGACAACCTGTTTACCACAGTTGGCGGATATAAAATCGAAGCGGGTGGTGCGCAGTTGTTTTCAAGCATCAAGGGCGATTACTTTAGTATATTAGGTTTACCTCTTTTAGAATTATTGGCGATTTTACAGCAAAAAGGCTTTTGTAATGAGTGATAACACTCCCCCTTTGGCAGGCGTGATCGGATTTCCGATTGGCCATAGCAAATCACCGCGTTTGCATGGGTATTGGCTGCGCGAATTGGGAATTCAGGGATATTATGTGCCTTTGTCGATGTCGCAGGCGGAATTTGTCGGCGGGTTGCGATCCTTGCCCAAGCTTGGATTCAAAGGGGTCAATGTCACTTTACCCCATAAAATCCCGGCGCTTGGCTTGGCAGATACGGTTACCGATCGTGCGGCGCTGATTGGCGCGGCGAATACCCTGACATTCAAGGATGACGGGTCAATTGCGGCAGATAATACCGATGGCTATGGGTTTATCCAGAATTTGCGGCAAAATGTGCCGGATTGGCGGGCTGGAAATGGGCCCGCGTTGGTTTTAGGGGCGGGTGGCGCGGCGCGGGCGATTGTCTCAGCGTTGCTGTCTGAGGGTGTTACCGAATTGCGCCTTGCTAATCGCACAAAAGCCCGTGCCCAGATGCTGGCGGACCAATTTGGCGCCAAGGTTGAGGTTATTGACTGGAATCGTGCATCCGATGCAATGGACGGTGCGGCTACAATTATAAATACCACCTCATTAGGCATGGAGGGCCAGCCGGAATTACCTGTGGTTCTTGATGCAGCACCTTTGACAACCGTGGTGACAGATATTGTTTATACGCCGCTGATCACTAATTTTCTGGCGGCCGCACAGCTGCGTGGTTTACAAACGGTTGATGGGCTTGGAATGCTGTTGCACCAAGGCGTCCCCGGGTTTGAAAACTGGTTTGGTGTTCGCCCAGAAGTAACAGACGGATTGCGAAACGCCGTTTTGGATTTATGAGTTTTAAACTGGGTCTGACGGGCTCCATTGGCATGGGAAAATCCACAACGGCCGGGTTTTTTGCTGAATATGGCATTCCGGTTTGGGATGCAGATGCGGCAGTTCATGAAATTTATAACACTGTGGGCGTTGAGCCGATTTCGATGTTGATTCCCACAGCTATTGTAAATGACGTGGTTGATCGTGGTATTTTGCGCCAAGAAATCAGCAAAGATGATACTTTTTTAAGTAAAATAGAGGCAGTTATTCACCCGCTGGTCGCTGCGCATCGCGCGGCTTTTTTGGTCAATAATTCGGCTCAAAAAATTGTGCTTTTGGATATTCCTTTGCTTTTTGAAACTGGCGGCGAAAAATGGCTGGACGCGGTTCTTGTGGTGACAGCACCGTTTAATGTGCAAAAATCACGGGTAATGGCGCGGGATGGCATGACAGAACAGCACTTTTCGGCAATTCTAGGCCGACAAACGCTAGATGCTGAAAAACAGCAAAAGGCGGATTATGTGATTGATACCTCAAAAGGTATTGATGCAGCGCGTTTGGCGGTTCATACCTTAATCGAGCAACTCAAAGGGCAGATTGATGCGTGAAATTGTGCTGGATACCGAAACCACAGGGCTTGATCCAAATACCGGTGATCGCATTGTGGAAATTGGCGCGGTAGAATTGTTTAACCACATGCCAACCGATAAAACCTTTCATAAATATATCAACCCGATGCGTGATATGCCGGCGGGGGCGTTTGCGGTGCATGGGCTTAGTTCGGAATTTCTAAGCGGCAAACCGGTTTTTGCCGATGTCGCGCAGGAATTTCTGGATTTTGTCGGCGATTCCAAAATGGTCATTCATAACGCGTCATTCGATATGAAATTCCTGAACGCAGAGCTTATACTGTGTAAAAAACCCAAATTGCCAATGTCGCAAGCGCTGGACACGTTGGAAATTGCGCGGCGGAAATATCCGGGTGCGTCTAATTCTCTGGATGCGCTTTGCCGACGGTTTGGCATTGATAATTCGGCGCGGACCCTGCACGGCGCTTTGCTCGATAGTGAAATTCTGGCGGAGGTCTATCTGGAATTGATTGGTGGCCGACAGCCTGATTTTGCGCTCTCGGTTGTGTCGGATAACACGGGAAATGGCGAAAACGGCGATTTCAGGTCAACGCGGCGGTCAAACCCGCTGCCAAAGCGATTGACCGAAACCGAAATCGCCATCCATGCCGAATTTATCAAACAGCTGGATGGCGATAGTATTTGGTGATCAGCTGATGGTCGCTGTTTTGGCTTCGTCTTGGGCGCGACGCGCCAGTTCCTGACGATAAAGCGCCAAGAAATCAATATTATCGAGGTTAAGCGGCGGAAAACCACCATCATGGGTGATATCGCTAACAATACGGCGCAGAAACGGGAAGATCTGGCGCGGGCACTCAATAAGCAAAAATGCATGCATTTGCTGTTCTGGCACATTATCAATCAAAAACAGGCCGGCATATTCGATCTCGAGAATAAAAATCGTGTCTTCGCCTGCGGTGGCGGTGACGTTGAGCTTTATCACGATCTCATAATTTTTGGTGTCGCCCTTTTTCTTGGCGTCCAAACCAACTTGCACGTTGAATTTTGGCTGGCCCTCGGGGTTTTTGCCTTTTTGGGCTGACACATTTTCAAAAGACATGTCGCGCACATATTGTGACAACACCTTAAGAACCGGCGGGGTTGGCGCTGTTGGGGCTGTTGGCGTTGCTGCTGGAGCGTCTGTTTTGGCTTCATCTGCCATTTTATTATTCCTTATTGGTTTAAATTTCTTTGCTGGGCTTAACATTCTTTAAGCCATGGATTCAAGGTTGTTTGGTCCAGTCGGAATC
>CAZCDC010000055.1:0-6662 GCA_964497195.1 uncultured Rhodobacterales bacterium | reverse complement strand
TGGGCTTAACATTCTTTAAGCCATGGATTCAAGGTTGTTTGGTCCAGTCGGAATCACCGGGTTTTGCATCATCGACAACTTCAAATTCGCCCTCAATCGGCGCGCCGGGGTTGTTGGCCGCCGAGGCATAGACCTTTGCCTGCGCCCGCGCGGTTCCCCATTTGATAATCGCATCGCGAATGGCTGGCACCATCAACAAAAGACCCGTTGCATCCGTAAAAAACCCGGGCGTTAGCAGTAAAACCCCAGCGACCAAGATTAACGCGCCATGGGCCATGAAAAATGCGGGGTTGCCGCCTTGGTTTACGCTGTTTTGCAGGGCTTCCAGCGTGGCGCGACCCTGAATACGGATTAACATCGTGCCGATAAAGGCGGTTATAATCACAATCGCCAAGGTTGCCCAAGTGCCAATAGTACCGCCAATTTCAATAAACAGGCCGATCTCTATGATAGGTACCGCAACAAGGATCAAAAATAACCACATGATGTAACTTTCTTTTCAAATAAGCGGCATGGACTTGAACCGCGTCATTGCTTACATAGTTGTCATTCAGGGCAAACACCAATGTTTGCGCGAAAATATTTGTCTAAGGATCAAAAAGATGGCCTCTGGTGGACTGCAATTATTGATATTAGCTGCTGCTGCAGTGTTTCTGGTTTTTCGGCTTTATTCGGTGCTGGGCACGCGCGACGGGTTTGAAAAACCGGAGGAAAACCCACAACGGCGCAAGACGGATGTTCAATTTGATGTAATTGATGGCGGTGGCTCGGATCTTGATATTTCTGATCACACTGATCCTGATGGCCCTGTTGGCCAAGCCTTGCTGGAAATGAAAAAGGCAGAGCCTGGTTTTTCAGTTACCGAATTTTTATCCGGTTCGCGGCAGGCCTATGAAATGATTCTGATGGCGTTTGAAAATGGTGACAAAGATTTCCTGAAGGATTTTCTGGCGCCAGATATTTATGACAGCTTTGCCGGTGCAATTGATGCGCGTAATGATCAAGGCCTGACGGTGGATGCAAAATTCATCGGTGTGCGCGAGATTTCCCTGAGAGACGCCCAATTTGATATGGAAGAGCGCGAAGGCGAAGTCACCATTCGTTTTGTTGGCGAGCTGACCTCGGTGGTCAAAGACGCGGACGGCAAAACTGTTGAGGGCAGCCCCGATGTGATCAAGAAACAAACCGATATTTGGACATTTGCCCGCCTGATGGGCACCAATAATCCAAATTGGCTGCTTGTTGCTACGGATGAATGAGCTTCAAGACCATTATCGGGTTGCTGTTTGCTGCGATTGCCGCTGCAACCCCGTTAAAAGCAGCCGAATTTACGTTTGTGCCATACGGCGAAATATCCGGCTGGCCGCAGGATAATCACCGCGCGGCATTACAGGTTTTTGCTGATTCCTGCGCGGCTATTCGTGCCACAGCCGATATTCCGGCCAGCGATTGGCGCGGTGTTTGTGCGCTTGCGCGTACGCATCCCGGCCCGGCCCGACAATTTTTTGAAACGCAGTTTCGGGCGGTGCGCATAACGCAGGGTAATTCCAGCCTTTTTACGGCCTATTATGAACCGATTTTAAACGGTTCGCGACAACGGACCAATGTGTTTCGATATCCACTTTATGCGGTTCCGCCCGAATTGCCACGGGGCCAACAATGGAAAAGCCGCGCGGAGTTGGAAACAGGAATTTTGAATGGCCGTGGGTTGGAACTGGTTTGGCTGGATAATCCGGTTGATGCATTTTTTGTGCATATCCAAGGGTCTTCGCGGTTTAATCTGACAGATGGCAGCACTATCCGGTTGGGGTTTGCAGGGCGCAACGGCCATCCGTATCGGTCAGTCGGGCGGCAAATGATTGAGTTGGGTTTGTTAACAAGCGGGCAGGCCAGCATGCAGGGTATTCGCAATTGGGTGCGCAGCAATGGCGATGCAGGGCTTGTGGCTTTGCAGCTTAACCCGTCGTTTATCTTTTTTCAAGAATTGCAAATACCGGATAATCTTGGCCCGATTGGTGCGTTGCAATATCCGCTTACAAAAATGCGGTCTATTGCGGTTGACCCTGATTTTACGCCGCTTGGCGCCCCTGCTTGGGTGGCGATGCCTGCGGGTGCTGCCAGTGTTAACCAGTTGATGATTGCCCAGGATACTGGCAGTGCGATAAATGGCGCGCAACGGGCGGATCTGTTTTTTGGCTCCGGCATACGCGCAGGTAATGACGCGGGGCGAATCCGGTATCCCGGTCAATTGCTAACACTCGTGCCCCGCGCCACTGCGCTGCGGCTAACCGGGCGGGCTGATTGATGGCACGGCGTAAAAAGCAGTTGTCAGAGGATGATCATCAGATTTGGGAAGTGGTAAAAACATCGCTGACGCCTTTGCGGCCTGAACGCAAAAAACAATTGGTGGCAAAACCACCAAAAATGCCGATGCTTGGCAAACCCGAACCGATTGTTTCAAAGCCGCTGAGCCAGATCGGGCGTAGCGTGATGGAACCAAACATCCGGTTTGATCTGGCCCCTGATCCGATGTTGGCGATGGGCCAAAACCCCCGCAATATGGATACAAAAACCCACACAAAAATGCGCAAAGGCAAATTGCGACCAGAGGCAAAGATTGATCTGCATGGCATGCACGCCGCCCATGCCCATAATGAATTGCTGGCATTTGTGCGGCGTTGTCACGGGCAGGGCAAACGGCTGGTTTTGGTGATTACCGGCAAGGGATCGAAAACCCATGATGATGCAGGGATTATGCCATCACGTCAGGGGATATTGCGCCATTCCTTACCGCATTGGCTCTCAACAGCAGAAATGCGGGGGGTGATTTTGCAAATTACACCAGCCCATATTCGCCATGGCGGCGGTGGCGCATATTATGTCTATCTCAAAAGAAAAGGCCGCTCGTAAAAGCGGCCTTATTTGTTATTGTTGTCCACTTAGAACGGCAGTGGCACACCATTGGCCGTTACGCCTCGAGGCGAGAATTCGATGTCGGACACAAATTCATCCGCCATGGAGCCGGGCCGCGCAAATGCCATCATCATACCCATCGCCATGCCAACCTGTTCACCGGGAATAAGGCCAAGCTCAACCAGACCATTGGCCAGTGCTTGAATGCCGGTAATGGTAACGACAACATTGCCTGTCGGGAACGGGAACCCCATGGAATTGTCGATCAAAGCAGAACCCTCAGCCAGGAGTTTGGCACCGGCTGCGCTGATCATCAACTGATTGATCGATACGTCCTGAATTTCACCAATATCAGCAGGAATGCCGCTATCGAATGCTGTTTCAGGATCGGCCCAGTCTACGGTAGATTTCACGTTTGCTGTTACGTCAATCACCATATTGATTGGCTCACGCGAAATCACTTGGCCCGGATCAATCATGGAATAAAGCGATTCAGACACGGCGATATTTTGCAGTGACATAAAGACCTTGGCTTCTTCAAATTCGCCCTTGGTTTCAAAGGGCAAAGAAATTTCAATTTCCGCGCCATCAGCTGAAAGATCAAATGGCGGAATTGGCATGCCTGAGATATTGAATTTGGTAAAGGAATACTCAGTAGAGCCAGCAGTTTGACGAAATGTAAAACGCCCGTCCTGCATTGATGCAGACAATGTTGACGCATCCGAAACGCCGGAATAAGCCAAATCCATATCGCTGTTTTTGATTGCGGATGAGCCAGTTGAATCGCCTATGGATAATTCAAACATCGCGTTAAGTGCGCCGCTCATATATTCGCCGATCCGGTCTTCGTCGATTACAAAAAAGCTAAGTGCATATTCGAAACTTTCAAATGTGCCTTTGCCTTTCATTTCGTCCTGTTCGGGCGAGGTGAAATCATAATGATAGGTTGCATCCGCAATGCCGCCACTGCTGGTAATCAGCATTGTTGCCATATTGATGGAGAAATCCTCAACCAGATCTGTGATTGTCAGGTCAAGCGCGCGCAAAAACGGATTATCGCTAGCATCAGCCGTTACAGAGAGGTTATTAGCCCGCACAGAATAATTCAGGGTTTCAGCATCTTGGCCGCTGGTCAAACCATCCACCATTACAGTTAGGCCGTTATTGGCGATATTTAGCACAAGCGGCTGGAGAAAGCTGCTGTCATTTATGGTAACGCTGGCAGATGGTGACAGGGTAAAAGTCACTTGTCCCAATGTTGTGGCGGATGGAACAGCCTTTAGCCAGTCAGCCAAAATAACAATTTCACCGTCTGGCGAAGAAACAGATAAATCAATATATTCAACCGAATTATCTGTGCCGATATTGCGTTCAGTAAACGAAACAGCGCCGCCCATTTGGGTGGCCATGCCGGAAGCACGGTCAAAGAAGCCAGCCAGATCGTCTTGGGCCATGACAGATGTTGAACACCCGATCACCAGCGCGGTGGATATTCCAATAATTTTGTTTTTCATTTTAATCTTTCCTTGTTTTTAAAGAATCACTCAATTTTAACAGCACAAGCCATCTGAGGCAATTTTTGTGCAATGTCATGGCTTATGTAGGGGAGATTTTCTTGGCTTTATAGAACATAACGGGAAATATCGGTGCTGCGCGATAATTCTCCGAGATGCTTTTCGACAAACGCTGCGTCAACCGTAACCTTGTCACCGCCTCGATCGGGTGCTTCAAAGCTCAGCTCCTCAAAAACCCGTTCCAGAACGGTATATAGCCGCCGCGCCCCGATATTTTCAACCGAATGATTAACCTCGGCGGCTATTTTGGCCAGCGCGGCAATGCCATCGACGGTGAAATCAACCGTCACCTGTTCGGTGGCCATCAGGGCGGTATATTGACGGGTCAGGGCATTATCGGTTTCGGTCAATATCCGCACAAAATCTTGTTCGGTCAGGGCGCGCAGCTCAACCCGGATCGGCAGGCGGCCTTGTAATTCCGGCAGCAAATCGCTGGGTTTTGATACATGAAACGCACCCGAGGCAATAAACAGGATATGGTCGGTTTTGACAGGGCCGTATTTGGTGGAAACCGTGGTGCCCTCAATCAAGGGCAGTAAATCGCGCTGCACGCCTTCGCGCGAAACATCGCCGCCGCGCGCATCGCTTCGCGCGCAAACCTTGTCGATTTCATCCAGAAAAACAATGCCGTTTTGCTCTACGGCTTCAATGGCTTTGGCATTAACGGTTTCTTCGTCCAGCAATTTATCGGCTTCTTCTGCGATCAGTAATTTATAGCTGTCTTTGACCTTGACCTTTTTGCGGGTGGTGCGCCCGCCCATGGCTTTGCCCAGCATATCGCCGATATTCAGCATTCCCATGCCAGCACCCGGTTGGCCGGGGATATCCATCATTTGCATGGGGTTGGAATTATCGGCAAATTCCAGCTCGATTTCTTTTTCATCCAGCAAACCATCGCGTAATTTTTTGCGAAACATATCAAGCGTTTGTTCGCGGGCGTCTGTGCCTGCCAAAGCCGTTAAAACACGGGCCTCGGCAGCAGCGCGCGCACGGGTTTCTACATCTTCGCGCATGGTATCGCGGGTCATCATAATGGCGCTATCCACCAGATCACGGATGATTTGTTCAACATCGCGCCCCACATAACCGACTTCGGTAAATTTGGTCGCCTCGACCTTTAGAAACGGCGCATTGGCCAGTTTTGCCAATCTGCGCGAAATCTCGGTTTTGCCTACGCCGGTTGGTCCGATCATCAGGATGTTTTTGGGATACACCTCATCGCGCAGATCATCAGCCAATTGGCTGCGCCGCCAACGATTGCGCAGGGCCACGGCCACGGCGCGTTTGGCGGCATTTTGGCCAATGATAAAACGGTCAAGTTCCGAGACAATTTCCCGGGGGGTTAGGTCTGTCATGTGTTTTCCGTATAAGGGGGTAAGCGGTTTTTCAGCGGGAAGTTGGGCAGCTTTTTCATGATGCTGGCGCGGATTTGCGTCCACCATGTGCCGAGAATCGTAATAAATACACCAATGGTTAAAAAGGTGGCGATCGCGGCAAATTCTCCACCGCCGGAATTTCCCTCAAATGCGGCATAAATCATAAAGCCCATATAAATAATGCCTGCGGTCAGAAAAGAGCGGCGATCAATGATAAGCGCCACAACCGAAATTGCCAGCAAAGCCAGAGATGTAAGGGTATAGCCAAGCGCGCCGCCAGTGTTAAACAGGGTTAGCGCAACCGTATTGACAATGGCAACAGCCGCCAGCACATGCAGCCAAAACCCCGAGGCCGCAAACCGGCTGACGCGATGCGGGTCTTTGGTATCAAAATACATGGCCAGTATAAATATCAACACACCGAAAACCATGGTGGCCAGCGGAAAATAACTGGCATTGTTCAGATCAAAAATCCCTTGGCGCAGCATGAAAATATCCAGCACATTGGGTGACATGATGGCCGCAATCGTCAACGCTACAACCGCACCATAAAGACCAAACAAAAACATCGAAAACGGCAATTTGAATTTTTTATACCAAAGCGCCATCGCAGCCATGCCGATTAATCCAGTATACAGGAAATCATATTCTGACGGATTGTTCAGATCAAAAAACAACATAAAGAAAAATAAGCCGATATTACCGGCAAAAACCGTGGCCAGCAAAATACTGGGCAAATTCATACGCCGCTTTAGCGTAAAATAAAACGCCATGGCCAAACTGAGAACAGCGCCGATAA
>CAZCDC010000054.1:0-15659 GCA_964497195.1 uncultured Rhodobacterales bacterium | reverse complement strand
AACCAAAAACCGGTTGATCTGACAGCCCGACAACATCGAGTCCTGTGCAATGGATTTATTCACTTCCTCGATATGCTCCTGAATGGCGCCATAAACTTCGGGATGCGCGGCAAGATCCTGATAGCTGGTATAGGCTACATTGTTGCGCTCGGCCCAATTGCCCACCGCGCCCAGATCAATATTGATAAAGGCAGTGCAGCTATCCCGCCCATCGCCAAACACCACAGCTTCCAGAATGTTGGGGTAAAATTTTAGCTTATTCTCAACAAATTTCGGCGCAAACATGGTGCCATTCGCCATTTTGCCAACATCTTTGGCGCGGTCAATAATACGCAAATGGCCAGAACTTTCCTCGATAAATCCAGCATCGCCCGTGGCCACCCAGCCCTCGGAATCCTTGGTATCTGCGGTGCTTTCGGCATTTTTATAATATTCGACAAACGTGCCCGGCGAACGGTAAAACACCTCGCCATTATCCGCGATTCTCAATTCAACCCCCGGGCTTGGCACGCCAACCGTATCGGCCCGCACTTCGCCGTCAGGCTGTTGGGTAATAAACACCGACGCTTCGGTCTGGCCATAAAGCTGTTTCAAATTAATGCCCAGCGCACGGTAAAATTCAAAAATCTCCGGCCCGATGGCCTCTCCGGCTGTATAGCCAACCCGCACCCGTGAAAGGCCAAGTGTGTTTTTCAGCGGCGAATAAATCAGCAAATCACCGATGCGATATTTCAGGCGGTCCGCAAACGACACCGGCTTGCCATCCAGCAAATCCGGCCCGACCCGTTTGGCATGGGCCATATATTTCCGAAACCAGTATTTTTTCATTTTACTGGCGTCTTCAATGCGGATCATCACATTTGTAAGCAATCCCTCAAAGAAACGCGGTGGCGCAAAGAAATAGCTCGGACCGATTTCACGCAAATCATGCTGCATTGTTTCGGGGGATTCGGGGCAAGCCACACAAAACCCTGTCCAGCAACATTGCCCAATGGAAAAGATAAAATCACCAACCCACGCCATCGGCAAATACGCCAAAACGGAATCACCAGCTGATAGATTATCAAATTCCGAGCTCGCCTTGGCTGAGGCGATAATATTTGTGTTGCTAAGCACCACACCCTTGGGTTTGCCCGTCGTGCCCGATGTATACAGCATTACGCAGGTGCTATTTTCATCCAGCTTGGCTTGGCGCTCGGCTAAAATGGGTTCCAGCCTTGAATGCCCGGCACGGCCCTCGGCCTGCACATCAGCGTAAGAATTCAGATTGGTGTGGTCATATTTGCGCATCCCGCGCTTATCGACATAAATTATTTGCTCAACGTTGGTGGAATTTTCCTGTGCTTCCAGCACCTTATCGACCTGCTCCTGATCTTCAACAACCACAAAGCGCGCGCCGCTATGGTCCAGCACATAAGTCATTTCTTCGACATTGGCGTCTTGGTATAACGGCACAGGGATCGCCCCCGCCGATTGTGCGGCCATCATGGCCCAATATAAAAACGGGCGATTACGGCCAATAATGGCAACATGATCGCCCTCATTTAAGCCCAGCGCCACATACCCCATGGCCAACGCATTTACATTTTCCGCCACTTCGGCCCATGTCCAGCTTTGCCAGATGCCGTACTCTTTTTCACGATACGCAGGCAACCCCGCCCATTGCACCGCATTACGCGCCAGCAATTTAGGAAAGGTATTCAGCCCGTCTGGCAGAACCTTGGTCAATATCATATCCTCCCGAAACGAAGTTGCCTCCGTTAAATTCCGTTGATGCACATTGGCACCTTGTGCGCAATTATCTTGCGTCACAATCATAGCCTAGCAACAAAATTTCGCCTGACAACCCCTTTAATTGAACCATCGTTCATTTATTTTAAAGCCTGCGCTCTTTTAGTTTTTTCAAAAACCTGCCAAGGATTACCAAACGGGGTGCGTCTTACAATCAGGACCATATGGATTATTCGAGCGAAAAACTGGCGGAAATGGCTGGTGCGGGCAATGCAGACGCATTCCGCAGCCTGCTGGAACGCCATTATGACCTGATGTATCGGGTAGCCTATCGCACGCTCGGGCAACAAGCAGATGCGGAGGATCTTGTGCAGGAAATTTGTGCTTCATTGCCAAAGAAACTTGGTAATTTCAAGGCTGACAGCAAGTTTGAAAGCTGGCTTTACCGTGTTGTTGTCAACGCTGGGCGCGATTTAATGCGCCGTCGCGGCGCGCAGGCCCGCGCCGCAGATGGCTGGGGTGATGTCGAAATAATGCAGCGCGAGGCTGCTGTTGAGAAATCTGAAAATATGACTTGGCTGGCCCGCGCCATGTCGCGCCTGTCGCCGGAATTACGTGAAACTGTTGCGCTGGTATTGGGTGAGGAAATGACCCACGCAGCGGCGGGCAAAGCGCTTGGCCTCTCGGAGGGTTCCGTTAGTTGGCGCATGTCCGAGGTTAAAAAAGAACTCCGCCATATGGCAAAAGCTGAGGAGATGTTGCAATGACAGATGACCTCGAAAAACTCGCTGCGCTGTTGCAGGATGATATTCCGCCGCCTTCCAGCAATGCCAAACAAGCAGCCATCATGGCTGGAATGAAGGCTTTTGAAGAAAATTCGGAAAATTTCCAAGGAACGGCCGATGCCGCGCGTCCTATCCATAGCCGCCCCAAAACGGGACGCGGATTTTTGGAAGGACTAAAGGATATGTTTACGAATTTAACTGGCCGTCAATTGATGCTCGGCACCGCAAGTTTTGCCACCATCGCATTGGCTGTGGTGATAACCCAGAATTTAACCGTCAAGCCGATTGGCCCGCTTATTGTGGGTTTTGATCCCGGTTCTGAAATAACCAATACCGAAATCCCAAATAAAAGCGGAATTGCCGGAGAGCTAAATCTGAGCCTGGCAGGTGGCGAAGGCGATGCACGTCCCGATTCAACAAGTGTTGATAGATTGCAAGCCACCAGCCCGCAAGATGACGCCCCTGCGCTTGGCCAAAAAACCTATTCGGATGTGACCGGCGCAACGGTTGCGGCCCCTTCGGCTGTTGTTGCCCAATCCCGTGATCGTGGGGCCGCATTAATCGATGGTTTTGTCGCACAACTTTCAGGTGCAGCGCCAATGCATGGGGCCATTGTTGGCGGCCTAACTGCTGCGGATGAAGGTGTTTTTGCCCCCCCCGAAAACCGAGACCAATTCGCCGGTGAAGACATAAACCCATTAAAAATCACTCTTGATGATCCGGTTTCGACCTTTTCGATTGATGTTGATACCGCATCATACAGCTTTGTGCGCAATTCCATCCTGAACGGATATTTGCCAAACCCCGATGCGGTGCGCACCGAGGAAATGATCAATTATTTCAACTATGATTACCCTTTGCCGGTGGCTGGCGAGGCTCCGTTTACCAGTTCAGTCACAGTCACCGATACCCCGTGGAACCCCGACACGCAGCTTTTGCATATCGGCATTCAAGGCTATGAATTGGCAGCAAATGAACGCCCGCCGGTCAATTTGGTTTTCCTGATTGATACGTCCGGTTCAATGTCCGACCCCAACAAATTGCCGCTGCTAATCCAGAGTTTCCGCTTGATGTTAGGCGAGCTGAACGACCATGATAGCGTGGCGATTGTCACCTATGCCGGTTCTCCCGGTATGGTTTTGGAGCCAACCCCCGCATCCGAGCGCACCAAGATTTTACGCAGCCTAACACGGTTATCAAGCGGTGGATCAACCGCCGGACAAGCGGGCTTGCAGCAGGCTTATGCCCTGGCACAGGAAATGGCCGATGATGGCGACACCAGCCGTGTGATTCTAGCCACAGACGGTGATTTTAATGTTGGAATTTCTGACCCCGAGGCCTTGAAAACCTTTATCGAGGAAAAACGCGATACCGGCATTTACCTGTCAATTCTCGGGTTTGGTCAGGGCAATTACAATGATGCCTTGATGCAAACACTGGCGCAAAATGGCAATGGCACAGCCGCTTATATCGACACGCTGGCCGAAGCCCAAAAAGTGCTGGTTGACCAGATCGGTGGCGCGTTGTTCACCATTGCGCAGGATGTCAAAATCCAGGTGGAATTCAACCCGTCCGAAATCGCGGAATACCGCCTGATCGGCTATGAAACCCGCGCGTTGGCCCGCGAGGATTTCAACAATGACGCGGTGGATGCCGGCGATATTGGTGCGGGTCATTCCGTAACCGCGCTTTATGAAATCACGCCTGTAGGTTCCCCTGCGCTTAGCAATGATCCATTGCGCTACGGTGAGGCGGAACCCCTGCCGGAAGGTAATGGCGAGCTGGCTTTCCTGAAACTGCGGTACAAAAACCCGGGCGAAAGCACCTCCATTTTGATCACAACGCCGGTGTTTGCCGATGCAGATGCAGGCTTGGGGACCGAGGTTGATTTTGCCATCGCCGTAGCAGGTTTTGGCCAATTACTGCGCGGTGACACCCGCCTTGGTGATTGGTCATATGAGGATGTTGTGGCGCTTGCCAGCTCTGCAAAGGGTGATGATCCCTTCGGCTATCGTGCTGAATTCATCCGTCTGGTTCGGCTGGCTAAAACAGCGCAATAACGCTGCAAAAGCAGCCGATTTTCCGACTGCGATCAAGTCAAACAAAACGCCCTCGTATTTTGCGGGGGCGTTGAATGCGTGAATAACCTTAAGAAATGCCTGCGGCCGCGCGGGGTTGACCCCCACGCCCGCAGAGCTTCCCTTCGGGGGAAGCGGCACACAGCCTCAGCCACAAGCGCCAATAAACCAAAATAATATCCCGCGCCTTGGCGCGGGATTCCGTTTGATCACTGAAGGTTTGAGTTACGCTTCAACCGTGACTTGCTCTACCTCAATCGGCTTAGCGGTTACGATCTCGATGCGGCGCGGCTTTAACGCCTCGGGTACTTCGCGTACCAGATCAACATGCAGCAACCCGTTTTCGGTTACAGCGTCGGTGGCACGCACATGGTCCGCCAGTTGAAACCGTTTTTCAAAGGCGCGATTGGCAATGCCACGGTGCAGATATTTCACGTCACCCTCAACATCGGTCTTTTTGCCAGAAATAACCAATTGGCCATCAATGGCCTCAATGTTTAGTTCATCCTCGGTAAATCCGGCCACAGCAATGGAAATGCGATACGCATCCTCAGCAGTTTTTTCGATATTATAGGGCGGGTATCCAGTGCCAGCGCTGTCAGTGCGCGTAACATTATCCATGATATTGGCCAAACGATCAAAGCCAATGCTGGTCCGGTAAAGCGGTGTAAAATCAAAATTTCGCATAAGTGGTATCCTTTTATAGCGATACAGTGTTTTGGCCTTCCCGAAAGACAGACCGTTAAATTATCAGGCCCGATTGGCGCCTGACCCTCCAAATGTAATCGCGATTATAGCGCTTTCAAGACCTTGAAATTGCCGCCGCCACCACCATCTGGTGCAAAAGCCAGTTTATGTTTAATACCCGCTAAAAACCCCAAAAACACTCTCAACCGGGATCATGCCAAGACCAATACCACGGCTGTTTAAGGCAAATCGGCTATCAACTGAATTGTCCCGATTATCACCCATCACAAAAACATGTCCCTCTGGCACCGAAAAAACCACCGTATTATCTGCCCTTGTTTCACCGATATCCAGAATCCTGTGGCTCCGCCCGTCCGGAAAAGTTTCAACAAACTGGTCAGAAATACAGATTCCACCCATCGCAGGCTGGTTTCGACATCTTGGCAACATATCCAGTGGCCCAGCCGGCACATACGCGATTTCAAAATCCTGTATGGGTTCCAGCATAACAGAAATACCGTTCAGCCAAAGCACGCCATCAATCATTTGCACAGTGTCACCCGCAACACCAACCACCCGTTTGACAAAATATTGGTCCCGCAATGGTGGCAGAAAATAAATAACATCGCCAACTTGCGGCGGCGTCACATCAGACTGGATATATGTGGCGATAACACAATCACCAGTATTGATGGTCGGCATCATCGACCCGCTTAAGATTTCAAACCCCTTGAACATGCCAAGAAAACATTTCAGACACAGGCATTGCGCGTTGGCACTCAGCGTGCTTGTCAAAACAAACACAGCAGCAAGAAATGCCGTTTTCACCCTATTCCTCCAACCCAAGTGGCGTATCATCCGTTAGCAATTGCTTTTCCGCCTTCGCCCCCAGTTTTTTCAACGTTTCCACCTGATTATGCAAATTCCCCCGTCCGGTTTTCAGCTTGTTGAGCGCCGCCGAATGTGCCTCCTGGGCCTGATCCAGCCGCATGCCGACATTACCCATATCCTCCACAAACCCGTGGAATTTATCATAAAGCGCGCCCGCCCGCTTAGCGATTTCTGCTGCATTTTTATTACGCCGCTCCACCGACCACAAATTATCAACAGTTTTTAACGCCACCATTAAATTGGTCGGCGAGGCAATCACAATGTTCTTTTCCCCCGCATAAAGCGCCAAATCAGGGTCATAGCGCACCGCCTCGGAAAAAGCGCTCTCGATCGGCATAAACATAATCACATAATCCACCGCCGCGTCATCAAATGCATGATATTCCTTGGACGAAAGATCGTCGATCTTGGATTTTATCGCCGCAACATGGGCTTTCATGCCCACTGCGCGCGCTGCATCATTTTGTGCATTCACCGCCCGCTCATACGCCACCAATGAGACCTTGCTATCCACAACCAACCGCCGCCCACCCGGCAGGTTTACCACCACATCAGGGCGAAACGCTTGCCCCTCCTCATTGCGATAATGCTGCTGAATTGTGTATTCCTCCCCCTCGCGCAACCCACTGCGTTCCAAAATCGAGGCCAGCACCATTTCGCCCCAAGCACCGCGTTTCTGCTGGTCCCCCTTCAGGGCTTTGGTCAAATTATGTGCCTCCTCAGAAACCTCCAGACTGCGTTTGGTCAGCATCTCGATCTCGGTTTTCAGCGCGGCACGGTCCTTGCCTGCCGCCTCATGCACCCCGCGTAATTCCACCTCGAATTTGCCGATATGCTCCTTAAGTGGCGCCAGCGTTTGCGCCAGCCGCTCTGCATTGGTTTTTTCGAATTTCTCGCCATGGGTATCCAAAACCTGCGCCGCCAATGCTTTAAATTCCGCGCGCAAATCATCGCCGGTTTTGGTCAACAGCGCCGCATTGGTTTGACTGGCCAATTGTTGTTGTTTTAGCTCCTCGCGCAGGCGTGCGTCCTCCGCCTGCCACTTGGCTAGCGCTTCGCGGGCTTGCGTCAACTCTACAGCTTGCGCATTGCGTTGCGGCTCAAAGGCTTGCAATCCCGCCAGCTCCATCTGGCTATTGCGCAAATCATCCGCCAGATTTACGACAATGCGTTCTTGCTCCACAACTCTTTGGGATAAAACAGAAATCTCATCAACACCAAGGCGAACCTGGTTTGAGCGCCGCCAAATAAACACTGCAAACAACAGCACTATCAAAACCCCAATGCCGATCAAGACTTGATCAGGATTTCCCATAATAAACGCGCGACTCTGCTCAATCATTTGCTAACCTGCTCTAATATTCTGCTTCTTTGTTGCTAAAATACTCGCGGGGGAATTGCGAAGCAAGGGGGCGGCAGCCCCTTATATCCGGTCCAGTAAATATAGCACCAACACGTTGAATAACTCATCCATCAAGCGCAGGCGGTTTTGGCCCACCCGTTGCCCAATCCAGCAATTCAACTGTGTGAACTACCGGAATAACTGTGCCGTCACCGATCTGCATCATACAGCCAATATTCCCTGCTGCGATAACATCGGGGGTTAAAGCTTCCAGACTATCAATTTTACGTTTACCCAGCTGCTGTGCCAATACGGGTTGCATCAAATTATAGGTGCCCGCAGAGCCACAGCATAAATGCGGGTCATTTGGCTCCAACACCGTAAACCCCACCGCCCGCAACAGGTTTTTTGGCGCGTCCTTGATTTGCTGGCCGTGCTGCAAAGAACACGCCGCATGATAAGCCACCTTCATGTTGATCTTACCGGAAATTCCCAGCTCCTCCATTAATTCGGAAATATCTTTGGTCTTGGCGGCAATGGTCGCTGCATCAGCGGCCAGCGGATCATCACGAAACATATGGCCATAATCCTTGACCGTGGTGCCACAGCCCGAGGTATTGATCACCACAGTATCCACCTCCGCCTGCATCCACGCCTTGATATTAGCCGCCGCCGATTTATGGCTGGCATTGGTTTTACCCATATGGTGGGTTACAGCCCCGCAACACCCCATGCCGCGCGCGATCACGACATCGCAGCCATGGCGGGTGAGCAACCGAATGGTGGCCTCATTAATATCAGTGTTCAGCGCCCTTTGCGCACAGCCTGTTAGCAAGGCAACGCGGCGGATGGCTTTCCCTTGCGCTGGAAATACTTGTGGCGCATCCGTTGGGCTGGGAGTTGGCAATTTTGAGGGTGCAAAATCAACCATGGCTTTTAGTTTTTTTGGTAAAGCAAACCGAAAAGGTTTGGCCGCCCAAGCACCGATAATCGCAACGCGAAACCGTGTGGGATAAGGCAATATTTGCGCCAGAACCCAGCGCATAGTGCGATCAAACAAAGGCCGTTTATAGGTTTTTTCTATACGTTCGCGCGCCAAATCAACCAGATGCATATAATGCACCCCCGAGGGGCAAGTGGTCATGCAGGCCAAACAGGATAGGCAGCGATCAATGTGTTTGACGGTTTTTTCATCGGCTGGACGGTCATTTTCCAACATATCCTTGATCAAATAAATCCGCCCGCGCGGGCTGTCGAGTTCGTCACCCAACAACTGGTAGGTCGGGCAAGTGGCCGTACAAAACCCGCAATGCACGCAGGAGCGCAGAATATCATTGGCACGTTTTATGCCGCTATCTTGCAGTTGTTCAGGGGTAAAATTGGTTTGCATCAGCCCATCCGCCCTTGGTTTAATATGCCACGCGGGTCAAATTTTTGACGTAACCCAGACGAGAGTTTTGCAATTGGCGCTGGTTCATCCGGAAAGGTTGAGAAAGCGCCGCGGAAACATTGTGCATGGGCTTGGCTTATCGCACGCGGCGCGGCTGAGAACACGGCGCTAGTCACCCAGATCAACCCGCCGGACCAATCAAAAACCGGGGTTTCAAAACCTTGCGCATGTAAAGTATTTGCAACAGAACAAGCATCGCTGGGTTTCACAGATAGACGCCAAATATTTGCGGCACCGGCCAGCATTGGCACATCACGGATTTGGGTCCATGGGTCCTCCACAATATCACCGCCAAGTTGGTTGGCGCGATATTTAACCGACTCCTCAAACCCTTCAACGCGCAGCAACGCGGCCCCGTCTAAATAGGCGGCAGCAGACACATCATACGGTGAGGCCATGGCTTCGCGCAGCTTTGCAAGGCCTGCCTCCAGCCCCAATTCAAAGCGCAATGTCGCAGATGTTTCCGGCTTTGGCAGAAGTTTAAACGCCACTTCGGTCATCACACCAAGCGTACCATGTGCGCCGGCCATCAATTTCACCAGATCATAGCCCGTGACATTTTTCATCACCCGCCCGCCGTTTTTGATAATCTGCCCCATGCCATCAACATAGCGCACACCGATCAGGCTATCACGACACGCACCCGTTTTAATTCTCCGCGGCCCAGAGGCATTGACCGCCACCATACCGCCAAGCGTTGCTGTGCCGGAATTGCCCAGCATTGCACCGTGGTCCATCGGTTCAAACGGCAGCATTTGCCCCTCAGCTGCCAGCGCGGTTTCAATTTCAGACACAAGCGTTCCAGCCTTGGCAACCAATGTCAACGCGCCCGGATCATAAAGCGTAATGCCGGACAAGCCAGCAACATATAGCGATGCGCCAATCACAGGATTGCCGTATCCAGCACGTGAACCACCGCCGATAATTTCCAGCGGCGCGGTGGCGCTGGCCACAATCTCAGCCAATTCCTGTTCAGTTGTTGGTTTCATGAACGCCGCCCCGCGCTGGCATCCAGCGGAAAAACCTTGGCAGGGTTAAGCAACCATGCTGGATCAAACACATCTTTGACCTTCATCTGGGCCTCCAGATCCGCCGCGTTAAACTGCACCGACATCAGTTCGCGTTTTTCAACACCAACCCCGTGTTCGCCTGTCAGGCATCCGCCGACCTCCACACATAAGCGCAAAATATCCGCGCCCAAATCCTCACATTTTTGCAAATCACCAGCCTTATTGGCATCAAATAAAATCAGCGGATGCATGTTGCCATCCCCCGCATGAAAAACATTGCCAACCTTAAGGCCATATTCCGCTGACATTTCCGCGATTCGACGCAAAACCAGCGGCAGTTGGCTGACGGGAATGGTGCCATCAAGGCACATATAATCATTGATTTGCCCCATCGCGCCAAACGCCGCCTTGCGCCCCTGCCAGATTTTGGCTGATTGCGCAGCGCTGGTGCTTTCGCGGATTTCAACAGGGCTATGACGCTTGGCAATGTCAATTATCCGCGCCAGTTGGCTGTTAATCTCAAGCTCGGAACCCTCAACCTCAATGATCAAAAGCGCCTCGACATCCGGGTATCCCGCATCCACAAAATTCGCGACAGCCTGCAACACTGGCCGATCCATAAATTCAATTGCCACCGGCAAAACCCCGGCGCGGATGATGTCCGAAACACAGGCCCCCGCCACGGTGTTATTATCAAACCCGATCATAACCGGCCGCGCGCCCTCTGGCATTGGCAAGATTTTTAATGTGGCCTCTGTGACCACGCCAAGCTGGCCCTCGGAACCACAGATCAAGCCCAGCAGATCATAGCCGCCAGCATCAAGGCTCTCATTGCCGATCTCAATAATTTCGCCAGCCATGGTCACCATCGTAACGCCAAGCAAATTATTCGTCGTCACCCCGTATTTCAAACAATGCGCCCCGCCGGAATTCATTGCAATATTGCCAGCAATCGCACAGGCAAGCTGGCTGCTTGGATCAGGCGCATAAAAAAACCCGTTTGCCTCCACCGCGCCGGTTACTGACAGGTTTGTGCGCCCCGATTGCACGCGGATATAGCGATCCTCATAATTGGTTTCCAACACCGCATTCATGCGTGCCACACCCAAAATCACACAATCCGCGGTGGGCAGCGCCCCGCCCGACAGGCTGGTTCCCGCGCCGCGTGGCACCACGGGCACGTTCATTTCTGAACAAATTTGCAACACAGCGGCCACAGTTTCGGTGGAAGCTGGCAAAACCACCAACATCGGCGGGCAACGATAGGCCGCCAAGCCATCACATTCATAGGCGCGGGTCTCCACCGGATCAGAAATAATATGCTCAGCCGATAAAACACGTGCCAAACGCGCAATAATATCTGCCTTCAAAGCAAGGATTTCCGCATTTGGCTCTGGCATCTGCATTTTCAACACTCCCGCTGTGTTTTGTCATTTTTCTAGGCTCCTTAACAGGCTATGTCAAAACATGCTCAAAAATCTAACCGACATATTGACGCCGTTTACATCGCTTGATGGTATCGCCTTTCTGGTTTTCATCCTTGGCTAGGCAGTGCAGAAACCCTGCAAGAGGTCGCGGCAGATGTCAGCACTGATTTATTAGCACCGCGCATCGTGTGGGAAGTAAAGCTAATGCTGGTTGCGCGCGATTTATTTTGCGTTGGCGGCATTAACATGGCTGGTCGGATTAATTCCGTTGATTTTAGCGGTTATGGCAACATTGGCAGTGTTATACCGACGCGAATTCCACTCTCAATCGCGCGAAGCATTGCTGCTGGATTAATCGGCTTTCAACTTGGCGGTTTTGCGATTAAACACCCCGAATGAAGAATATTTCAGCCTTTAGCGTCCATCTTTTTACAGCCTCCGGTGCGGTTTTTGCACTGTTTGCGATGCTGGCTGCTGGTGATCAAAACTGGTCAACTATGTTTTTATGGCTGCTGGGCGCACTGATTATTGATGGCATTGACGGCCCGCTGGCGCGGCATTTTAATGTCAAAAAATACGCAGCCAACTGGGACGGAGAGCTGCTGGACCTGATTATTGACTATATCACCTATGTTTTTGTACCCGCATACGCCTTGGCCAAATCCGGCCTGCTCCCCGAATGGGAGGGCTGGATTGCCGCGATTATCATCGTTGTTACCGGCGTGGTATATTTCTCTGACACCCGTATGAAAACCGCCGATTCATCGTTTTCAGGGTTTCCCGGCTGTTGGAACATGGTTGTACTGGTGCTTTTCGCGCTTTGGCCACCGGTTTGGATCAGCCTGTTGATTATCGGCATTCTGGCACTGGCACAGTTTTTCAGCCTGAAATTTGTACATCCGGTGCGCACAGTGCGCTGGCGGCCCTTGTCTTTGTCGGTGATGCTTGCGTGGACAGGTTTTGCGCTCTGGATCGGCTGGGGCGATTTTGAACCAACTGCGGTGGCGCATTTTGGCTTGATGGTTACCAGCCTCTATTTATTATCGGCCGGAATCATTCAGCAATTAACTGAAAAATAGCCTACTCCACCGTTACAGATTTTGCCAAATTACGCGGCTGGTCAACATCTGTGCCTTTTTCAATGGCTGTGTGATACGCCAATAATTGCGCCGGGATTGCATAGATCATTGGCGCAATAAACGGGTCAGTTTTGGGCAAAATAATGGTTTTCCACACCCCTTCCGAGGCACGTTTGGCGCCCTCGGAATCCGTCACCAGCAGCACCTTGCCACCCCGCGCCATGACCTCTTGCATATTGCTCACGGTTTTATCAAACAGCGGATCAACAGGGGCAAAACAGATCACTGGTACAGATTCATCAATCAAGGCAATTGGCCCGTGTTTCAGCTCTCCGCTGGCATAGCCCTCCGCATGAATATAGCTTAATTCCTTGAGTTTTAGCGCGCCTTCCAGCGCCAAGGGGAACATCGTGCCGCGTCCCAAAAACAGGATATCGCGGGCTTTTGCAAGGTCACGCGCCACCATCGCCATGGCTGGTTCCTGGGCCAAGGCCTCATTTATTAGGCGCGGTAATTGGGTTAGTTTTCCGATTAATTCCGCTTCTTGACTGGCATTAATTTTGCCTTTTTGCCGGGCTGCCAAAATAGCCAAGGCCGCAAATACCGCCAACTGACAGGTAAACGCCTTTGAGGACGCCACCGATACCTCAATTCCGGCTTTGATCGGCAAAGCCAAATCAGCCTCGCGCGCGATGGAGCTTTCAGTCGCGTTGATAATGGCAATCACTTTGCCCGCTTTGCCCTGAACATAACGCAACGCCGCCAATGTATCGGCGGTTTCGCCTGACTGGCTGACAAAAATCACCCCGTCACGCGATGTGATGGGCGGTTCGCGATAGCGAAATTCAGACGCTACATCGATTTCAACCGGAATACGGGCATATTGCTCAAACCAGTATTTGGCCACATGACAAGCGTAAAACGCAGTGCCACAAGCCACCAGAACCAGCCGGTCAAACTGGCTGAAATCCGGCATTTCACCGGGAATTTCGATTTTTGTGCGGTCCGCGTTCAGATAATGTGACAAAGCAAACGCCAAAACCGAGGGCTGTTCATGGATTTCCTTGGCCATAAAATGCCGGTAATTTCCCTTATCAACCATTACCGAATCGACGTTGACAATGTGCAATTCCCTGTTGGCGAGATTTCCCAAAGCATCATATATTTCAGCACCTTGACGGGTGATAACCGCCCAGTCACCCTCCTCAAGATAAGTAATGCGATTGGTAACATCCGCCAGCGCCATCGCGTCTGAGCCAATAAACATTTCGCCATCACCATGACCAATTGCCAGCGGCGAACCCCGCCGCGCCGCGATCATCAGATCATCATGGCCTTCAAACAAAAACGCCAAAGCAAACGCGCCTTCGAGCTGTTTCAACGTGGCGTCCACAGCGGCTTTCGGGTCCATGCCCTGCGCCATTTTGGCGGCACAAAGCTGCGCCACAACCTCGCTATCGGTATCCGATTGAAAAACCGCGCCATCAGCAACAAGCGCCTCACGAAGCGGCCGGAAATTCTCGATTATGCCATTATGCACAACGGCCACCGGCCCCGCGATATGGGGGTGGGCGTTGGCAGCATTGGGCGCACCGTGCGTGGCCCAGCGCGTGTGACCAATGCCCGCAAAGCCTTGCAAGGGCGCGGTCCTAAGCACGGTTTCAAGTTCAACAAGTTTGCCGACCGCGCGCCGACAATTCAGCACACCAGCATCAAGAGTTGCGATTCCTGCACTATCATACCCACGGTATTCCAGCCGTTTAAGGGCTGCTATCATTATTGGCATTGCCTCGGACTTGCCGAGAACCCCGATTATTCCGCACATTTTATGTGTCCTTTTCTGCTCACCCCTCTTTTCACGCAAAACTGGTATTAGATCAACGGGGAATGCAACGTTGAAACTTTGCTGTCACATCTTGTGAATTCGACCCGAAGGCTGTCAAATGCCATATGAGCATTTTATCCCAAAACCAAATCACAGATTTCTAGCGTGACGGCGTTATTGTCTTGCGTGGCGCATTCTGTGATTAGGTGTTGGCCAAAGAATCCAGCACGGCCACACGGCGCCCGCGAAAATGAAGGCAGGCGATAAGCTGCGCGAGGACTGGTTTCCGGTCATTGCGGCAAAATAGGCATTTCCCCTTTGGTTGAATACCTATAATAGGCCGCTATGGCAAAAGAACTCGCACGATTAGAAGTCTCAAAATTCCGCCGCCTTACGGGTGTTACGGTTCAGGTTATTATGGCTTTGTTTTTATTGTTTAGCGTTGCCACATTCCCGTCCGGCAATGCTTTATGGGCGATATTCCTTACGGGGTTTGGCTTTGCACTCCTGTGGTTCAGCTGGAAATTCTGGCGTGCCACGGATACCTATTTATTGCTCAGCGGAGACGGGTTATTCGACAGTACAGGACGGCATTTTTGCACATTGGATCAAATCGACAAAGTAGATCGCGGGTTTTTTGCGTTTCGCCCGTCAGCCGGATTCCTGATCAAGCTCAAAACACCGGTGCAGCGCGGCTGGGCACCCGGCCTGTGGTGGACATTTGGCAAAAGCATCGGCATTGGCGGCGCCACCAGCCGCCCCGCAGGCAAACAAATGGCTGATATTATATCGGTAATGATCACTGAACGCGGCGCTGAAATCCTGGAAATGGACTAAGATCTGGGCTTAACCCGCCGGGTTGGCAAAGCCTCGCTTGGATTTTCCGGCCAAGGATGGCGCGGATAACGGCCACGCATATCTTTACGTACATCGCTATATGAATGCTGCCAAAACCCCGGCAAATCGGCGGTGGTTTGCACCGCACGGCGCGCTGGCGACAGCAATTCAATAAGCAATGGCAATTTATCCGGCCCGACAGTTGGATGCACATTCATGCCAAACATTTCTTGTAACCGAACCGAAACCATCGGCTGTTCAGCACTATAATCCACAAATAAGCGCGTACCGGTTGGCGCAATTATGGCGCTCGGGGCCAGTTTATCAAGCATCTGCTTTCCCTCCCACCCCAGCATATTTTCCAGCGCTGGCATCAGATCAAGGTTTTTCACATCCGCCTTACTGCGACACCCAAGCAGAAATGGCCCCAACCAATCATGCAAGCTTTCCTCCAGCCCCGCCTGATCCATGCGCGATATTTCAGCGCCGCGCGCGCGCAACCATTCCACACGCGCCA
>CAZCDC010000053.1:4523-16614 GCA_964497195.1 uncultured Rhodobacterales bacterium | reverse complement strand
ACCCTTCCCTTTGGGCATGGCCTCGGCTGCGCCTCGGCAAAAAAAGGGGGATGGCAAAACCATCCCCCTAGTCTCAACATTTCAGGATCATCGTTAACTGATGACCTTATTGCGCGAAAACAATAACCTGTCGATTATAATCGCCAGAAAATACATCGTCAAAATGACACCCAGCAATCCTCCGATATGGGCAATTACCTGCAAATAACCATACCGCGCCGGCTCAAGAAAGAAATAGGGGTATTGCGTGATGAGCGCACCCCGTACCATTACGGTAATGATGTAAACAACCGGCGCAACCAGCATAACCCCGATCGAATCGTAATTAAGTTTTTTGCGCCTACTCAACAGCAGCCACCAGCAAATATAAATAATCGGCACAACATAATGCAGGCCGACATCAGCGACTTTACTTGCGCCTTCTGGCGACCATACCGGTGCCAAGACAAAGTGATAAACCACCATCACCAACGCAATTAGCGCCACAAACATGGTGCGGGTTCTGTGGCTGCGAAACCATGCTAAAAACCGAATTTTACTAAGCGCTGAGGCATAACACAACACAACCCCGATATTGGTCAGAATCGTCAAAAAAGCCAGCCATCCCGCAAGCCCGAGCAGCAAGCCATCGTTTGTAATTCTTGCGGGCACAGTTAACGAAAACTGAAGCCCCAGAAAACCAACACCCACCAGAAACCCGGAAATTGTAAAAACTTTTAGCATCAATTTCTCCGTAAATTTCTTAAAGATTTAAGGTTAGCGACCCAAACAAAATTTGTCTATTTCAAAAAAAGAGAGGGATGGCAGAACCATCCCCCTAGTCTCGCATTTCAGGCTCATCGTTAACCGCTCGGTTTTTTGCCTGCGGCCTGAATGCAAGGAAGCGCCGAGCAGAACGGCACTCCCCCCTGTCTGCAATCAGCTACACCCAGAGGTTCCCCCACAGGTGTTGCATTTCATGCAGGTTCCGTTGCGCACCAAAGTAAAGTTGCCGCATTCGCCACAAGGGTCTCCCTCATAGCCTTGCATCTTTGCTTTGGTGCGGTAATTTTTATTCACTGTTTTTGTCCCCGCGATTTTCTCTCACTTATTGGGACAAATTGGTGTATTCCGATCTTGACTACATGAGTTGAAACACCAAATTGGTTCGAGAGCTTTTCGATGTCGCCGCCAAACAAGGAGTATGCCGCCGTCAGCACACCGTCATCAAATAAAAGTGCCGCAGCAAATTCGTCAGCCTCACGTTCTTCTTGTTGTTCCTTTGCAGAGTAAAAATGATCGCCTCGATCACGCAACTTTTCAGGCGCAAGCGGCTCATTTTTGACTGTATGCAAAAAATAGTGTGCCATTTCATGAAGAACAGTAAATCTCCTGCGCTTTACAGAATCGCGCACATTCACCTCGATACAATATCCATTTTCAGAGAATGTATCTTGGACCAACCGTCCCGCCATACCAACAGGTAGTTTCACTAATTCGACAGCAAAGCCAAGCTTTTCAGCAAGTTCCTTAACCGAAGAGGAACGCCTCTCCGAACCAAATTTTAGATTGAAGCTTCGCAATAAGTGTCGTGCGCTGCCATCTGGAACTTTCCGCATAATTTTTCTAAATGTCATCATTTGATTCTTACTCCTCATCAGCTACACCCAGAGGTTCCCCCACAGGTGTTGCATTTCATGCAGGTTCCGTTGCGCACCAAAGTAAAGTTGCCGCATTCGCCACAAGGGTCTCCCTCATAGCCTTGCATCTTTGCTTTGGTCCGGTTGTCCATTACCGCCATTGTGGCGGTTTCCGTTTTTGTTATATCAACTTCAGCCGCTAACCCACTGAGACCTTGAGGTAAACGTGAACGTAAATATCCAGTTGAGGATAGCTGTTTGATCAGGTCTAGTGAGCTGGCTGCGCTGTCGGAGGGTTTGCCGACATTGGCTTTGCCTTCTTCTTCGCCGCGCCCCAAACTGTCAAAGCTTTCGCCTTCGGGTTTGATATGGGCCAGATCGGTGCGATCAAGATATGAAATCGCCAGCTCCCGAAAAATATAATCAATGATCGAGGTCGCTGATTTAATGCTGTCATTGCCCTGCACCAGTCCGGCCGGATCAAACCGTGTAAACGTAAACGCATCGACAAATTCATCCAGCGGCACGCCATATTGCAGGCCCACCGAAATCGCGATGGCAAAATTATTCATCATGGCGCGAAAGGCCGCGCCTTCTTTATGCATATCAATGAAAATCTCGCCCAAAGTTCCATCAACATATTCGCCGGTGCGCAGATAAACCTTATGCCCGCCAACAATGGCCTTTTGGGTATAACCCTTGCGACGCTGCGGCAGTTTTTCACGGCCCCGCGCCACTTCTTTGATCACGATCTTTTCGACAATCTTTTCGGCCAAAACCATGGCTTTATCACCGGCTGGTGCGTCTTCCAGCGCATCCTCCAGATCATCATCGATCAAGGCAGATGACAATGGTTGCGACAGTTTTGAGCCATCACGATACAGCGCATTGGCCTTGATCCCCAGCGCCCAACTGCTTTCATACGCCGCTTTGCAATCTTCAATAGTGGCATCATTGGGCATATTGATGGTTTTGGAAATCGCACCCGAAATAAAGCTCTGGGCGGCGGCCATGATTTTGATATGGCTATCAACCGACAAATACCGTGTGCCGGTTTTGCCGCAAACATTGGCGCAATCAAACACGCTGTAATGCTTTTTCTTCAGGAAAGGCGCGCCTTCCAGTGTCATGGTGCCAATGGCGTGCCGGTTTGCCGCTGCAACCTGCTCCTTGCTGAAACCGAGGTGTTTTAACAAATCAAAGCTTGGATCATTCAGCTTTTCGGTGGGAATACCCAAGGTGCCAGTGCAGAAATCCGCGCCAAGCGTCCATTGGTTAAACACAAACCGTATATCAAATGCAGACGCGAGCGCCGCCTCGATCTTGCCCAGTTCTTCTTCGCCAAAACCATGCCCCAACAAGCTGGTAGTATTGATGCCCGGCGCATTGCCAAGCGAGCCGTGGCCAACCGCATAAGCGATCATTTCCTCAACCTGTGCCGAGGAATAGCCCAAATTACTCAGCGCGGCAGGCACCGAACGATTGATGATTTTGAAATATCCACCGCCGGCAAGTTTTTTGAATTTCACCAGCGCAAAGTCAGGCTCGATGCCGGTTGTGTCACAATCCATCACCAAACCAATGGTGCCGGTTGGCGCAATCACCGAAACCTGCGCGTTGCGATAGCCGTGCTTTTCGCCCATTTCCAGCGCTTCGTCCCATGCTTTATGGGCAAGGTTAATCAATGAGCCATCTGGGCAATTATCATGGTCAAGCGGCACAGGCGGCACCGCCAGCCCTTCATAACCGGTGATCTCGCCATATGCGGCGCGTTTATGATTGCGCATCACCCGCAACATATGGTCAGCGTTTTTGGCATAGCCGGAAAATGGCCCAAGCTCTGCTGCCATTTCAGCCGAGGTTTTATAAGAAACGCCGGTCATAATGGCGGTCAACGCACCGGTAAGCGCCCTGCCCTCGTCACTGTCATAGCCAAAGCCAAGATTCATCAGCAAGCCGCCGATATTGGCATAGCCAAGACCAAGCGTGCGAAATTTATAGCTGCGCTCAGCAATTTCAGCCGACGGGAATTGTGCCATCAAAACCGAGATTTCCAGCGTTACTGTCCAAAGCCGCGTTGCGTGAATATAGGATTGCGCATCAAAAACGCCGTCCTTCAGAAATGTCAGCAGGTTCATCGATGCAAGATTACAAGCGGTATCATCCAGAAACATGTATTCAGAACAAGGGTTTGAACCGCGAATTTGGCCATCTTCGGGGCAAGTATGCCACGCATTGATGGTATCATGATATTGAATGCCGGGATCAGCCGACGCCCATGCGGCGTGGCCAATATCATCCCACAAATCGCGGGCTTTGATGGTTTTGGCCACCTCGCCATCGGTGCGGCGCAGTAATTCCCAATCGGCATCGTCTTTGACGGCTTGTAAAAACGCATCGGTAACCCGCACGGTATTGTTTGAATTCTGGCCTGAAACGCTCAGATAAGCATCGCTATCCCAATCGGTATCGTAAGTCGGGAATTCAATGCTGGTGAAGCCTTGTTGTGCATATTGCAGCACCCGTTTGACATAGGTTTCCGGGATCATGAATTTGCGTGCAGAGCGCACCGCAGCCTTTAGGGCCGGGTTTTTCTTGGGATCAAATGCAGCTTCTTCCGCGCCATCCCATGAGCGGATCGCACCAAAAATCTCGTTTAACTGTTGTTCATGGATTTTGGAACCGGCGACCAATGAGGCAACCTTTTGCTCCTCGATCACCTTCCAATTGATGAATTCCTCAACATCCGGGTGGTCAACATCGACAATAACCATTTTGGCTGCGCGCCGCGTTGTGCCGCCTGATTTAATCGCCCCTGCGGCACGATCCCCGATTTTTAGAAATGACATCAGGCCGGATGATTTTCCACCGCCCCCCAATGTTTCATTGGCAGCCCGAAGCGAGCTAAAATTGGTGCCGGTGCCAGAGCCATATTTGAACAGACGCGCCTCACGGGTCCAAAGATCCATAATGCCGCCTTCATTCACCAGATCATCTTTAACCGATTGAATGAAACAGGCATGAGGCTGCGGATGCTCATAAGAATTAATAGATTTGGTCAGCTTGCCGGATTTGTAATCAACATAATGGTGGCCTTGTGCCGGCCCATCAATGCCATAAGCCCAATGCAGACCGGTGTTAAACCATTGTGGAGAATTGGGCGCCGCAATCTGGTTGGCCAGCATGAAACGCATTTCATCAAAATACGCCTTGGCGTCGGCTTCGGTGGTGAAATGGCCACCTTTCCAGCCCCAATATGTCCAGGCACCAACCAAACGGTCAAAAACCTGCTTGGCAGAGCTTTCGCCAGTAAAACGTTCGGATTTGGGCAATTTGGCCAGTGCTGCATCATCAGGAACTGAGCGCCACAGAAACTCAGGGATACCTTTTTCTTTAACGGGTATAGTTGCCGCCGGAACGCCTGCTTTGCGGAAATATTTTTGGGCCAAAACATCAGAGGCAACTTGGCTCCAGCTCGCGGGCACTTCCATGTTTTCAAGATGAAACACAATCGTACCATCCGGGTTGCGGATTTCCGATGTTTTATTGGTGAATTCCATTGCGCCATATGCGCCGGATTTTACCGCGGTAAATTTACGATCAAACTTCATCCTGCCTAGTCCCTTTAGTTTTTTTCGCCCGATCTTAATGATAAGGTCGAAACCACTCTCCCATCGCACATTAATGCGCAAATGGCCTGTAACGATTATTTTTACACATCTTGGCAAACACAATATGTAGTGTTGTTTGCCGCCAATGACACTAAGTGATGCATTAGGTAGGGTCAGGTCAATGAATAAATTTACAAAAATTGAACATTTTTTAGTTGACGGGCCAATCGTTGATTCTCTTGAAAACAGGTTAACGCAACGTGATAAAGTTAGGCATTTGAAATCTTGAAATAATTCCAATAACTTCGGTCATTAAGTTCATTTTTTGGGTTAAATATTTTCACACTTAACCTATTGGTTTTAAAATTATCCCAAAAGGTAAGCATTATTTTTTCAGGTAACAGCCGACACTTGGAAATGGTGATTGGGCATAATAAGAATCGACAAAAGGTGACATAACTAAATTCCAGTAATTATCAAAACTGAAATTGTGGCCTAAAATTATACGATGGCTTTGCCGGGTTCCTTTTAATTCCAGCCACTCGAAGCTATCAAAAATTTGTGCAGCCATTGCACCGGCCTTTTCGTAATCTTGCGAAATCAGGAGAATATCCCGTCCATCCAGCGATGCGTAATCGGTAAAGATATCATGGTTACGCCCAAATATAGACCCCCCGATAACGGTCGCAGACGCAAAGCCATGGTTTTCCAAAACCGCCGTCTGCATATATAGGTCGGTGGCAACAATTCGATCGTCTGATATTAGCCTAAGCGCTTTTGGCAATGACCCGTCAGCCAGATCAGCCTCTAAATTGAACTGGATTAAGCTTTGCTGATCCAGAAACCGCTCCAACGGGCGAAAACCAAAGGCATCCAGTATCAATATCCCCAATATTGGCACAAAGCTAACAAGAAGAAACCGGAAATTCCATTTTTTCAACCAATTGATCTCTTGGTTATTAAGCATCTCGGCGGCAGCAATAACACCCATAAAAATAAATGGTGTTCCCCAATTAAGCCGAAAAGTCCCGCGTGAAATTGCATAAAGAAACGAGACCAGAAGAACGCCGATAAATACGCCCGTAAAAAAACCTATTTTTGAGTGCCGGAATTTGAAAAAGATTATGAGTGCTGGGCCTAATGTTAAAAGTAAAACCAGGCTTAGCTCTAGCGCCCCGCGAAAGCTGGGGGTTACTTCTCTGAAGGAGAAATTGAATGCAAAGTTAATAGAGCAGTTGTGCAGGTTCCAATAAATATTGGGTAAGAAAATCATACCGGCGATCACCGAAATTATCACAAACCGCCCAAATAGAAATCGTCGGCCATGTTTTGTGGAAAGCAAAAACAAAACTGTCCCCAGATAAAATATCCCGACAGAATACTTTGTCTGAAGCGCGAACCCAAAAAACAACCCAGCCAATATGATAGGCCACCATGTGAATTTGGGTTCTCTGAAGGATTTTTCTGTATTCAGAAAAAACAAAAGCAAAAATATGGCCAGAATCGTGTCGTTAAAAAAAGAATTTGAGACAACAATAAAAACCGGCAGCGCTGAAAATGCCAATAAAAGTGTATCAATATTCAGCAAAGGAAATCTGTTTTTAAGCGCGACTCGTAAATATAGAATTGTAAGAATTGTAAGAATGAGAATGAAAATACGGTGTAATATCCCGTGCGGCTGCAACCCGATTGCCTGCTCAAGCCAAATAATTGGAATTGAAAGCCAGCCAATGCTTGGCGGGTGGTCATAATAACCAAATGACGGGTTATGCCCCCAAGACACAAAATAGGCTTCGTCACCAAAAATCGGCATAAAGACCTGAAAAAGAACAGAAAAGACCAAAATAACGGCTATGGTAATCTGTGGCTTTTCAAGAAATAATTTCATAAACTTTTCCTTTTGAAACGAAAGAACAATTTTTGAAATGGTCGGGGCGATAGGATTCGAACCTACGACCTACGGTACCCAAAACCGCCGCGCTACCAGGCTGCGCCACGCCCCGACGAGGCCTGATCTAATGGGGTTTACCCCGAATGAAAAGCACTATTTTGAATTATTATTCACCGCACGGCCAGATTGCCAAATCATTGGCGATTTGTGGGTGTTTTACCTGCGCTCCTGCGGTGATGTTCAATGCTGACGCCAAGCCGCCGTTGATTTCCAACACATATTGAATGCGATTGCCGCCGGGAATGCCGGTCAAATCATGGGGAATCGCGTTTTCATGAATGCGCAACACCACACCCGATTCATCGATAAAAAGCATATCCAGCGGAATCAGGGTGTTTTTCATCCAAAACGACACCTGTTGGGGGTGGTCATAGACAAAAAGCATAGCCGCGAATTGTCCCATATATTCGCGATCCATCAAACCCGTGGCGCGTGTAGCCGCAGTATCCGCAATTTCCACCGCGAATCGCGTGATATTGCCATCGCTTTTGATGTCGATTTGATTGAGGTCACAATCAGCCGCAAATGCCGCTGATGCCGTTAATATAAATCCAAAAAAGGGAGCGGTGATTTTCACGAAATACCGTTCAACGCCTTATCCCATGAATATAGCGCCCCTGCCATGCGGCCGCGCGGGCCATCCACAACCTGTACAGAAATCGCTTCGCCCGGGGAAAGATCTGAAAACCCGTATTGGCGCATTACTTCCATATGCAGGAAAATATCCTCTGCGCTGCCAAAGGTGTTGGCAAACCCGAACCCTTTGGCTTTGTCGAACCATTTCACCCGTGCAGGGGCCAGTTCGACCCCGGTAACATCGGGCAAGGGAATGCTGTTTTCCGGATTTTCGTCAACATCACCCGTTTCAATTGGCGCATGGATTTCAAAAATCTCGGAGGCTTGCCGCCCGCGATCAGTTTCTTGAACTTCAAACACAATTTCTGCGCCCTCAGCAACAGAACCCCGTCCAAAATTTCGCAAAACATTTGCATGAAGAAGAATATCACCATCTGTGTCATCTGCGACAACAAATCCGTATCCTTTTGTGGCATCAAACCACTTTACTCGGCCTTTAATCATGTGTCCCCGTCAGGTTATTTTTTTATCGCGCAATAAAGGCTAATCACCAAAAGATAACCAAACTGCCGCCGCCACGCACCTGTACTATGGGAACTTGTATTCGAGTAAGCAAGTGTGACCCAAGGAAAAAACACATTTTCGGCGGATTTTCACCATATTTTGACCAAAATGAACAGAATGTTAATTATGGATTAAGACGAACCACCTGCCATGGTTGATTTCTATCGTCGCGCATCCACTTGAAGCGGTCATGAAGGCGGTGTTTCCCATCTGCCCAGAATTCGATTTCGATGGGTGATATGCGAAATCCGCCCCAAAATGGTGGTCTTTTCGGGGTTAATCCGTGTGCCATGGAAATTCCCGCGACCCGCTTTATGAGCGCAGCACGCGATTCCAGCGGGCGGGATTGATGCGAGGCCCAGGCCCCCAGTTTGCTTTGCAATCCACGCGATTCAAAATATGCATCTGCTTCCGGCCCGTCTTCTTTTTCTACATGGCCCCTCACCCGTAATTGACGGCGCAAGGATTTTGAATGCAGGACAAAGGCACATTTTCCGTTGCCCAAAATTTCTGTCGATTTAGCGCTGATATAATTGGTGTAAAAAACAAAGCTGTCAGCGCTGATGTCTTTTAGCAAAACCATACGTGTATTTGGCATGCCGGTTTCGTCAACCGTGGCCAAAGCAATGGCGTTTGGGTCGTTTGGCTCGGCGGCCTCGGCCTCTGCCAGCCATTTCCGGGCAATTTCAAACGGATCATCGCCTGCAAATATACCGGTTCTTTTGGGATCAGTCATTTTTGGCCTCCGCAGTGATTTTCCGACAGTATCGCGCAAACATTCTTGAAGCTGCAAGCGCATTCCTTTAGACATTGTTAAATTGAGCAATCACAAAAAAGGGTTATAACCATGAGCTCGGGACTAATGAGTGGCAAACGCGGCCTTATAATGGGTGTCGCAAATAACAAATCAATTGCATGGGGCATTGCACGGCACTGCCATGATCAAGGGGCTGAACTGGCGTTTACCTATCAGGGTGATGCGCTTGGCAAACGGGTAAAACCACTGGCCGAATCCATTGGTGCAGACATAGTTTTGCCGTGTGATGTAACCGACGAAACATCGATTGATGCGGTTTTTGCCGAACTGAAGCAAAAATGGGGCAAGATTGATTTCCTTGTCCACGCTATTGGTTTTTCAGACAAAAACGAGCTGCGCGGCCGGTATGTTGATACCAGTTTTGATAATTTTGCCATGACGATGAATATTTCAATCTATTCTTTTACGGCCGTGGCGCAACGTGCCGAAAAAATGATGCCGGATGGCGGGTCGTTGTTGACATTGACCTATTACGGCTCGGAACGGGTTATGCCGCATTATAATGTGATGGGGGTTGCCAAGGCCGGGCTTGAGGCTTCGGTGCGGTATATGGCGATGGATTTGGGGCCAAAGAACATTCGGGTGAATTCGCTTTCGGCTGGGCCGATTAAAACGCTTGCGGCCTCTGGTATTGGTGATTTCCGGTATATCCTGAAATGGAACGAGCTGAATTCACCGTTGCGGCGCAATGTAACCACCGATGATGTTGGTAAATCCGGCATGTATTTGCTGTCTGATCTGTCCAGCGGTGTTACCGGCGAAACGCACCATGTTGATTCCGGGTATCATGTTGTTGGCATGAAAGCCGAAGACGCGCCCGATATTGATGTAATAACAGGAAAAAAATAATGACCGATCGTTTGCCACATGAAAAAGGATTCCACATTAGCTGGGACCAAATCCACCGCGACAGCCGTGCGCTTGCATGGCGACTGGAAAAAGCCGGGCCGAATAATGGCGCCTGGAAAGCTGTTGTGGCGATCACCCGTGGCGGCATGGCCCCGGCGATGATTATCGCGCGGGAACTGGATATTCGCACAGTGGATACCATCAGCATCAAGTCTTATGACGATCAGACGCAGGCCGAGGCGATTGTTCTAAAAGCACCCGACGCTAAACTAATTGGTGACGGTGAGGGCATATTGATTGTCGATGATCTGGTCGACACAGGCAAAACCCTAGAAGTTGTGAAAAAACTGTATCCCAAAGCCCATATTGCAACGGTATACGCCAAACCCATGGGCCGCCCTATGGTTGACAGCTTTATTACCGAAGTATCGCAAGACACATGGATTTTCTTTCCATGGGATATGGCGATGCAGTATGTGGAGCCATACCGCGGCACCGATGGATAAAACGCCGCGCCAACTACCGCTTGCCCCGGCCACACGGGCGGCGCAGGCGCTTCGCCATATTGATCCGGTTACTGGGGCTGTAACGCCCGCAATTGAACTGTCCTCAACTTATGCGCGCGACGATCAAGGCGAGGGGCGGCAGGATTACGTTTATGCGCGCTCTGGCGGGCCAACCATCAAAACCGCTGAGGCCCTATTGGCGGATCTGGATGGCGGCGAGGATGCAATGGTTTTTGCGTCGGGCATGGCGGCGATTGTTACGGTACTGGAAACTTTGCGTGCTGGGGATCATGTGGTTGCGCCCAATGTGATGTATCACGGCGTTATCAACTGGCTGCTGCACATCCAACAAACGCGCGGCGTTGAGGTCACGTTATTTGATAGCACTGCACCCGCCGCGCTGGCAAATGCGGTGCGGGCTGAAACGCGGCTGGTCTGGATTGAATCGCCTATTAACCCAAACTGGGATGTGATTGATATCGCTGCCGCCGCTGAAGCTGCACACGGGGTTGGCGCGCGATTGGTTGTTGATAGCACTGTGGCGCCTGCCTGTACTACGCGGGCATTAGAATTGGGGGCTGATCTGGTTTTTCAGTCTGCCACCAAATACCTGGGGGGGCATTCCGACATAACGGCCGGTGTTTTAACCTGCGCCAAAGCCGATGGATTTTGGCAGGAGTTGCAAGAAATCCGCACTCTGACCGGCAACGTCATGGCGGCCTTTGAAGCATGGTTGCTGGTGCGCGGCATTCGGACGTTGTTTTTGCGGTATGAACGCGCATCAAATAACGCGATGAAAATAGCGCAACACTTTGAAAAACATCCGAAAATCGGATCGGTTATCTATCCGGGCTTGCCATCACATCCGGGTCATGAAATTGCCAAAAAACAAATGACAAACGGGTTTTCTGGTATGTTGTCCATGCATGTAAAAGACTATCAAACCGCACATGATATCAGCCGTTTTGTGCAGGTTTTTATCAATGCAACGTCGCTTGGCGGGGTTGAGAGCCTGATTGAACATCGCATCAAAGTGGAAGGGCCAAATTCGATCGTGCCAGATACATTGCTGCGGCTTAGCATCGGGATTGAGGATGTAAACGACCTTATTGCCGACCTTGAACAAGCGTTGGAGCGCGCCGGATGAAAGCGTTAGACCAATCTCCGCTTGATCCCGAATTTGTACAGGATCCCTATCCATTTTATGACTTGGCACGCGAACAAAGCGCCCTATTCCGTTGGAATGATTATGATTTAATTTGTGCCGCTGGGTTTTTAACTGTGAATGACCTCTTGCGAGATCGTCGTTTTGGCCGCGAAATGCCAGCTGATCTGGCGCCCGAAATCCCCGCGCATCTTAAGCCTTTTTATGCTTGTGAAAAGCATTCATTGCTGGAGCTGGAACCCCCGACCCATACCCGTATTCGCGGGCTTTTGGTGCGCAGCTTTACCAATAAAATTATTAATGATCTTGGGCCGGATATAGACAGGCTTACCCATCAACTTTGTGATAGGTTTCCATCAGAACCGTTTGATCTTATTGCTAATTTTTCAGAACACATTCCAGTAATCATCATTTGCAGAATGCTGGGAGTGCC
>CAZCDC010000053.1:0-4423 GCA_964497195.1 uncultured Rhodobacterales bacterium | reverse complement strand
ACTTGTATTCTTTTACTTAATGCAGGTCACGAAGCCACAGTCCATACCATTACAAACGGCGTCAAAACCATTCTGGAATCCCGCCAAAATCCTGTTGATTTGTTTCGAGATGATAAACAAACCCTGCGCACGGTTGATGAAACCATCCGCTTTGACCCGCCGCTCCACATGTTTACCCGCATCGCGATGCAGGACATTACTGTCTTTGGTCATGATTTCAAACGCGGCGAGAGCGTGGGCCTGTTGCTGGCCGCCGCCAACCGAGACCCCGCTAAATATGCCAATCCGCATCAATTTGATGTGGCGCGCGGTGGCGTTGGCCAGCTTGGCTTTGGCGCCGGTTTGCATTTTTGTATTGGCACGCCGCTGGCACGGCTGGAAATGGGCATCGCATTGCCCATTCTGTTTGATCGCTTTCCTGATTTGAAAATCGTTGAACCGCCTGTTTACGCCAATCGGTATCATTTTCACGGACTTGAAAAACTGATGGTGCAAATATGAACCGCGCCGCTTCGGATGCTCTTATAAATAACCAGAATGCTGGCCTGCCGCGCCTGCTGGAAATCATGCGTCGTTTGCGTGATCCCAAAACCGGTTGCCCATGGGATATAGAACAGGATTTTGCCAGCATCGCGCCCTATACTATTGAGGAAGCCTATGAGGTCGCAGATGTAATTGAGCGCGGGGCGATGGAAGAACTTCCCGGTGAATTGGGCGATTTGTTGTTAAATGTGATCTATCACACCCAAATGGCGTCTGAGGCTGGATTATTTGAATTTGATGACGTGGTGCGCAGTATTTCAGACAAAATGGTGCATCGGCACCCGCATGTTTTTGGCAATGAGAACCGTGAGAAATCGGCCGCACAGCAAGTGGCGGATTGGGAGGTTATCAAGGCAGCGGAACGCGCTGACAACAAAGAAACCAGCGTATTGGACGGCGTGGCAAATGGCCTGCCCGCCCTGACCCGCGCGATAAAGCTGCAAAACCGTGCGGCACGGGTCGGGTTTGACTGGCCGGAAATTGACATGGTATTGGCCAAAATAGTTGAGGAATCCGCCGAACTGGTTGAAGCCCGTGAAAAATTTACAGCGCAAGAAGTCGAAGAAGAATTTGGTGACCTTATGTTTGTGATCGCCAATCTGGCACGGCATCTAAATATTGACCCCGAAACAGCATTGCGTAAGGCCAACACCAAATTCACCCGCCGTTTTAACAGCGTTGAAACCGCTTTGGCGGATATGGGAAAAACCCCCGCACAATCCGATCTGGCGGAAATGGATGCGCTTTGGGATGCTGCAAAAGTCGCTGAAAAATAATTCCTGATTAATTTACTTTTTAATTGACTTGACTAAAACGCTTGGGTATTTGTCCAACTGATTTAGTCAGCTATTGGAGCAATCATGAAAACCCTCGCAATTATTGCAACTCTTATCGGCACATCCGTTGTCGCCGAAGAGGTAAACATCTATTCCAGCCGTCAACCTGAATTGATTGACCCAATTTTGCAGGCATTTACTGCGGAAACCGGCATTGACGTAAATGTTGTATTCCTCAAAAAAGGTATGCTGGAACGCTTGACAGCTGAGGGTGATCGTAGCCCGGCAGATGTTATCCTGACCGTCGACATTGCGAATCTGAGCGCCGCTGTGCAGGCTGGCGTTACACAGGCGGTTGTTTCCGATGTCATCAACGATACAATCCCTGCCGCTTATCGTGACCCGGACGGTCAATGGTTTGGCCTGACCTCCCGCGCCCGTATTCTTTATGCTTCAAACGAGCGTGTTGCTGAGAACGAAATCACTTCGTATGAGCAGCTGGCTGATGATAACTGGCGCGGCCGCATTTGCACACGTTCAGGCACCCATAACTATAACATCGCCCTTGTTGCAGCATATCTTTCGCACCACACAGAAGAGGAAACCATCACTTGGTTAACCGCCGTAAAAGAAAACCTTGCACGCAGCCCTCAGGGCAATGACCGCGCACAGGTTAAGGCTATCTGGGCTGGCGAATGTGATATTTCCATCGGTAACACATATTACATGGGCAAAATGCTGAGTGATCCTGAGCAAATCCCTTGGGCGGAATCAGTGAACCTGATATTCCCGACCCTTGGTGGCGAAGGCACGCATATCAACCTGTCAGGCATGGCAATGACTGCATCGGCTCCTAATGCTGACAACGCCTTGAAATTGATGGAATTCCTGACAGGCGACATGGCGCAAGGCATGTATGCTGAGGTAAACTTTGAATACCCGTTGCGGGCTGGCACGCCGGTTAGCGAGCTTGTGGCAAGCTGGGGTGAATTCACCCCGGACCCAACACCATTGATTGATATCGCCAATTTGCGTGGCCGTGCCCTGCAAATCGTTGAAATCGTAGATTTCGACGGCTAAATATTAGGCTCACTCTTTCTCATCCCTAGAGCCTAGCTCGCGCCCGAAACGGCGCGGGCTTTTTTGTTTTTAATGTCAAGAAATATGGTATGCCCTTTGAAAATCAAAGGAATCCTGGTGACCGTTTTACAAATTGCTTCATTGATGTTTGTTTTGGCTGGGTTAAAGGGCGGTATTTTGGTGGCTGTGCAGGGTTTGACCATTACACCACTGGCCAAGAAACTGGACCGGGAACAGGAGCTGCTGTGAACCTATCTGACATCAAATTGGCTGCCAGTCAGCTATATGGCAATTTAATCCAAACACCGGTGGTTGACCTGCGCCAAACCGGCATTGAGGACATCTTGCCCACAGGTTGTCGCGCCTCGATGAAGCTGGAGTTGTTTCAAAAAGCCGGTTCATTTAAGGCGCGGGGCTGTTATTTATGGCTGAATTCCCTGAATGCAGATCAACGCCGCGCCGGTGTGGTCGCTGCTAGTGGCGGAAATCATGCTATGGCCGTGGCGTGGGCTGCGAAAAATCTGAACGTAAGTGCAAAAATTGCAGTGCCACGCATGGCTGATCCTATCCGGCTGAATGGCTGTCGGGAACTGGGGGCCGAAGTCATTTTATGTGACAATATCCATCATGCTTTTGACATAATGAAAACCGTGGCCGAGCAGGAAAACCGTAGCATTATTCATCCGTTTGAAGGAATAAACATGTCGCTTGGCGCTGCGACTTGCGGGGTGGAGCTTCACAACGCAGTACCGGACCTTGATATCGCTATTATTCCTGTCGGCGGCGGCGGCCTAATCAGCGGCATGGCAGCGGCGCTTAAGCTGCTAAACCCCGATATTGAGGTATACGGAGTTGAGCCAAACGGCGCTGATACCATGTTTCGCAGTTTTAAAGCGGGGTCGGCACAGTCTATTGATGAAATCAACACGATTGCAGATTCACTTAGCGCGCCAACCGCATTGCCATTTTCATTTGAGCTGGCGCGTCAAAATGTTTGCGATATCGTAAAAGTTAGCGACAACGAATTACGCAACTCTATGCGCTTGATGAATGCGTCGCTTAAGCTGATGGTAGAACCCGCTTGCGCGGCATCACTTGCTGCCTGCCTTGGGCCGCTTCGCGATAAATGCAAAGATAAAAATATCGGGCTATTGGCCTGCGGCACCAACATAAGTCTAGAAAAATTCAGAGCGCTGACATCTTGATCCACCGAGGCGTAGCCGAGGCCATGACCGACAGTTTTGTGTCGACCCAACGGGTCGTGCCGAAACTGTCGGTGGCCCCTCGCCCTGTTTAAATGCTTCCGCAGTCCAGCGCCGGAATTGCTTACGCAATTCGACACTTCCCTTTGGACCAGGCCCTCGGCTTCGCCATCGGGTGCGGCCACAGCTTCGCTAAGGCCGGGGAAAACATCATGGTCTTTTCGGCCTGCCAAGCCAAATCCGGATGCAACATCGTTAAAAGCGGCCAACAAATACGCTCTGTGTCCAACAACAAACTATCCATATCAGAAATTCTGAACGCCGGATCATGATCTCCCCAACGATTAGCGGTTCCCCCACCCGCTTTACCGCGTTATAATCTAGATCCAACAAGAAACGAGCCGTCATGACCACTGAAACCATCCTTCAACGCTGCGAAACTGCAGGCCTGCGCATGACAAACCCGCGCCGCGTTATTGCGCAAGTTCTAGAAGGTTGGTTTGACCATCCCGATGTTGAAGAAATCTACAAACGTGTCAGCAAAGTTGACCCGAAAATCAGCCTTGCCACGGTTTACCGCACCGTAAAACTGTTTGAAGAAACCTCCATTCTGGAGCGTCACGAATTTGGCGATGGCCGCGCGCGTTATGAAGACGCAGAACGCGACCACCACGACCATCTTTTTAATGTGAAAACCGGCGAAGTCATTGAATTTATGGACGCAGAAATCGAAGCATTGCAGGAAATAATTGCCCGCAAACTTGGCTATAAATTATTGGGTCATAAAATGGAGCTTTACGGCGTGCCGATCTCTGATAAAGA
>CAZCDC010000052.1:0-16624 GCA_964497195.1 uncultured Rhodobacterales bacterium | reverse complement strand
GGGTGAATTGAGCGCAGCTCAAGAGGGGCGGCAGCCCTTATTCTAAATTGGAAATAAGTGCCAAAACATGCGGCCCGATATCCTCAACCACCAACGCCACGCCCGCAGCGTTGGGGTGCAGGCCATCACTTTGAATAAAGCTCATGGCCTCAGCCTGCATTTGCGCAATGCCAATAAGGAAATGCGGATATAAAGGTGAATCAAATTGCAGCGCCAAAGATGGGTAAATCAAATCAAATTCAGCCTTATATTCCGCACCATAGTTTAACGGCGCAGGCATACCTGCAATTAAAACCGGTAAATTGCGTGCGGTGATAATTTCCATGATAGCCTCAAGATTTTGCGCTGCGATTGCCGGGCTTAACCCACGCAGAAAATCATTAGCCCCAAGCTCAAGGATAACCGCGTCAACCTCACCGCCTAAAACCCAGCCAATGCGCGCCAATCCGCCTGCCGTAGTATCACCCGAAACACCTGCATTAACCACCCGCACATCCGCGCCCTTGGCCCGCAGCCAATTCTGGAGTTGCGGCACAAAGCCCTGATCGGCTGGCAAACCATACCCAGCTGTCAACGAATCTCCGAAAGCCACGATCACAATTTCGTCAGCCAACGCACCGCCTGCCAAAAACATCAACAACACAACCTTGTGAAAGCTGCGCGCAAGCTTATATGGCAGGGTTAGAACTTTTCCAAAAAAGGCTTTTATCATGAGCTCTCCAGCGATTTCATTAAACGATACCCGGCTTTCGCTGTCGGGTAACGCGGGCGTTGTTGATATACTTAAGGGCATTTCTCTAAATGTCGAGAGCGGCGAGACACTTGGCCTTGTTGGCCCGTCCGGTTCGGGCAAATCATCCTTGCTGATGCTGATGGGCGGGCTGGAGGCTGCAACAAGTGGTAGCGTTAAGGTTTTAGGCCAAGAATTTGGCGGCATGTCCGAGGATGATTTGGCGCGGTTTCGCCGTGACCATATGGGGATCGTTTTTCAATCCTTTCACCTGATCCCCACCATGACCGCACTGGAAAATGTCGCGACCCCGCTGGAGCTGGCGGGGGATCTCGATGCTTTTGACAAAGCGGCGGCGGAGTTAACCGCGGTTGGGCTGGGCGATCGGCAAAACCATTATCCGGCACAAATGTCAGGGGGTGAGCAACAACGCGTGGCACTTGCCCGCGCCGCAGCGCCGCGCCCTGAAATCCTGTTGGCTGATGAACCCACCGGCAATCTGGATGGCGTAAATGGTGAGGCCATTATCGATTTGCTATTTGGCTTGCGTGACCGGCATGGTTCTACGTTGGTTCTGGTCACCCACGCACCCGATTTGGCAGCGCGCTGTGATCGCGTGATCCAATTACGTGACGGGTTGCTAGAGGCTGGCGAATGAAACTGGCCGTCGCGCGCAAAATCGCCGCGCGGGAATTGCGCGGTGGCCTGTCCGGGTTTTACATTCTGTTGCTGTGCCTGGCGCTTGGCGTGGCGGCAATTGCTGCTGTCGGCACTGTGCGTTCCGCCATCCAAGAAGGATTGGAGCGCGAGTCATCTGCTATTTTAGGTGGCGACGCGGAAATCCAGTTCACCTATCGTTTTGCCTCAGAGGAGGAGCGAAACTGGATCATAAACGCCAGCACTGCATCCTCAGAAATAGTAGATTTCCGGTCCATGGTGGCGTTTGGCAGTGGCGATGAAATTGAACACGCCCTAACCCAGGTCAAAGGTGTTGACGCAGCTTATCCGCTTTATGGCGCAGTGGAATTATCGCCCGCGATGGAGCTTGCCACTGCCCTTGAAACCCGTGATGGCATGCCCGGATTGGTAGCGGCAACCGCATTGCTGGACCGGCTACAAATCCAGCCCGGAGCGATTTTAACCCTTGGCACACAAAAATTTGAACTGCGCGCCGCCATCACCCATGAACCCGACAGTGCCGCTGACGGCTTTGGGCTTGGGCCGCGCATTATTGTTAGAACAGATGATCTGGCCAATAGTGGTTTGCTGGCTGAGGGCACATTATTTGAAACCCGGTTCCGTCTAAAAACCCCGTTGGAAACCGACCTTGCAGCGCTCGAAGCCACACTGTTGGCGCAATTTGACGATGCCGGCATTCGCTGGCGCGACCGGCGCAACTCCACCCCCGGTATTGCCACATTTGTGGACCGCATGAGCGCGTTTCTGGTGCTGGTCGGGCTGGCAGGCATGGCTGTGGGCGGGGTTGGCGTTTCAGCCGCGGTGCGCAGCTATCTTGAACGAAAAATCGAAACCATCGCCACATTAAAATCTTTGGGGGCCGAACGCAGTACAATTTTTGCAGTTTACCTAATGCAAATCGGAGTTTTGTCTTTGGTTGGCATCGCACTCGGCCTGCTGATTGGCGGCGGATTACCCACCCTTTTAGCGCCACTTTTGGCGGATCAATTGCCGGTGCCAGTGCGCACAGGTTTTTACCCGGCACCCCTGATTGAGGCCGGGATTTACGGCATATTAACCGCACTGATCTTCACAATTTGGCCATTGTCGCGTGCTGTGGAAATCGGCCCGGCAGGGCTTTTCAGAGATATCACCAGCGGTTCTCGTCGCTTGCCAGCACCACGATACTTGATGGTTATTCTGGCCCTTGCGGTGCTGCTGATCTATGCGGCGGCAGTGTTTTCGGGAGCCACACGGCTGGCATTATGGTCATCGTTCGGAATTGTTTCAGCGCTGTTTGTGCTGTGGCTGGCAGCCGGTTTAACCCGCAGGATAGCGGCACGGTTGGCGCGTACAAAGCTGACCAAAGGCCGTCCAATTTGGCGGCTGGCACTTGGCGCGGTTGGCGGCCCGGGCGGCGAAACCGCATCGGTGATCCTGTCGCTTGGCCTTGGCCTGACAGTGCTGGCCACTATCGGCCAGATTGACAGTAATTTGCGAACCGTGATTTCCGAAGAATTACCCGAACGCGCCCCGGCATTTTTTGTGCTGGATATCCAAAACAACCAAATTGAGGATTTCCGCGCTCTGCTAAGCGCCGATGACACCGTCACCAAAATCGATTCCGCCCCGATGTTGCGCGGCAATATCACCAAAATAAACGGCATCCCCGCAAAGGAAGCCGTGGGGGATCACTGGGTGGTATCCGAGGATCGCGGCGTATCCTACTTTGCCCAGCCGCCCGAAGGCAACGAGATTGTCAAAGGCGAATGGTGGCCTGCGGATTACACCGGCCCACCGCTCATGAGTTTTTCAGCGCGAGAAGCCGAAGAAATCGGCCTACAAATCGGTGACGAAATCACCGTGAACATATTCGGCCGTGATCTGAGCGCAAAAATCGCCAGCTTTCACACCGCAGAATTTTCCAACATGTCAATCAATTTTGTAATGATCTGGAACCCGAGCGCCCTGCAAAACGCCCCCCATTCCCATCTGGCAACGCTGTATGCCGAACCGGGATCTGAGGGCGCGCTAACCCGTAAAATGGCAAAAGCCTTCCCAAATATCACAGCCATTGGCGTGCGCGAAACCATTGATCAAGTATCCACCACTTTGGGCAAATTAGCAGGCGCAATTCGTTGGGGCGCAGGCGCAACATTGCTGACAGGATTCGTGGTGCTGATCGGCGCGGCGGCAGCAGGCGAAAACCGGCGCGTGTTTGAGGCGGCGGTGCTAAAAACCCTTGGCGCAACACGGCTGCGAATACTGGCAAGTTTCGCGCTGCGGTCGATGATACTTGGTAGTGCAGCAGGGATTGTGGCCATTTTTGCAGGGTCAGTATTTAGCTGGGCAGTTCTAACATTCGTGATGGAGGCGAGCTTTGATTTCAACTGGATATCTGCGTTTGCAATCATTTTTGGCGGTGCGCTGGCAAGTTTGGTTGCTGGCCTGTTTTTTGCCTGGCGACCGCTTTCAACCAAACCAGCGCGTATTTTGCGAAATCGCGGCTAACCCACTTTAATGCCGAAGGCGGGTCTCCGAGCGTAGCGAGGCCAGGCCCAAAGGGAAGGGGTCGAATTGCGTAAGCAATTCTGGCGCCGAGCGCGGGAGAGCCATGTTAAAGGAGCGCTCCCGCCCTTCGGTTGGGCATGGCCTCGCTGCGCTCGGCAAGGTGAGTATTTAGACAACAAAGAAGTTGATTCAGCTTTTGGGTTCGGGGTTTTTACCCAAGATTATCATCGCTAAAATTTCGTCATCAGTTACATCTTCGACACGTACTGTTCCGACCATTTTGCCATTTTTCATCACAGATACGCGGTCACACAAGTCCATCACGTCATGAATGTCATGGCTAATCAGGAAGATGCCTATGCCTTCGGCTTTGAGCTGTTTAATCAGCTCTGCCACCATCTCGGTTTCCTGCGGGCCAAGCGCTGCCGTTGGTTCATCCATTATCAGAATACGTGCGTTGAAATACACCGCGCGTGTGATCGCGACTGATTGCCGTTGACCGCCAGACAGGGCCGAAACGGGCGACGAGAATTTCACAAAATTCGGGTTTAAGCGACCCATGATTTTGCGGGTTTCAGCCTCTTGTGCGACATCATCGACCATGCCGAATTTATTGGTGATCTCGCGACCCAAAAACAGGTTTGCGGCGGCGTCAAGATTATCTGCCAATGCCAATGTTTGATAAATAGTTTCAATATTATATGTTCTAGCATCACGTGGATTATTGATTGTGGCTTTTTCGCCATTCACATAAATCTCTCCGCCATCAGCCTTATAAGCCCCCGAAAGCACCTTTATCAGGGTTGATTTACCCGCGCCGTTATGGCCCAGAACGCCAACAACTTCACCGGCAAAAAGGTCAATACTGACGTCATCAACAGCTTTAATCCCACCGAATGCCAGTTCAATATTTTTCATTTCTACCAGAGGTATTTGCTTGTTCATGTCCATTCCTCCGTTAAACTTTTGAGCTGCGGCGATAGAGGCTGTCAACCCACACAGCCGCCACAAGAACCGCGCCAACCACCATTTGCTGAATGGCGGCATCAAACCCGATAAGCACCATGCCCGATTGCAAGGATTGCATCACCAGCGCGCCCAGAATTGCGCCGTAGATTGTGCCGATTCCACCTGCAAACGAGGTGCCGCCAATGACGGCCGCCGCGATCACATAAAGCTCATCCAAGGAACCAAGGTTATTGGTCGCAGACCCCAGACGTGCCGAAGCAATCACCGCGCCTAGCCCCGCAAGCATCCCCATAAGCGCAAAAATCTTGACCGTCACCCAGCGGGTATTCACCCCCGATAATTCCGCTGCTTCGGGGTTGCCGCCAATTGCATAAACATAGCGGCCAAAACGGGTTTTGTTCATCAGGATGGTCATGCCAACCCCCACCGCAATCAGGATCAGCACCGGAATAGCAAAGCCGTGGCTTATGAAAATTTCCGAAACCGGCGTATCAATATTATTTGCTGCCACATACTTTTTCACGATGCCCTTGGGCCAAGGATATGAATTTACAATCAGCACAAAGCCAATGATCGCAGCCGTTGCCAGCCCTGCCAGCGTGTATTCTGCCCACATTGGGCGCAGCGGAAATTCGAATTTTTTGCGCTGTTTACGGCCTTGGAAAAGGATCAGCATAACAGCCAATACTGCCACGATGCCAATCACCCAGCTGGCAACAAAACCAACAGATCCGTATGGCCCGCCGCCAAGTAATTTGAAGGTTGAATCCACCGGTGAAATGGTCTCGCCGCGGGCCAGCAAAAACGCAGCGCCCCGCCAGACCAACAATCCGCCAAGCGTTACGATAAAGGCAGGGATGCCCAGATAGGCAATAAGATAACCGTGGAATGCGCCAATCGTTGCACCAATAAGCAACCCGCAAATAACCGCGATAGGCCAGATAAGTGGATGGCCCAGCCCCAGATATTCTGGCAAAATCCAGACCTGGATAATGGCCATGCACATCGCAGTAAACCCAAGGATTGATCCAACCGACAGATCAATATGGCGGGTCACAATCACCAAAACCATGCCCGTCGCCATCACAGCCACAGAGGCGGTTTGCACCGACAGGTTCCACAAATTTCGCGGCGTTAAAAACGCGCCATTGCCATTGACCAATGAGCCATAAAGATGAAAGCCGATCCAGATAATTGCCGTAGCACCGATCATGCCCAGCAGGCGTGCATCTATTTCTGTGGCGCGCAAAAACCGTGTAAAAGCGCCCTCGGAGGGTGCATTTGTCTTATCCGTAGAATCGCTCATTTTTCCACTCTCGCAAAATCTGATATTGTAAGGAATACGTGCATCGGGCCAGCTTGCCCATAAATTTACGCCGAGACAAGCCCGGCGTAAATATTACTATTGGCGTTTGGCTTAGCAGCCCATTACGCCGTCCATTGCGCCTTCGCAGACTTTGTCTTGCGCGATATGGCCAGCCTCAATCACAACGTTGATATTGGATGCATTGATTGGCGTAGGCGCCAAGAAGATTGCATTCATTTCAACGCCATTTGCGCCACCGGACCATTGTACGGCGCCCTCGATGTCCGCCAATGCAGCGCCATTAGCCAAAGCCGAAGCAATGTCAGCAGCCGCTGCGCCTAGCTGGCGCGCATCTTTCCACACAGATGTGTTTTGTGTGCCACGTGCAACGCGGTTTAAGGCTGCATGGTCACCGTCTTGGCCAGATACCGGAATATCAAGGCCTTGGGCTTCTAACGCTGCAATCGCGCCACCCGCCATGCCGTCATTTTGAGACAAAACCGCATCAACGTTATTATCATTTGCAGTCAGGATTTGCTCCATGTTGCGCTGTGCATTATCTGGCTTCCAGCCATCGGTGAAAGCTTCACCAACAATCACGATATCACCGGATGCAACCGCATCACCAATAACATCCATCATGCCTTCAAGCAGGAACAACGCGTTAGGATCGCCTTTGTCACCTTTGATGATGGCATAGTTGCCTGTTGGCACAACAGCCAAGATAGAACGTGCAATCACACGGCCAACTTCTTTGTTGTCAAACGTCAGGTAAAACGCACGATCGTCCTCGATCAAGCGGTCATAACCAACAACCGGTACGCCCTCGGCTTCGGCTGCATCAACAGCCGCGCCAATTGCGCCACTGTCCACAGACAGAATGATCAACGCATCAGCGCCCTGTGCAATCAGGTTTTCAACGTCTGACAACTGCTTGGCAGCAGATGATTGCGCATCAGCTGAGATATATGTGTCGCCGTTTGCTTCAATGGCTGCAACCATTGCTGCTTCGTCAGTTTTCCAGCGTTCTTCCTGAAAATTTGACCAGCTTACGCCAATTACGTTGCCTTCAGCGAATGCTGCTGTGGCCATGCCGGCTGCAAGCGCAGTTGCGGCAAAAAGATTAAAAGTTTTCATAACTTTCCTCCCAAAAGTTTAAATTGCACAACAAAAGTGACAGAATCGTTGCGTCCTTGCCACTATGAATGTTTTTAATTTACCAGTCAAATTAAATAATATAACATAAAGCCACATGCTAAGATTGCCGTTAAATGCCAAAAAGCATTGCCATAGTGCTGTGGTATTATTAGTAATTCGGCAAAAAGAGGTGAAGATGAACCAGCTAGCGCCCCAACTTATTAATGACGCTCGTCGTAATGGCCGCCGCATGGTTTTTAGCGAAATTCGTCGTAATGCGCCTGTTGCACGGGTCGATATTGCCAAAACCACCGGGTTAAGCCCTGCAACTGTAACCAGTATCACTGCTGAATTATTGACCGCTGGGCTTATTGCCGAAGTGCAAGCCGATACTCCCGATATTAACGCCAAACGTGGCCGGCCCCGTGTAGATCTAAAAATATGCGCAACAGCGCGATATGTGGTGGGCGTAAAGCTGTCTGATCAATCAGCAACATTGTCGTTTCTTGATTTTGAAGGCAATAAAATTGGCCATTTCGAACAGGTCTCAAAACAGCCGGTTTATGACCTTCCGGATCTACTTGATTTTCTGGAATTGGCATTAAATGCTGCGCTGGAAAATGCTCCGGTTGAGCGCGCACAACTATCCGGATTCGGGCTTGGGCTTGCGGGGGTTGTTGATGCAGAGGCGGGCATTGTGCTGTGGTCGCCAATTCTGTCGGGCAGCCATATTCCCTTGCAAAAACAAATATCTGCGCGGCTCAACATGCCTGCCTTCATTGATAATGACGCCAATCTGGTTGCGATTGCTGAACAACGCATGGGGCTGGCCCGCGATGCCGAAAATTTTGCGGTTGTGACGGTGGAACAAGGTGTTGGCCTTGGCATTGTGATCAACGGTAAAATTTTTCGCGGCACGCGCGGTTGTGGCGCTGAATTGGGCCATACCAAAGTGCAGCTTGACGGTGCGTTATGCCGCTGTGGGCAGCGCGGTTGTCTGGAGGCATATGTCGGCGATTACGCCCTGCTCCGCGAGGCCGCGACCGCCATTGGTCCCATTGATGGCACCACTCCCAAGGAACAAATGGCTGCCCTACTGGCCGCCGCTAAAAACGGCAACAAAGTGGCGCAATCCATCATTCGCCGTGCCGGACGGATGTTCTCGATGGGGCTGGCTAATATCATTAATATTTTTGCGCCCGAATTGATCATTCTTTGCGGCGAGCGGCTGCAAAATAATTTCCTGTATGGTGATGAGGTTATCAAGGATATGAAGCGCTTTGCGGTGCAATTAGGGGATTTAACCCCCGAAATCAAAATCCACAGTTGGGACAACCAGATGTGGTCTTTGGGCGCGGCAACATTTGCGTTGGACGGCGTAATTGAGCAGGCCCTAAATGAGGTTGGATAAGATGAAAACAGCTGCTGCGTTTATCTGGCTTTTGCCCGGTCTGGCCTTGGCTGGCCCCGAATTTGAAAACATCGCCCCAGCGCTTGGCATCACCCATCAATACACTGGCGGCTGGGAACATTTTGTTGGCGGCGGCGTGGCAACGTTTGACTGCAATGACGATTTATTACCTGAATTATTCGTGGCGGGCGGCGAAAGCCCAGCCATCTTGTTGCTGAATAATAGCGTGCGGGGGGGAGAGCTGGCTTACCACGCGGCTACACCCGAAATTCTGGCACTGACTGGCGTCATTGGTGCCTATCCGCTGGATGTGGATAGTGATGGAATTCTGGATCTATTTGTGTTGCGGGTTGGCGAAAATAAATTGCTAAAAGGCGGTGGGGATTGTCAATTCACCCCGTTTGCAGGGCTGGAATTTGACGCCGGCAACCATTGGACAACTGCGTTTTCCGCCACTTGGGAAATGGGCAATAGCCTGCCAACATTGGCGATAGGCAACTATGTTGACCGCGATGATCCAAATGGCCCGTTTGAGACATGCGATACCAATTTCCTGATCCGGCCAGCGGGCGAAACATTTGGCGAAGCGCACCCGCTTGACCCCGGATTTTGCCCGCTCTCAATGCTGTTTTCCGACTGGGGCCGCCTTGGCCGACAGGATTTACGTGTGAGCAATGATAGGCATTATTACGTTTTTAGCGGCGCGGAGCAGCTTTGGGCGATGGAAGAAAATCCGCGCCAATATGGCACTGCTGATGGCTGGCGTAATTACAGTATTTGGGGCATGGGCATTGCGAGTCGCGACATTTCCGGTGACGGTATCCCCGAAGTTTTCCTGACATCGATGGCTGATCAAAAACTGCAATCACTTGATCTGGAAACAGATGGCCCAGCCTTTGATGATGCGACTTATGATCAGGGCACCACAGCCCACCGGCCTTATATTGGTGATGACGGACGGCCCTCTACCGGCTGGCATGTGGCATTTGGCGATATCGATAATGACGGGCTGGACGACATTTTTATCGCCAAAGGCAATGTGGACCAGATGCCAAGCAGCGCCATGGCAGACCCCAATAACCTGTTGATGCAAAACACTGCCGGCCAGTTTGTTGAGGCCGGCTTTGAGGCAGGTATCGCCAGCATGGCCAAAAGTCGCGGCGCGGTTGTTATGGACCTGAATCTGGACGGCTTGCTGGATATTGTTGTGGTCAACCGTGAGGAAAATCTGGGGATTTATCAGAATATTACGAGGTCAAACAGCAATTGGTTGCTGGTTAGATTAAACCAGAAAACCATCAATTCATATGCTGTTGGTGCATGGATTGAAATCGCCGCTGAGGACCGTATCTGGCACCGCGAGATCACCATCGGTGGCGGTCATGCCAGCGGCTCCGCAGGGTTTGAGCATTTTGGCCTTGGCGGTGCAGGCATTGCAGAATTACGGGTGATTTGGCCTGATGGCAAAGTGTCGGGATGGCAAACTGTGCAGCCAAATCAATTAATAAATGTATATAGATCAGGCCCGGAATTTATTTTGTCTATGCCCTGAATTTATCAGCCACCAAACCAAAGCAGCCCAGCATATGTAGCAACGCCAATACACATGGTTAAGATCACATGATTGGTTACATATGCGATGATCAATGCAGCAACGGCGGCGAGCCATGTTTCAAGGGGTTGCCCGGCAAGCGACGACGCCACCAGAGACACGATGATAAGCCCCGGCAAATCATCAAGCACCCATGAAAATCGTGATGATCTGATGCTGCTGCCTGCAAAAAGCCCGAGAACCCTGATTGAAAATGCCGCCACTGCCAAAATAACGATCAGCATCCAAAACGAAAAGCTCATGGCATGGGCTTTCTTTTTCTTCGGAGCAGATGGGAAACCGCGATACCCAACAAAGCCCCTGCAACGATGGCATAAGCTTTTGGCGCAGCCAAATTAACTGCGCAGATTGTGACCGCAAAACTGGCAGCCCACAGAACGAGGTTTGAGCGGCCGCGCCAAAGCCCCCTTGCCATCGCGATAAAGGCGGCTGTGAAAGCAAAGCCCAATCCGAATTGCTCAAGATTTGGCAGTGTTGCGCCCACCAGCGCCCCGAGTGTGGTTGAGCCTGTCCAGACCGTGATCATCACCACCCCCGAGCCGATTAGAAAATTGGCGCCGATTGCATCGTTTTTTGCCCGCATCGCCATTGTTAATGCCCAGTTCTCATCGCCAGTGATATGAATCGCCAGCAATTTCATGCGCAGCGAAAGCCCGCTCAGAATTTCTGACAGCGATGCAACAATGCCAATATAGCGAAGATTCAGCGCGGCCCCTGCAAGGGCTGCACCGAGCACAGCAGATGTTCCCGCAAACTGCTCAACCGCAACGATCTGAGATGATCCTGCGTGAACAAAGCCGCTCATGAGGGCTACTGCCCACCACGCAAAGCCAACTTGAGCCGCCAAAATGCCAAATGCAAAGCCGTAAACGGCTGCACCGGCAGCAAGGGGGAGAATTGCAAAAGCGCCTTGTTTCATAACGAGCAATTTATTGGATATATTTGATATATAATACTGTGGTATCCCAAATATACTGATAGTTTAAAGTCAATTTTAATCATCTTTTGGGGCAAACACATCATGGACCAATCCGATTACAAGTTACTCGCTGTTTTGCAGCAGAATTGCAAAACGTCGATACAGAATTTGGCTGAGCATATTGGAGCGTCCACCGCGTCGGTGCAAAGGCGGCTAAAAGCCTTGCGTGACACCGGCGTTATTAAAAAGGAAGTCGCCGTGCTGGACCCGCAAAAGCTTGGCTTTGGTCTGACAGCCGTGGTGTCTGTTGAATTGGAGCGCGACCGCTTGGACCAGATTGATGCGTTCAAGCGAAAAGCAAAATTGGATCGTCAGGTGTTGAATTTTTATTGTATTGCGGGTGACGCAGATTTTGTGATGATTGTTGTTGCGAAAGATATTACGGATTACGAAGCATTCACCCACCGGTTCTTTTTCTCTGACCAGAATGTCCGGAAATTCCGCACGTCGATTGTTGTTTCTACTGTGAAAGCAACCATGGAGCTTCCTATTTGATTATATCGAGCCTGTTGGGAAGTCTTTGGTCAGCCTAAGGAGAAACCCTCGATCAGCGGCGTTATTGCTGGCGCAATAAGCCAGATGATCTTTGGGGCATGGCCTCGCTTCGCTCGGCTTTGTCATCGCTCTATTGGCAGGCCACTGGGGACGGAACCGGGAATGCCGAGCTGGCCTTTTGCCGCCGGTAAATCAGTTAGGGCATTCAGAAAAGCAAGCAGATTTGAGATTTCAACATCGCTTAAATGCTGCGGTTTTAATTCATTTGCCGCTGCGATTGCAGCCAGCTCCCGGGGTTGTGCAAGTATTGCAAAATCTGAGTGGCTATCAAAATCCGGCAATATTGCCATGGTTATATCATACGCATACATGCTGTTTACCGGATCGAGATGATGGCGCAGCACCATCTCCAAATCTTGATAGGCCCCGACATGACCGTAGGGACCTGTGAGCGCGATGTTACGTAAGCTTGGCGTGCGAAAGCGATATGCATCCTGTGCCAAACCGGTGACACGCATGCGGCCTGTATCGCGATTATGGGTTTCAAAACGTGCAGCTTTGCCCGGGCCGATTTGCGGCATGGCGATGGCATGAAAACCATGATCGGTTTGAAAGCGCCCTGAGTGGCAATCAGCACAGCCAGCGTCACCGTAAAATAATTCTAAACCTGCTAGCGCATCATCGGGCAAGCTGCCGCCGCGTAAATACTGGTCAAATGCGCTGTTATCCGCCCGCCATTCTGTGGCTATGAAAGCCGCTATCATGTTGGCAATATCGGTAAATTTGATGTCACGCTGGCCTATTGTTGCGTCAAACATGTTTCGATATTGCGGAATTTCCGACACTCGCGCCGCGATGATATCCCATGCGCCATCTTTGCGGGACAAAAAACCCTGACGCACGGCTTGGGAGACATCATTTTCGGAATAATGCCCTGCCATTTCGTCGCTGGACAAAACCGGAAACATTGCCTGGGCCGACAAAACACTATCAAATCCAACGGCCATAGACCCCGCCAGTGGCGTGCGAATGCCGCTTGGTTGCGATGCATCAGCCTCAAGCCTTCCATCATGAAAAAACGTGGTAAATTCAGCGGCGCCCAAGTTGAACAGCGCCGGAGAATTTCGGCCGATCCGCTGTTCCGGCGGGTTTTCTGCATTGGATACCCGATCAGGGCCAAGCCCTGTGCCCCCCTCACCCAAGGCCAGCGAAACTCCGTCGGATGTGCCGAATTTTGGATGATGGCAGGTGGCGCAAGATGTGTTGCGATTACCGCTGAGTACCGGATCGTAAAACAGCAATTGGCCGAGTTTTATTTCGGCTTGCGAATGGCTGGAATATTCCACCGGAGGGAAATTCAGAATTGTTTGCGCAGATACCTGACCCGCAAACCCAGCCAAAAATACTGTCAAAATTGCTTTGATCATTGTGTTGCTCCGCATTTAATTCACTGCTCAAAATAATGTTTGCCATTCCTTGTGCAAATTGGCAAGTTAAGCGTGAAGAGGGAAAAACATGTTTCTTGGAATTGATCTTGGCACGTCAGCCCTAAAAGGCCTGTTGATTGACGATGCACAAAACACGGTGGGGTCCGCCAGTGCGCCATTAAAGGTGTCGCGTCCCCATGAGGGCTGGTCGGAGCAAGACCCACAAAGCTGGATTACCGCTTGTGAACTGGTTTTGAACCAGCTGACTGCTGAACACCCTGCCGAGATGGCCAGCCTGCGGGGTATTGGCCTGTCGGGCCAAATGCACGGCGCCACATTGATTGGTGCTGATGACCAGCCTTTGCGCCCCTGCATATTATGGAATGACAGCCGTAGCCATATTGAAGCTATGGAGCTGGACGCGCAGCCGCAATTTCGTGAGATTTCAGGAAATATCGTGTTTCCGGGTTTCACCGCGCCCAAAATTTTATGGGTTAAACGCCATGAGCCTGCAATTTTTGCCCAACTCAAAAAAATACTGCTGCCCAAGGATTTTCTGCGGCTTTGGCTGACCGGAGAACATATTTCGGACATGTCCGACAGTGCCGGTACCAGCTGGCTGGATGTTGCCAGCCGCGATTGGTCAGATGAATTGTTGGCGGCCACGGGCCTGTCACGTAGCCAAATGCCGGACCTTGTTGAGGGCAGTGAAATTGGCGGAATGCTGCGGCCTGAACATACCAGCCGCTGGGGATTGCCGCGCAATATTCCGGTTGCTGGTGGCGCGGGAGATAACGCAGCCTCAGCCATTGGCATGGGCACGGTGCGCGCCGGCCAAGCGTTTATCTCACTCGGCACATCGGGGGTTTTATTTGCCGCAAATGATGCCTATTTGCCGCGCCCCGAAAGCGCGGTTCACACATTTTGCCATGCTTTGCCAAAGAAATGGCATCAAATGGGGGTGATCCTGTCTGCGGCTGATTCGTTGAATTGGTATGGCCGGATTGTCGGGGCATCCAGCCAAGAATTGACTGCTGAATTGGGTGCATTACAGCAGCCCGACGCTGTGCAATTCCTGCCCTATTTAGGCGGCGAACGCACACCACATAATGACGCAAACATTCGCGGCGCCTTTTTGAACCTTAGTCATATTGATGATCGAAACAGCCTAACCCGCGCGGTTCTACACGGTGTTGGATTTGCGTTTCGTGACAATCTGGAGGCCTTGCGCAGCGCCGGAACCAAAATCACAAACCTGCTGGCAGTTGGCGGTGGCTCATTGTCTGAATACTGGCTGAAAGCTATCGCAACAATTCTGGATATCCCCATCGCTCTGCCGGTGGGCGGTGATTTTGGCGCGGCATTTGGCGCCGCCCGCCTTGGCATGATGGCCAGCGGCGTGGACGAACAGCAGGTTTGCATCTCACCCGATATTGCGCGCAAAATCCTGCCAGAGCCGATTCTGGTTGCAGCTTATGATGACGCTTATCATTCTTACAAATCCAGCTACCCTACCCTCAAAGGAACCTGACATGACCAAATTTTTTGGCGATATTTCACAGATTAAATATGAGGGTGCGGGGTCAACCAACCCGATGGCTTTTCATCATTATAATGCGAATGAGATCATCATGGGCAAACGCATGGAGGAGCATCTACGTTTTGCCGTGGCCTATTGGCATTCATTTGCTTGGCCTGGCAATGACCCGTTTGGCGGCCAGACGTTTGACCGCCCGTGGTTTGGTGACACAATGGAACTGGCCAAAATGAAAGCCGATGTGGCGTTTGAAATGTTTGATATTCTAGACGCGCCATTTTTCTGTTTTCACGATGCAGATATGCGCCCCGAGGGGGATACATTCGCTGAAAGCCTGTCGAATTTGCAAGAAATGACCGATTATCTGGGTGAGAAAATGGAGGGCAGCCGCACCGGATTGTTATGGGGTACAGCCAACCTGTTTTCACATCGCCGGTTCATGTCGGGAGCATCGACAAACCCTGATCCGGATGTATTTGCCTATTCAGCAGCGACAGTGAAATCCTGCATGGATGCCACCCATAAACTGGGTGGGCAGAATTACGTGCTTTGGGGGGGGCGAGAGGGTTATGAAACCCTGCTGAACACCGATATGGGCCGTGAATTGGACCATATGGGGCGATTCCTGAACATGGTGGTAGAGTATAAACATAAAATCGGTTTCAAGGGGCAGATATTGGTTGAACCAAAACCGCAGGAGCCCTCCAAACACCAATATGATTATGACGCTGCAACCTGTTATGGATTTCTGCAAAAATACGGGTTGGAGAACGAGGTGAAACTGAATTTAGAGCAAGGCCATGCGATTTTGGCGGGGCATTCGTTTGAGCACGAAATCGCGACAGCCACAGCCCTTGGGGTGCTTGGTTCCATCGATATGAACCGCAATGATTACCAATCCGGTTGGGATACGGACCAGTTTCCTAACAACGTGCCAGAGGTGACGCTGGCTTATTACCATATCCTAAAGGATGGAGGGTTTACCCAAGGTGGTACCAATTTTGACGCTAAATTGCGCCGCCAGTCGCTTGACCCGGTGGACCTGATCGCAGCGCATATTGGCGGCATGGATATCTGCGCACGCGGCTTAAAAGCTGCGGCCGCAATGATTGAAGATGGCGGTTTGGAAGATGCTTTGGCAAAACGTTATCAAGGTTGGGACAGCATCCAATCAAAAGCAATGCTGGCTGGATCATTAGAAGACACAGCTGCAAGGGTATTATCAGACAACATCAATCCGCGGCCTCATTCCGGTCGACAAGAAGTGCTTGAGAATTATGTGAACAGGTTCGTTTAGCCTCGCCGAGCGCCGCGAGGCCAAGTCTGACAATTTCCTGTCGATCCGTCAGGATCGTACGGAAATTGTCAGTCTTTCCTCAACGCAAAAACCACTCCCGCAGTCCGGCGCCAGAATTGCTTTGCAATTCGACCCCTCCCTTTGGGCTTGGCCCTCGCGCTTCGCGCATCGGGTGTCGCTGCGCTGGCTTTGGGGTTAATTCGGCAAAAATGTGCCGTCTAGGCCAACCATAAAATCTGCAAAACTTTGTGCAACAGCAGGGAGTTCACAGCCACGGCGATGCAATAAAAACCAGTGGCGCGTTATTGGCAGGCCTGCGAGATTGACCTGCACCCGTTGGTTTGTTTTGAGTTCCGCAGTCAAGGTATGGCGCGACAGAATTGCAATACCAAGGCCTGCGATCACTGCTTGTTTTATCGTTTCGTTTGATTCGAGTTCTATTGTTTTATAATCGGAACCCTTCGCCAAATTATCTAAGAATCGTTCTGTCAGGATACGCGCTCCTGAGTCAGATTCGCAGGTCAAAAAGGTTTGG
>CAZCDC010000051.1:13032-16830 GCA_964497195.1 uncultured Rhodobacterales bacterium | reverse complement strand
CGAGCGGTGTTACAAACGCGCGGGTTCATATGGGCGATGCGCGCGATATGCTGGACGTTATTCCGGCGGCGTCCCTCGACAAAGCGTTTTTGCTGTATCCTGACCCTTGGCCCAAATCGCGCCATCATCGCCGCCGTTTTGTGGAACCTGAAAATATTGATCAACTGGCCCGCGCCCTGAAACCGGGGGCAGAGTTTCGCGTTGCCACCGATATTGAGGATTATGTGCGGCACACGTTGGAACATATGACCCATCGCGATGATTTTGAATGGCTGGCCAAATCGGCTGATGATTGGCGCAAGCCTTGGGCTGATTGGCACCGCACGCGATATGAGGCCAAAGCCGTGCGCGAGGGGCGAACACCGCATTACCTGACGTTCCGGCGGAAATGATTGCCGCCTCAGCCCAGTTCGGCTAGCCTTTGAAAAAGGGAGTTTGTGATGATTAAAAGAGCGCTGCGCCGCGTGGCGAAAACACTTACCATTTTGGCGATTGTTGTGGTTGGCCTGACAGTCTGGAAACGTGGCGAGATAAAACGGCTATTGGACGTGAATTCTTTGTTCAACGAGGAAAAGATCGTCCATAATTTTAGCCATATGAGCGATATTTTTTATCACCAGAATCTTGAAATCCCGACAGCGGAAATTTCTCCTTTGCCGCATAATTCAAAAGTTATGCCCGAGGGTTTGAATACTTGGATATCGGAGCGATCTTTAACTGCAATTGTAGTGCTTAAAGATGGCAACATCGCTTATGAAGGCTATTTTCAAGGCACCAATGCCGAGGATCTACGTATTTCTTGGTCGGTCGCAAAAAGCTATCTTTCGGCATTGTTTGGCATTTTGCTGGAGGAAGGCGCGATTGAATCGATCGATGATCTTGTGATCAAATACGCACCAGAACTGGAAACCAGCGGCTATAAAACCGCCACAATCCGCAATGTTTTAAATATGGCCAGCGGGGTGGAATTTGATGAAGATTATCTGGCCTTCAGCTCTGACATTAACAAAATGGGGCGGGTTTTGGCGATGGGTGGCTCCATGGACGGATTTAGCATTGGCATTACCAACACCATTGGTGAACCAGGCGCAAACTGGCAATATGTATCAATTGATACCCATGTGATCGGCATGGTGATGCGCGGCGCAACCGGGCGCAGTATTTCGGATTTGATGGTTGAAAAATTGCTGGCGCCGATGGGGTTGGAGGCCAGCCCGATTATGCTAACCGATGGTAATGACGTGGCCTTTGTGCTGGGTGGACTGAACATGCGCACACGCGATTATGCGCGCTTGGGTCAAATGTTTGTCCAAAACGGTATGTTGAATGGCCAACAAATTGTGCCCGCAACATGGGTGGCGCAATCCACGAGGCCAAGCGCCCCAACCCAAAACGGAGAAATCCAATACGGGTTTCAATGGTGGGTGCCCGCTGATGCAGAACAGGGCGAATATCTCGCGCGGGGCGTTTATGGACAATATATTTACGTAAATACTTCCAGCAATGTGGTAATCGCCATAAATTCCGCTGACAGGTTTTTCCGCGAAGACGGGTCATTTGAACAAAACTTGGCAGCATTTCGGGATATTACTGCAACGCTGAAATAACCTAACCCTTTTGCTTATCGGTTAAGCTTTCAGCGTTGGTTATGCTGGGATTAAAAAAATTTCAATGCGTTTGGGCCGGCAAAAGTATTGGTCATGATATTTCCCATGACTTAATTCGTCATTAGTCGAAATAACAATTCTTGACAATTTCCAACAGTATTGATTAAACATGATCAATTCAGTAAATCCCGTAATGACAAGCCACCGGAGCAGATTATGCAGCGCAGACTATTTGCCGAATGGCTTGGCACTTTGTTTTTATTGGCAACGGTTGTCGGGTCCGGCATTATGGCCGAGCGGTTGGGTGGGGGAAATGTTGCCATTGCATTGCTTGGCAATACCATCCCGACAGGGGCTATACTGGTGGTGCTTATTTTGGTTTTCGGGCCGATATCCGGCGCGCATTTTAATCCCGCCGTTACCCTTACATTCTGGATCCGCAAAGAAATCCAAACCCATGAGGCTGGTTTATTTGTGCTTGTCCAAATTATCGGCGGCATTTGCGGCGTGTTGATCGCCCATCTGATGTTTGAAAATCCATTGATTGATCCATCAACCCATGCCCGCACCGGCACCAGCCAGTGGATCAGCGAATTTGTCGCTACATTTGGCCTTGTGGCAACCATTCTGGGGCTGGTCAGATCCCGCCCCGAAGCCATCCCGTTTGCGGTTGGTTTGTATATCACAGCCGCCTATTGGTTTACCGCTTCAACCTCGTTTGCCAACCCTGCCGTGACCATCGCGCGCGGATTTTCAGATACATTTGCCGGGATTGACCCTGCCCATGTGGCAATGTTTATTGTGATGCAATTATTTGCAGCAATTGTTGCAACATTCACCTTTAAATGGCTGCTGCGTTAAAGCAGCTATCGGCGTCTATTGACCAGATTTCCCGATAAAACCTATTTTGTCATATTTATTGAAGCTCCGTACATAATTTCTGATATGCATCAGCATCCAGATAAAACGCAGCGCCATCAATCGCTGGCAATTCGCTGCCAAACTCAACCAGTTTCCTGCGGAGTTCGCTCTTTTCTTGTGCCGTTTTCTCAAGCGTATTGATATGGCGATATGCGGTCATCAACCATGGATGCAGCCCACGATTTGCGCGATAAGTATCAGCGTTTTGCGCCTGACTTGGGATATCAAGCGCCGTTAAAAAACTCTCGACTATGCCAAATTTTCCATATTTCTTAAGCTCGTCCTCATAGCTCAATACATTCATGCAATCGTGGCCAAACTGGTTTACCCATAATGTCAATCGCGCCTCAAAGGAGCAGGACTCCACCATGAAATCATGCCGTAAATAATGTGCAAAATCATGCTCATAATTGGTTTCGATCACCAAATGATGGTAAAGAGAAACCGCGAAATTTAGTGCTGACCGCGTATAGGCAATGATTTTCAGCCGAACATCGGGAAGATTTGCAAATTTATCATAAATATACCTCAAATCCTCGCTAAAATAGCTCAAGCTGCAAAGCTCCTCCGATGACAGGATTATTGTCGCATTTTTCGGGGCATTTTTGATCTCGTTTAGAAAATGATTATAAACATATTCTGGCTCAATCATATCATTTCGCCAATGAATCAGCTTCGGCCGAATGGCGCTAACCAGCTCCAGATGAGACGGAAAACCAAGCAAGGGTTTAGGGTAAAAAACGTTATGACGTCGTAAATAAGCCGGGTTTTCACTTAGCCATTCTTGCAACGCAGAGGTGCCGGTTTTATGAAACCCGATATGCAAAACCAGTGTTTTCATCATCTAATCTTTCTCGGAAAACGGGTGATTTTCACCCACCACGCATTCAGGTTTTTGCGCAATAATCTGCGCACAATATTGCTGTATCGCCAGCTCTGACGCATCAAGACAGATCGCTGCCATATTATAACACAAACCTTGGCCAATAAATTTGCTGCCCGGCCACAACGAAACCGCCAAATTAACCCCCCTTTGCGGGGTTTCCATGGGCACATCGAATCGTATTGTATCAGCAAACCAACGCTCTACAATTTGATAATCCTGCATTATTACCCATGATCCTTTCGGAAGGTTTTTCTGAAGCGCCAAAATATCAATTGCCGGCCACGGGTGTTCATGGCCACCATCAACAAAAGCCAAAACCTTTGAGCCGCTTTTGCAAGGCCATTTTTGACTGTCATTATAGAATTCAAGCGAAGTAGAAGGCGC
>CAZCDC010000051.1:3374-12932 GCA_964497195.1 uncultured Rhodobacterales bacterium | reverse complement strand
TTTTGCAAGGCCATTTTTGACTGTCATTATAGAATTCAAGCGAAGTAGAAGGCGCATTCAACTGCCAGTTTTCGGCCAATTCAGGGTGATGCTTATACAAATAACACCCAACTTGCTGGTCAATGTCAGTGCTGTCAGCAATATCAAAGCTATGCAAAAAATTTGGCGCCGCAAGGCCAAGGCTTTGCGCAGCCTTAAGAATTACACTGCTTGAAAAACCGGATGCCACACCAATTTCGATCATTTCGTCAGGCCTGAGTGCGGCCATAAATGCCACAACAAACAAAGCGTCACCCGCGGTGATCGGCCCACCCCAAACACCGTCTTTTCGGTGCCGAAAAAAACCATCAATTTCAGAAATTATTTGTGGAAACGGAATATGGAAAAAATTTGATTTTTGCCCAATGGATCCAAACCAGCGATCCAAGTCAGCAGCGGCGGCCTCTAATCCCTCCAGCTCATTTCCGTAAAGCACATTATTTAGTAACGCGTTCATACTTCCCCTTAAAAAGGTGTTTGAGTGCCTAATGGTTTGCCAGATTTCTTTGCCACGTAACAAAGTTTTGAACCTTGGCATTATCATCCGACGCTGCGATAATCGGCGCATCGGAATACGAAACCTGCGGGGTTTTGAGCCTTAACAAATCACCCCCGTCCAGCACATGGGCAATAGCATTGGCCGCCACATCGGTTTCCCAGTCCAGGCTTCGCCCGGCAGTATATTGAAACCCTGCTTTCTGACGGTTATTAAAAAATGTGTCGTCTTCCAATAATTTACACATAGCTTCAGCTAATGATTCAGGCGATTGATAGGCCAACACCCCGCAATTTTTCCCGTAATCAAACAGGTTATTATATCGGTAAATATCAACCGGCACGCAGCCGGCGCTCATCATTTCAAACGGAATCCGCGAGGGGTTTGTCGCGCTGATACACAAACCAACCCGTGATTCCTGATATATCCTGTTCAAATCATCAAGGCTGGAAATTAACCCGCGATTTGTAGCCCCAAAGGGTAAATTTATATCGGCATCCGAGCCGTAAATAATAATTTCAACGTCAGGCAACCGGTTTTTCATAATACTCAGCGCATCAATACAGAGCTGCGGCGCCCGACGCCATTTCTCCGGTTGATACAAAAAAGCAACCTGCTTTTTAGCCACAATGGAATTGGATGCACGATAAATTTCCCCATCCACCCCCAGCCCGCCAGATGCTACCTTTAGGCCGAATTGTTTGTGCAAAAAATGGCTCAGCCATCGACCAACACAAATCTGGTGATCTGTCTGGGTGTATGTCCTTTGGGATTTCAAAAAAGTATCTGAAACCGGATTAAAATCTGCCTCATAATCCTGAATGAAATAAAATGTTTCTGCCCGAGCGCCGTAAGATTCATCAACAAAAAAGGCGCTGTAATCAATGGTGGCAATTGCAATATCCGCAGACAGCCCCGCATACCAGCTATTATGCAAGGTCAATCCTTGACCTGCCAATAAATCATTCATCCAGTTTTCTGCAAGAGGTTTGCCTTGATTCTCAGACATCAAGTGTACATCCGCGCCCAGTTTTGACAGCTTTGCCGCCATATTATAAATGGTTCGATGCCCACCCGACCCTTGAATCGGCTCTGGTGTTGCAATCGCAATTACGGGCTGGCTGCGCAGAGGTTTGTTAAATGCTGTCGGCGCAAAAAGCCGCGTTGGCAAATGTAGTTTTTTATCAATCAGCAACCGCCGGGTTTTTGCAGTGATCTGACTGGAATGCGCCAGCCCAGCGGGCCATCTTTTGGATGAAAATACATCATTCAGTCCGCCATGCAGCTGTGCTGTATTTTTCTTAAACACCGCAGTGATTTCCAGACCTTCAAGGGCCATTTCCTCATTCGTACCGGTTCCAAAACTTTCATTATGTTCAAGATTGGCAAATGCATCTGCAACATCAGCAGGCGGAGATTTCATATAACCATTAATGATTATACGTGATAATTCCCGCAAATCCGCGGCCACAAGCCCATGGGTTTTTACATAATTCGCCACAATTCCAACCGCATCAAGCAGTCTTTTTTGAAAAGGCGAGACATGCTCAACTACAATTTTTTCTTCTTGGGGAATTATGTCGCGCAGCGGCGTGCCATTTTGATATCCGATAACCGAACCACCGCCGGTATTAAACAGAAATTCCAAAGCGGCATAATCATCGACAGCAAAATTCTGGCCTATATTACAGTTGAATAGAAACGCCGATTTTGAGGTATTTTCCGGCTGTGGATTCAGAAATTGGTTCAGGCCAAGATAGCTCCCCGAAATATCGCCGAGTGACACTTGAGCCAGATTATCCTGAATGGTGCCGCGCCAGCCAATATCCACCATCATCTTTGGTTTTCCGGATTGCTCAAAACCAGTTTTTACAAGATATTCCGTCAGATTTTGGCGTTGTTGCCAGATGTGTTTTTGAACAGTTTTTGCAAAGGATTCTGTTGTGAATAGTTTTTGAACCCGGCTGTCTTGCCACGGATATGTGATCACTTCGTTAATATCTATGCCGCAAATTTTCGCGGGCTTTTCCCATGTTTTAGGGTCAATATTCAATGTTGTCGCCAATGAGAAAAGCGATTGCTTTGAATATTGGCTCCAGAGACGCATTAATTCTGTTGTAGAAAATGATGACAATGATGCGGCAAATGTTGCCCGCCGGCTGACGTGCAAAATCTTTGATTCCGGATATTCCCCCAGATCATAAACATCCTGCGCCACCAGCAAATCATAACATTCTTTGAAAAACACACCTTCGCGCGTGCAAAAGAATATCTGGTCCATTTTGTTGCTTTTAGCGTCTTCCAGAATACGCATGCCAAATCCGCATAGCGCCACTGCGAGGGCCTCAAGCGGGAAATTTTTATCATCCGTGCAGGATAATAATTTTAAAATATTGCCATAATGGGTCGAATAATCACCCCTAAGACCGTTTTCAAAACAAGCTTCCAATGCGGGCATCGCAGCACTGTGGCGCTCATTCGGGTAATATTCTGCTTTAATTCCCAGACGTTTTGGTACGGAGAAATCCGAATCAGCACGATCCCCTATATGAAATATTTCACCGTTTTCCAGGTTCTCCTTTTCAAGGATATGTCCAAAAAGAGTCCCCTCTCGTTTGGTTGCCAGAAAATCTGATGAGGCGTAAACCTGATCAATTTCGACCTTGTTATGCTGCAAAATCTCAGCCAGTTGCTCCGCTGACATATAAAAATCCGAAACACAGATTTTGCGGCCTTTATGATTGGCCAGAACCTGTTTTATAGTCTGGTCAACAAATGTGGCTGACTTTTCAAGCCTGATTTCAAAATTCTCTAGGTCCTTGCCATCCAGCGGGCAATCCGGCCCTAAAAACCGGCTCCAGATTTGCATGGCCTCCGAAAATTTATATTCATATTCATCATTTGCCGCCTGCGCCTCAGCGATCTTGCGGATTCTAAAAAAATCACCGGGATGAAGATGGGCGATTTTGCTATTTTCTTGTCGGCTATGCAGCCAGGCAAACCTTGCACTGCGCAATTTAATCTCATCCGGGTGGCAATTACGACGCAAAATTGTATCCCAGATATCCAGCGATAAAACATGGGGTTTGGCACTGGCATTTATGTGTTTTGCGCGCTGGGACGACATTTCGTAAATGCCCTCAAACCCGTTGACTGACGCGGTTTTGAAACCGGCACCAAGCAGCCTGCAATCGGTAATATATTGCCGCGTATTTGCCTCGTTTAGGGCGGTAATAGCCTTATTATTAAGGGGGTTTGTATTATTTTCATCAATTATTCTGGCAAGTTCATAGCCTGCTAAATTGTTGTTATTACCTTGCGCTAGTGCAAAATGTACAAGCGGGTTTTCGTCAATTGTCAGGTTTAAATTATTTGCCGCCGCATAAGTATTTGTTGAAAAATAGCATGACGGGTCCAACCCTGTTTGTGCGCCTTGAACAATATAATGCTCCGCTGCGCTGACCTCGGCACCATCCGGTTTTGGGCACTGCTCCCAATAAAAATTTTCATCGACAAATGCGCTGATTGATGCTGCTAACCCGGCGATGTCTTGTGATGCATTTTGCGCGTCGCTACGGCGAATACCTTGCCGTTTTTCTTGCTTGCCAAACTTGACGTAATGCAAAAGAGGGTTAACCCCAGATCCGGCTACATCATCATTCACCTCTAGATAAAACTTGGAGGAAAACCCCGTGGATGGGTCAAGTCCAAGATCAGCACCTACCGTTAAATAATGCTCAGCCGCGCATTGTTTTTTTTGAGATCCAGAGGGCAATTGCGCCCAATAAAATTCTTTGTCTACAAAGCCAGAAATAATCCTGACATCTTTTCTGTATTTTCGTTTGGTGAGCAAATCATCTGCTTTCGGTGGTCAAAATTCTTAATACCATGAGACCGCTGCGACGAATTTTCTAAAAATACCCGTTGCGCGGAGTGTCCATGCAAAAATCGGATAATTTTATTAAAAAGTAATTAATAATTGTCCAGTGAGCGGGATTTATTAACTTTAAAATATCCCGCTGGCTGGATGGCTGGAATTTTCGCTATCCCTTGCGCACAAAATACGCGCGTAGCGGCGGTGAGATATCCTCAATCGCGGCCATTTCATGGTTTTGCTCGTTGCAAAAATGCGGAAAATCAATTTGTGCGGCGGGGTCATCCGCCAATACGCGCAAAACTGTACCAGAATCCATTGATTGCAGCCGTTTGCGCGCCTTTAATACCGGCAATGGGCACAAAAGCCCCGCCGCATCCAGTTCTTGGTCCCATTCCATTTGCCTTTGCTAACATGCCGCGCCGTTTTGTCCACGAGAATGTGACCAATCGGGACATGACCTTGGCGCTAAGCCCCTGTAGGATGGCAAAAAAAGGAATGCCCATGTTTGGAATTGATGTCATTGATGCCTCATTACTGCCCGCGATGCTTATTGCGCTGGTTGCCGGCGTAATCAGTTTTTTATCGCCATGCGTTTTGCCGATTGTGCCGCCTTATCTGGCCTATATGGCAGGCACCTCGATGGAGGATGTTGAATCCGGCAAAAACCGCAAAGTTATCATCGCGGCGCTGTTTTTTGTCATGGGCCTGTCAACCATATTTATGCTGATGGGCATTGCCGCCAGCACATTAGGGCGGGCGATTTTGCAATATCAGGGCGCCATGACCATCACCGGCGGCATAATTGTAATGTTTTTTGGTCTGCATTTTCTGGATATCATCCGTATTCCGTTCCTATACCGCGAAGCCCGCATCGACGCCGGTGATCGCGGCGGGTCAATCATTGGCGCTTATATCCTTGGCGTCGCCTTTGCCTTTGGCTGGACCCCGTGCATTGGGCCAATACTGGGAACCATCCTGTTTTTGGTGGTTGAAGAAGGCTCAATATCAAAAGGCATGTTTATGATGATGGCTTATGCGTTTGGCCTTGGCATACCTTTTTTGCTGGCGGCAATTTTCATTCGCAGATCCATGGTTTTGATGAACCGTTTCAAAAAACACATGCACCGGATCGAGCGGATTTCAGGATTGTTGCTCTGGACCATCGGCCTGATGATGCTCACTGGCAGCTTTACCGATCTGGCGTATTGGCTTCAGGAAAAATTTCCTGGCCTCGCCGCGATCGGTTAAGCCTATCCAAACGCTTGGCAGCACAATATGCTAAGAAAAACTGGATTGGCGTGTGACTGACAAATCTGTAAAAAAACGGCATGTGTTTTATTTGCCCGGCTATGATCCGATGCCAGCGCGCCGCTACCGCGAGATTTATCGCCGTGAAGGGGCTGCGCAGGCGCGTATTTCGGGTTATAATCTGAATATCAGCGCAAAACCTGTTAAAAACGGGCCGTATTGCTGGCAGGTTGAGGCTGATATAAATGGCCAACACACCAGCACAACGGTTGAATTTCTGCTCTGGAACGACATTGTTCAATCCTCCATGACCGCAAGCATTCCGGCAACATATTGGCTAATGTTGCGCACCTTATGGCTATATCTGCGCACCGGCGCATTATTTGCGCTGATCCGGCTGCGTCCAGCCCCGATGATTGCCGCGCTTTATCCGGTGGCCGTGCTGATGGGGCAGTTGTTATTGGCGATTCTTGTCGGGTTTCTTGTTGGTTGGCTTGGCCGATTTGTGTTTGTGCATATGGCAATTCCTTTTGTTCGCGAGTGGGAAATGCAAAATATTGCCTATTTTGGCATGGTTCTGGTGGTTGTTTCAGCAGTAATCGGGATTGGGACGGGCGTTGTTATTTTGCAAAAGTTTAAAAAACATGATGGCCGGATTTATGCCTATTATCTGCTTTATGACTATGCTTATTCCGCATGGAATGCCGGCGCACATACATCCGAAATGCGCGCGCGAATTGAAGAATTTAAAACCCGCGTAGCAGCAGCCTTGCTTGACGACAACCACGAAGTTCTTGTTGTTGGTCATTCATCCGGTGCCCATTTAGCGATAGAATTATTGGCCGAAATGGAGCGGGACGGGAAAATTGCTAAAAATGAGGACAGGCTTTCGCTCCTGACATTGGGGCAAGTAGTGCCGATGATTTCATATTTGCCTGCTGCACAGGGTTTACGACGTAATTTGCACGATCTGGCCCAATCCAAAACCATAACATGGGTGGATTTTTCCGCGCCCGGGGATGGTGCGTGTTTTGCGCTTTGTGATCCGGTTGCGTGCAGCGGCGTGGCACCAACGGAGCAAACCGGACCCAAAATTTTATCGGCAGCCTTTTCACAAAGCCTGTCACCCGAAAAATTCAAAGCCCAGAAAAACCAATTTTTCCGCCAGCATTTTCAATATTTATGCAGCTTTGACCAGCCCGGGATCTATGATTATTTTGCGATCACCGCAGGGCCAAAAATGCTGAAAGACCGTTTTGAGGGCAAGGCACATTCGCCCTCAAAACAAACCCGTTGCACCTCAAAACATGTTGGTATGGCAGATGGCTAAAATCCCCGCAAAGCCGGCATCGCGCCCCGATGGCATAGGGATAATTGGCCGTATCCGTTTGTTTCGGCAAGATATTTTTGCGTCTCAACCCGATAGATTATACCGCGCCTGGATGGCCGTGACCCGCACGCCATTTTTTTCCAGCTACCTGATTAATCAACCGGATCTGGTTAAGAAAGTTCTTAAGGAACGGCCCGAAGATTTTCCAAAATCCCCTATTATTCACGATACATTGCGCGAGTTGCTGGGAAATTCGGTGTTTGTCACCAATGGCGAGGTCTGGAAACAACAGCGCCGCATTATTGACCCGGCTTTTGAGGGTGGCCGCCTGAAAGACGCGTTTCCAGCGATGCGCGACGCAGGCTTGGCGGCCTTAGAGCGGCTGGGGAATGGTGGTGAGGTTGAGATGGAATTTGAAACCTCTCATCTGACCGCAGATGTGATTTTTCGCACCCTTTTTTCGATTCCGATTGCAGACAATACTGCCACACAGGTTTTTCAGGCGTTTCGGGATTATCAGCGCACCCAACCATTGTGGAATATCGCTGGATTGCTGCAATTGCCGCGCTGGTTTCCACGGTTTCGCAACAAAAACGCCAAGGAGGCCGCGCGGAAAATTCGCAATTTGTTGCAGAGTTTGGTCCTCGCGCGGCAGTCAGACATCGCGCTTGGGGCAGCGCCGAATGATCTTGCCACCAAGATTATGACCGCCACAGACCCGGAATCTGGGCGTGGGTTTGATGTCGATGAAATGGTTGATCAGGTGGCGATTTTCTTTTTGGCGGGGCATGAAACATCTGCATCTGCGTTATCATGGGCGCTGTATTTATTGGCATTTGACCCTGCCGCACAGGAACGGCTGGCGGGGGAAGTCAGCAGCCTAGATATGGAAAATATCCAGTTTTCGCAATTATCCAAATTGAAATTCACACGCGCTGTTTTTCGCGAAACCCTGCGTTTATACCCTCCGGTGCCGATGATGGTGCGTGAAACTGTGCAAAAAGAGCCGTTACGCAACAGGATTGCAAAAAAGGGGTCAATGATCATTTTGTCGCCATGGCATCTGCATCGTCATGAAAAGCTGTGGGATAAGCCCGATGAATTTGACCCGGATCGGTGGGAAAGTGATAATGGCAAAGAGTGTAAACGCAACGCCTATATCCCGTTTTCAGCCGGACCGCGTGTGTGCCCCGGCGCAGGGTTTGGCATGGCTGAGGGTGTTTTGCTGTTGGCAATGCTGGTGCAAAAGTTCCGGTTTGAAATTGTCAGTGATCCGGTGCCGGTGGCCTATCTGACTGTGCGCAGCAAAGACGGGATTTTACTGCGACTGATCCCGCGCGATGACTGATTGAAGTTCTTGTAATACAAAAAGCCGAATCGCTGTCGCCAAGCCAGAGCTGCCCATGCGCGCATCATCAATTTCAGCGGCAAGACCATTAATGGTCTTGCCCTGCTCTGCTGCTATTTTCAGAAAAGCCTGCCAAAACGGTTCTTCGAGCGACACCGATGTGCGGTGTGCGTGCAGGGTCAGCGATCGTTTCTGTGGCCGCGCGTCAGACATCGCGCTTGTGGTTATCCAGGTCTCGCGCGGCCTTCTGGGATTTTGCGTTTTGTAGGTCGCGCTGAGATTTAGGAATGCCGTAAGCCGCAGAATTAGCGTCTGCGGCCTTTCGTTTGGCCTGCTGGTCGCGGTTTTTGCGGGTTTTACGCAAATTTACGACGTTGCTGCTCATTTTGGCCCAATCATATTTTCGGGCCGCACAACACGGTCAAATGTTGCTTCGTCAACAAATCCCAGCCGGATTGCTTCTTCTTTCAGGGTGGTACGGTTTTTATGGGCGGTTTTGGCGACTTTGGTGGCGTTATCATAGCCGATTTCGGGCGCCAATGCAGTAACCAGCATCAGGCTTTCCCACATCAGCTTTGAAATCCTATCCTCATCGGCCTCAATGCCCATCACACAATTATCGGTAAATGCCACGGCGCTATCCCCCAAAAGCTGTATAGATTGTAACACGTTATAGGCCATCATCGGTTTATAGACATTCAATTCAAAATGCCCCTGAGACCCAGCAAAACCGACCGCAGCGTCATTGCCCATCACCTGCGCACAGACCTGCGTGATGGCCTCAACTTGAGTTGGATTAACTTTACCCGGCATAATTGACGACCCGGGTTCATTTTCAGGCAACATCAATTCGCCAAGCCCACAGCGCGGGCCAGACCCCAAAAGCCGAATATCATTGGCGATTTTGAACACGCTGGCCGCCACGGTTTTTAGCGCGCCAGAGATTTCAACCAATGCGTCATGCGCAGCCAAAGCCTCAAATTTATTGGGCGCGGTCACAAAAGGCAGACCTGTGATTTCAGCCATATTTGCCGCAACCATTTCGGCCCAGCCTTTTTGAGTATTCAGGCCGGTGCCCACCGCTGTACCACCCTGTGCCAACGGATAAATGTTTTTCAACGCATGGCGCACCCGCGCGATACCCTGTTCAACCTGAAACGCATACCCGCCAAATTCCTGACCCAGCGTCAGCGGCGTTGCATCCTGCGTATGAGTGCGGC
>CAZCDC010000051.1:0-3274 GCA_964497195.1 uncultured Rhodobacterales bacterium | reverse complement strand
CCGCCAAATTCCTGACCCAGCGTCAGCGGCGTTGCATCCTGCGTATGAGTGCGGCCGATTTTGATGATATCTTTGAAATTCTCAGCCTTGGTGGCCAATGCGCTGTGCAGTTTTTCCAGCCCCGGCAGTAATATTTCATGGGCAGATGTCGCCACCGCAATATGCATGGCTGTGGGAAAAGTATCGTTTGAGGACTGGCCCATATTGCAATGATCATTGGGGTGAACCGGATCTTTGGTGCCAATCACGCCGTTCAGCATTTCAATTGCACGGTTCGCAATCACCTCATTGGCGTTCATGTTGGATTGAGTACCAGACCCCGTTTGCCAAACCACCAGCGGGAAATTATCGTCAAACTTACCAGCCACGACCTCCGCCGCTGCTGCAACAATCGCGTTGCCCAGTTTTGGCTCCAGTTTACCCAATGTCATATTTGCCTCAGCGCAGGCTTGTTTGACCACACCCAAACCCCGCACAATGGCAATAGGCTGTTTTTCCCAACCGATCGGAAAATTGATCAGGCTACGTTGGGTTTGCGCACCCCAGTATTTATCCGAGGGAACCTCCAAAGGGCCAAAACTGTCGGTTTCTGTGCGGGTCATTGGGGCAATCCTTATTTTTTACGGAATGTATCGAGGCTGACCACATCAGCTTCTTTGGCAACTTCTTCAATAGCGTTGTCAATTTCCGCCTCTGCGGCAGGTCCGGCAGGTTTTGCATCAAACCGCAAACCAAATTCAGCAGAGGGATCAGCAAATGCTGTTAATGCATCAAACGGAATAACCATTGGTTCGGCGGTATTATTGAAATTCAAGGTAATGGTAAAACGGTCGTTCATAATGGCCAGATTATCAAACCATTCCTGCATCACAATTGTCATTTCATCGGGAAATTTGTCTTTTAGCCATTGCGCCAAATCAACACCGGGATGGCCGGTTTTAAAGGTAATGAAAAAATGATGCGCGCCGGGCAATCCGGTTTCGGCGACCTCCTCCAGCAACCCTTTGACCATGTTTTTCATGGCAACCTGCATCAATGCATTCATTTCAGATTGCATACGTTGCTTATAGTCGATGGATTTTGTCATAGGCACATCCTTTGTTGTTGGACTAGTCTTAGCCATTTCCGCTGGTGGACAAAAGCACAATTCCTGAATTTCATGAAGTGTCGCAAGATAATTTGAACCTGCTGTTATGTAGCTTTTAAATTGTTGATATCTATTTAATCTTTCTAAACCGAATGAAAACCTTGCCTAGATTTGTCAATGTGAGGTAGATTGGATATAAGAGTTCGTTTTTGGAGTTTACGATGGCCGGCATTCGCCCCTCAGATTTAGGTATAAATTGTCCGGGTGAATTAAAAAACCCCCATTGGCAAAAGGCAAAAGGCAAGGTTGGTAAACTGATAAAAACCGGCCTAGGTGCTGAACTGAAAAAACTTGATTTGATGCTGAAAAAAACCGATTTGGCATTGCTTGATCCTGCCAGCAACCCTTCAAAAACCATTGAGGAACTTACGAAAAAAGTCGTTGCGGCCAAAAAGGAATACGCCAGCAAAGTTGAGCCAATGCGCAAGCAGCTTGGCATTATCAAATCCAAAGCGGCCGAAGCCGAGAAAAAGCTGAAATCAACACCGATGGGGTCAAGTGCTGCCAAGGCTGCGGCCGAAGTAGGCAAAATGGCGGCTCAATATGCGGTGACATGCAAAAGCCTTGATATGATCGGGTCGGTTGAAAAGGTCAAAGCCGATATCGACAAGAAAAACATGCTGGCAGCAAAACTTCTTAAGGGATCACTGGTCAAATTTGTGGCCGGGGCCAAGGCATTTCTGGCTGACCCGACTGAAGAATCCTGGGGTAAAAACATTAAACAACAGGGGCGCAGTGTTTCTAATTCACTGGCGCAATTGCAGAATTATCGCGCCAAGTTCTGGAAGAATTTTGAGAAATTCAAAGGATTCGATACCGGAACCTTAAAAATTGCCAAGGATCCGGAGTTTTCTAAAAAATCTGCGTTTATCGTCAAAAAGGCGATTGAGCAGATTAAACTGATCGCCAGCTTTAAAGGCTAGCGTTCAGTGCAGCGATAATCACATCACCCATTTCACCGGTTGAAATCGGCGAGCCACCTGTCGGCCCAAGCAAATCAGCGGTGCGCGCACCATCTGCCAGCACTTTTTCAATCGCAGCTTCCAGCCGTTCAGCCTCCAGCCCTTGATCAAACGAATACCGCAGCGCCATCGCAAACGACAAAATACAGGCAATCGGGTTGGCTTTGCCTTGGCCGGTAATATCCGGCGCAGAACCATGCACGGGTTCATACATCGCCTTTGGCCGTCCGTTTTCCATTGGCACGCCAAGACTGGCCGAGGGCAACATGCCCAAGGATCCGGTCAGCATCGCCGCGCAATCCGACAGAATATCGCCAAACAGATTATCGGTGACAATCACATCAAATTGTTTAGGCCAGCGCACCAGTTGCATGGCGCCATTATCGGCATACATGTGTGAAAGCTCCACGTCTGGATATTCATTTTGATGCACCCAAGTGACTTCTTCGCGCCATAAAATACCGCTTTCCATCACGTTAGCTTTTTCCATCGAACAAACTTTATTGCCGCGTTTACGGGCCAGTTCAAACGCAGACCGCGCCACGCGGCGGATTTCATCGGTAGTGTAACGCTGGGTATTAATGCCCACACGCCCGCCATCAGGCAAATCAGAAATGCCGCGCGGCTCGCCAAAATATGACCCCGAGGTCAATTCCCGCACAATCATGATATCCAGACCGGCAACCACATGTTTTTTCAGGGATGAAAAATCCGCCAAAGCATCAAAACATTGGGCGGGGCGCAGGTTTGCAAACAAATCCATTTCCTTGCGCAGACGTAACAACCCGCGTTCGGGTTTAACGCTGAAATCCAGCTCGTCATAGGCAGGGCCGCCCACCGCGCCTAACAAAACCGCGTCAACTTCTTGAGCTTTGGCCATGGTTTCATCCGTAAGCGGCGTGCCGTGGGCATCATAGGCTGCGCCGCCAACAAGGTCCTCGGACAGATCAAAATTCAAGTTCCGGTTCTCATCAAACCAGCCGATGATTTTGCGGACTTCGGCCATGACTTCGGGGCCAATGCCATCACCGGGAAGAATAAGAATAGACGGGTTTGCCATTGCGCAGCTCCTTGAAAAAATCGTTCCCTATGGCGGTATCGCGTCCAGCGCAAAACATCAAGCATCCGTCAGTTTTGCAATGATTTCCGCCAGCAAATCATACAC
>CAZCDC010000050.1:14393-17112 GCA_964497195.1 uncultured Rhodobacterales bacterium | reverse complement strand
TCCAGCCCTGCCATTTTCTGGGCAAAATTATTGGACATCCGCGACAGATGTTGGCGATCAACCTTGATGCCAAACATCTCCATTTCCGCCAAAACCGGCACCAAGGGCCGCTCCATGGTTTCATAAACCGTGGTTAGCTTTTCCGCCGACAAGCGCGGCTTGAACAGTTTCCACAGACGCAGGGTAATATCCGCGTCCTCGGACGCATAAGGCACAGCATCTTGCAGCGGCACTTGAGCAAAAGTAATCTGCGATTTTCCGGTCCCGATCAAAGACTTGATCGGGATGGGTTTATGATCCAGATACTGATCTGAAAGCACATCCATGCCGTGCCGATGCACCCCGCCATTCAGCGCGTAGGACATCAGCATCGTGTCGTCGATTGGGCCAATATCCACATCGTATCGTCGCATGATTTTCATATCATACTTCATGTTTTGGCCGATTTTAATAATCGAAGGGTCTTCCAGCATCGGGCGCAAAATTTTCAACGCTGCGTCCACTGTCATTTGCCCGTCAACGCGCGTGGCCGCACCCAAAAGATCACCCGCGCCAGCCATATGCGCCAGCGGCACATAACACGCCTCACCCGGTTCAACACATAACGATATGCCAACCAGATCAACCAGCATTTCGTTCAGGCCGGTGGTTTCTGTGTCAAACGCCACATATCCCCGGCCATAGATTTTGTCGATCCATACCTGCAAGGCCTCGCCAGAGGATACCTTTTCGTATTTGCTCGGATCTATCGGCGCGGTCAGCGCGGCAATTTCCGCGCCGCCATCAGTGGGGGTCGATCCCCCGCTGGTGGCGGTTTGCTCAAATGTCGGCATTGGCGCACCCAGTTTGGCTGCCATCCGTTGACTAAGCCCGCGAAATTCCATTTTCATCATAAAGGCCATAACGTCATCCGCCACCGGATCGCGCAGCTCAAAATCATCAAAAACCTCAACAACAGGCACATCCAGCCGCAAAGTCACCAATTCGCGCGAGGTGCGGATTTGATCTGCATTATCAATCAATGTCTGCCGCCGCTTTGGCTGTTTGATCTCGCCAGCCCGTTCCAGCAAACTATCCAGATCACCATATTCGTTAATCAGCAAAGCCGCGGTTTTAATGCCAATCCCCGGCGCGCCCGGCACGTTATCCACGCTATCGCCAGCCAGAGCTTGCACATCAATAACGCGGTCGGGCTTAACACCAAATTTCTCCTCGACCTCGTCAATGCCAATATGGCGGTTTTTCATCGGATCGAGCATTTCCACCCCGCCGCCAACCAGTTGCATCAGGTCTTTGTCGCTGGAAATCACCGTAACACGCGCGCCCAAATCGCGCGCCTGAATAGCATAAGTCGCAATAATATCATCAGCCTCAAACCCCTGCATTTCCACACAAGGCAGGTTAAACGCGCGGGTTGCATCGCGAATAACCGGAAATTGCGGCACCAGATCCTCGGGCGCAGGCGGACGATTGGCTTTGTATTCTGGATATATATCAGATCGAAACGTCTTGCCTTTGTGGTCAAAAATCACCGCGACATGCGTAGGCGCATCATGGCCTTTGCTATCCTCGACAAATTTGAACAGCATATTGCAAAAACCGGAAATCGCCCCCACCGGAAACCCGTCAGATTTGCGCGTTAGCGGCGGCAAAGCATGGTAAGCTCGGAAAATAAAGCCCGAGCCGTCAATAAGATGCAGATGATGCCCTTTGCCAAATGCCATGCTATTTTTTCAGCACAAAGCGTTTGTCGCAATAGCCGCATTCAACGAATCCGGTATCAGCGGGAATAATCAACCAGACACGCGGATGGTCACCATTGCCGTCACATTTTACTTTGGAGGTGGTTACTTCTTCGGTTTCGGGGGCGTCGATTGTCATGGGTTTTCCTTAGAATCTGTTCAGGCCAGTTGGCAATATTGCGCCACATTTTTCAAGCAGGTTGTAGCATCCGCCCCAATCGCCGCCCGCCAAGCAGATGCACATGCAAATGCGCAACATCCGCCACCCCGTGGATATCGGCATTGGCAATCAGGCGATACCCCTGACCACCCATATCAGGGCTAACGCCAATATCGCGCGAAATCTTTGCGATTATGCGGCTAAAATCTACCAGCTCGGCATCGCTGGCCTCTGCTCCGAAATGGTCAAAATTCACATATGCGCCTTTGGGGATTATCAAAATATGTTCGGGTGCTTGCGGATAAAGATCGCGAAATGCCAAACAATGTTCGGTTTCCATCACGGTATTATTCGGTATTTCGCCGCGCAGGATTTTGGCGAAAATATTTTCGGTATCGTAAGTATAAGCCATCAAAACCCCCTAAAGCAGATTGTGTTTCTTAAACAGCGCGGTCAAATCTGCCTCGGGCCGCGCGCCGATATGGGAAATAATCTCCCCTGCTGCTGCGCAACCCATCTGGCCACAGGTCAGCGGATCACGCCCGCTAATAACCCCAAACAAATACCCCGCCGCAAATAAATCACCCGCACCGGTCACGTCTTTGATGTCAACCTCGGTCGCTAGCGCATGAAATTCCTGCCCGTCTTGCCGGATATACGCACCATCCGCGCCAACAGTGCAGGCCACGGTTTCAACCTCGGACGCGGCGCGGTCCAGTGCTGCTGCCAAATCCTCGGTTTCATACATGGCGCGCATTTCATGTTCGTTGCAAAACAACAAATCAATATGATCGCGGATCAAAACGCGAAACGCATC